>NZ_JBQKDI010000003.1:0-182176 GCF_052121915.1 Collinsella sp. LCP19S3_B11
CGGCGCGGATAACCGCTGAAGGCATCTAAGCGGGAAGCCGTTCCAGGGATTAGTTCTCCTTCCGGTAAGGGCCCAGGTAGACTACCTGGTCGATAGACGGCAGGTGCAAGGGCGGCGACGCCCTCAGCCGAGCCGCACTAATCGCCCGAGCTCTTCCGGAACCGCACCTCGCGGCCCGCGGGACTGAGCGCTCACGCGCGGTCCGGGCACGAGGATGCCCCCGAGTCACTCCCCCCTATGCGCCATGCGGCCCCCAGGGCACGTGTATGAGACACCCGGGCACCGTAACGGTGGGCGCCGCCCACCGGTCAGCGGCCAGAGCATGGGGGGCACGCCCGGTCCCGTTCCGAACCCGGAAGCTAAGCCCCATCGCGCCGAGAGTACTGCGGGGCCAGCCCGTGGGAGGCCAGGGCGCCGCTGACCGGTGGACGGCACCGAGCCGTGCGCTTGGACTGAGAAGGGGGAGGCCTCGCGGCCTCCCCCTTTTTCGTTTCTCAGGCAATTTGTCTCACATAGTAGCTGTGTTTTATAACCCTCGTTTGTCGCATCTTCTTTGAACGGGCTACAATATCGTAGTCTGTGTAGCATGGAGGTGAACATGGCTGAAGCTGGTATCGGCGTTGATATCGTCGAGATTTCCCGAATGAAATCAATCCTTGAGAAGACGCCCTCGTTTGCCCGGCGCGTGTTTACCGATGAAGAGCGTGCGTATTGCGATGCGTCGTCTCGCCCTGCCGCTCATTATGCCAGCCGCTTTGCCTCTCGCGAAGCGGTACTTAAGGCACTTGGAACGGGGTTTAGTCAGGGCGTTGGACGTAAGGACGTTTCCGTAACACGCGATAGGCTCGGCAAGCCAAAGGCTCTGCTTTCTGGTCGCGCTCTCGAAATCGCCCAGGATTTGGGTGTTGTCGAGGTTGCTCTTTCTATTACCCTTACGGGTGACTTGGCTGTCGCTAATGCCATCGCGATCACCGAGGATGCTCGACCTAAGCCTAAGGAAGAAAAAATGAGCACCAAGGAGCGCGTTGCCCAGACATTTAAAGAGGCTCGTTCTGTATTGGATGAGCTTGAACAGCTGCAACAATCTGCTTTGTCGGAGCATTTGATTGATAATCCGCAAGATACGCAAGGAGCATAGATGAAACCGGTTTTGAGTACCGAGGAAGTCGTTCGCCTCGAGGATATCATCGAGCGCGAGGGCACCTCGAAGGCCGAGCTCATGGAGTTGGCAGGTGAATTTGCCGCCAACGAGATTTTAAAGCTCAACCCTGATCGCGTTCTTGTGCTGGTCGGCTTTGGCAATAACGGCGGTGATGGTTGGGTCGCTGCGGATATCCTGACCCATAAGGGCGTTGATGTTGATATCGTTTCTCCAGTTGAGCCGGATGAGATTCCTGCTGCCCTTGCTCGTCACGTTGCCCGTCGCACCGCCGGTCGCGACGTTCATGTGTGCGTTGGGCCTTCGCGAGACGAGCTAGAGGTTCTCATTAACAAAGCGGATGTCGTGGTCGATGCTATTTTTGGTACCGGTTTTCACGGCAACCTTCGTGCGCCGTTTTCTATTTGGATTCCTACGGTTAACGAGTGCGCCGATCACGTTGTTTCTATCGATGTTCCCTCGGGCCTGAATGCCGAGACGGGCGTTGTGGATGACGACTGCATCCGTGCCGAGCGTACCGTGACGATGATTGCCCCTAAGATCGGCCTCTACAGCGCTGACGGTCCGGAGTATGCTGGCGACCTGGTGTGTGGCGGTCTGTACGACCGCCTCGACGAAGTCATCGATGATGTCGATCATGCTGCCGAGATCGTTGAGCCCGGTGATCTGGTGGACTTCTTTGCCCCGCTGCCCACGAATATCGATAAGTATTCGCGCGGCTCTGCGCTCATCGTTGCCGGGTCGGCACAATATCCTGGTGCCGCCATCATGGCCGCAAAGTCTGCCGCTCGTGCTGGTGCCGGTTATGTGGCCGTTGCGACGCCCGATGCGTGCGCCAACCTTATTCGTATGGCGCTCCCGTCGATTCCCGTTTTCGCCATTCCGTCTGATTCCCGTGGATCTTTTGGTGCCGCTGCGCGTATGACAGTGTGCGAGATTGCTAAGAAGTACAGCTGCGTTGTGTGCGGGCCTGGCATGACGACGTCTGCCGGATCGATGCAAGTCGTTTCGGGCCTGCTTGAGCTCGATGTGCCGCTTATCCTAGATGCAGATGCGCTCAACTGCCTTGCCAAGATTGCAATCGACGGCATCGACAGTAATCCCGAAATGTACCGTCGCGAGCAGCCGCTCGTTATGACGCCGCATTATCGCGAGCTTTCGCGTCTCGTTGCCGGCGACGAGGTCAATGATCTTGGCACTGCGATTGCCGCTGCTCAAAAGATTGTCTGGGCTGCCGGTTCCGATAATCTCGTTGTTATCGCTAAGGGCCCGACGACGGCCATTTGCGGCGTCGAGCGCGTGCTGCTGCCGCTTTCGGGCCCGGCGTCGTTGGCGACCGCTGGCTCGGGTGATGTCCTCGCAGGTATCCTTGCAGGAACGCTTGCGACCATGCGTGACGAGATGGACCGTTGGGAGCTGCTGTACTCGTATGCCGTCGCACTCCACAGCTATGCCGGCTTTGCTGCGGCGACGGAGTATGGCGAGAAGAGCGTTATCGCGACCGATCTTATCGACTTGATCGGTCCCGCCATGGAATTGGCGGCAAAGGATGCGCTCGACGATCTGGGAATCATGGACGAAGGGTCGGATGACTAATCATGAATAAAGCCGATTTGACGCGTTGGTCCTGGGTCGAGATCGACCGCGGGGCGCTCCGCCGCAATACGAGGGCCTATAAGAACTTGCTAGATCCGCGTCAGCGCCTGTGCTGCGTGGTTAAAGCCGATGCTTATGGTCATGGAGCCGTCGAGTGCGCCAAGATCATGTATTCGGCCGGTGCCGACATGTTTGCCGTGGCGACGGTCAGCGAGGGTATTGAGTTGCGCCAGGGCGGAATCACCAAGCCCATCCTGATTCTAAGCGAGCCTCCCATCGAGGCTATTCCTTCATTGCTCGAGTTCGATATCATGCCCTCGGTCTATACGTCCGATTTTGCTCTTGCGTATGGTGAATGTGCCGTCGCGGCGGGCAAGGTGGGCAAGTATCATCTTGCCATCGAGACGGGTATGAACCGCATCGGCGTTCACTACACGCAAGTGCTCGACTTTGTCCGCGGTATTAATTTCCATCGCGGTATTCAGTGCGACGGCGTATTTACGCACTTTGCCACGGCCGACGAACCATCGGGTTGGGACTACAAGCTGCAGTGCCAGCGCTTTATCGAGGCCGTTCAGGCCATTAAGGATGCGGGTTTTGAGTGCGGTATCGTGCACTGTGCCAACACGCCGTCCTCGATGCTCGACCCCTCGATGCATTTTGATATGATTCGCGCTGGCGTTGGCTTGTATGGCATGCAGCCGTGCGAGCTGAGCGGCCGCGTGATGCAGCTTGATCCCGTTATGAGCGTTCATGCGCGCGTGACGCGCGTGGCGCATCCTGCGATGGGCGAGGGCGTAGGCTACGGTTTTACCTACCGCGTACCGCGCACACGCGTTCAGATCTGCACGCTGCCGATCGGATATGCCGACGGCCTTTCGCGCACGCTTTCCAATCGTATGGACGTGCTGTATCGCGGTGAGCGCGTGCGTCAGGTCGGAAATATCTGCATGGATCAGTTTATGGTTGCCATTCAGTCCAACCCGGCTCACGAGATTCCCGAGGCCGAACATGGCGACGAGATGATAATTATCGGTCGCGATGGCGATGCCGAGATTAGCATGGATGAGATGGCGCGCCTGCGCGGCACGATTAACTACGAGGTCGCCTGCGGCTTTGGCATGCGTCTCGACAAGGTCTACGTGTAGGGGCCGCTATGGGCGTTATGCACATCCCCGGCCATAGCCATCAGGCGCCGCGCGAAGTTGCACTCGAGGAGATCGAGGCCGTCCTGGGTGATTGCCGCCTTTGCCAGCTTTACCAGTCGCGCCACAATATCGTGTTTGGGGTGGGAAACCCCCGCGCTCGCGTGATGTTTATTGGTGAAGCGCCGGGCCGTAACGAGGATTTACAGGGCGAGCCCTTTGTGGGGGCGGCGGGTGAAGACCTCAACGGCATTCTGTCCCTGGCGGGCCTTAAGCGTGAAGATGTCTATATCGCCAATGTGCTTAAATGTCGCCCGCCGGGAAACCGCAATCCGCGTCCCGAGGAAGTGCTTGCTTGCTCACCGTTTTTGCGCGAGCAGATTCGAAGCATCTGGCCCGATATCATCGTGACGCTCGGCAATCCCGCAACGCACTTTGTGCTCAAGACCGAGATTGGCATTACCAAGCTGCGCGGCAGGTTCCATCAGATGGGGCACTTTGTGGTGATGCCGACGTTTCATCCCGCGGCGGCGCTGCGCAATCCGGCGTGGCAGGAGTTGCTGGAGGAAGACTTTAAGATGCTGGGCGACTATCTGGTGCGACACCCCGCGCCAGAGGGCGCCTCGGAATAATAAGGAGCGTATATGTCCCTGGAGCGCCTGGGGCTAGGTACCTACAAAACGGCTCGTACTGCCGATACGGAGCATTTTGGCGAGTTGGTCGCACCGTGTCTAGAAAATGGCGATGTGCTGATACTGACCGGCGGCTTGGGCGTGGGAAAGACCCACTTTACCAAGGGCGTCTCGCGCGGCTTGGGCGATGAGCATATGGTCACGAGTCCTACGTTCGCGCTCATGGCCGTTCACGACCAGGGGCGTATTCCGCTGTTCCATTTTGATCTGTACCGCTTGGAGCATGCCTACGAGCTCGAGGATACGGGCATTTTTGACGTGCTCGGCTATGAGGGCGCTTGCCTGTTGGAATGGGGCGAGCAGTTTCAGGACGAGCTGACGGATGAGTATCTCTCGGTGACGCTTAGGCGCGATGAGGACGATAGCGACGTGCGAACGATCGCGCTCGAGGCGCACGGCGAGCGTGCGACGGAGCTTTTCGATTTGATTGATAAGGCTGTACAAGATGAGCTTGCATAACGACAACGCGCTGGTAGTGGCGCTCGATACTTCGACCGACATGCTTGCCTGCGCGGCAAGCTGGATTGATGAGCAGACGGGCGAGGCGAAGCTGGTGAGCGGGGACCATCTGTGTCGTCGCCATGCCAACGTGGAACTTGTGAATACCGTCGATGACGTGTTGGCGCAGGCCGGGCTGAATCGCGGCGATGTCGGCTGTTATGTGGTTGGACGCGGCCCGGGTTCGTTTACGGGCGTTCGCATTGGCATCTCGACCGCTAAGGGTCTGGCGCGCGGTGCCAACGTGCCGTTGCTGGGCGTGTCGACACTTGACGCTTGCGCCTGGACGGCGTGGAAGGCTGGCGTGCGCGGCAAGCTTGGTGTTCTTGCCGACGCCATGCGTGGCGAGGTGTATCCGGCTCTGTACGTGCTGGGGGACGAAGGTCCCGAGCGTCTGTTTGAACGCGAACACGTGGTCAAAGCCGCCGTGGCGCTTGATGAGTGGCGCCAGGCCGCGGACTGGAGCCAGGTTAAGCTGACTGGTGACGGTCTCGTACGTTATGGCAAGCTGCTGAGTGAGGACGAGACTGCGCGCTGCGTGGAGCGAGACCTGTGGTGGCCCTCGGGCGAGGGCCTTCTGATGGCGCACGCCGCGGGCGACGGTAATCCGGCTCGCGTTTTGCCGATCTACACGCGTCTTTCGGATGCCGAGGAAAATGAGCGCAAGCGCCTTGGGCTTGCCGAGAGCGCCCAGAGCGAGATTACGGGTGTTGCCGAGGAGCTCGCCGGCCGCCATCTGCAGTTCCGTCCCATGGGCGCGGCGGATGCCGAGGGCGCGAGCGCATTGGAGGCCGCCTGCTTTGAAGGCGCCGGACACGAGGCGTGGACGCCGGGCATGTTCCTGTCCGAGCTGGGCGAGGGCGTTGCCGCGCCGCGTAGCTGGTGGGTGGCGCACGACGACGGTCAGCTGCTGGGACTTGCCGGCGGCATGGTCGTCGACGGTGACGTTCAGATTATGGACGTCGCGGTTGATCCTGCTCATCGTCGCGAGGGCATCGCCCGCAAGCTGATGTCGCACGTGAGCTATGACGCCCAGATGCTCGGCTGCACCACTGCTTCGCTTGAGGTTGAGGACGGCAACGAGGGTGCGATTGCGCTCTATAGCGCCTTGGGCTTTACCGAGGCGGGTCGTCGCCGTGGCTACTACGGCGTCGGCAAGGATGCCATCGTCATGACGGCGTCGCTGCCCCTGGTGCTTCCTCTCGACAATGCCTCGCCCGAGCCAACGGCTGCCGAGCAGCGCGTCTGGCCGCTGCCTGAGCCCGAGCGCACCGCCGAGGAGCGTGCCGAAATCGAGCGCCGTCGCCTAGTTCTTGCCATCGAGAGCTCTTGCGACGAGACGGCTGTGGCGATTATCGATGCGGACGGCAATATGCTGGCCAACCAGGTGTCGACGCAGATTGATTTTCATGCTCGCTTTGGTGGCGTGGTGCCCGAGATCGCCTCGCGCAAGCATGTCGAGGTGATTGTGAGTGTCGTAGATGCGGCGCTTGAAGATGCCGCGGTATCGCTTGGCCTTGAGGGCGGAGCGATTGCGCCAAGTGAGCTTGCCGCCGTGGGTGTGACGCAGGGCCCGGGCCTGGTGGGTGCCCTGGTGGTGGGCGTCGCCTTTGCCAAGGGCTTTGCGTATGCTGCCGGTAAACCGCTCGTGTGCGTCAATCATCTGGAGGGTCACCTGTTCGCCAACCTGCTGGCGCAGCCCGACCTTAAGCCGCCGTTTATCTTTACGCTTGTCTCGGGTGGGCACACCATGCTCGTGCACGTAAAGGCATGGGGCGACTACGAGGTGCTTGGCGAGACGCTGGACGACGCCGTGGGCGAAGCCTTCGACAAGGTTGCCAAGGCGCTGGGCCTGGGCTATCCCGGCGGTCCCATCATCTCCAAGCTCGCCGAGACGGGCAATCCCCGCGCGATCGATTTTCCCCGTGCGCTTAACAGCAGGGGAGACTATCGATTCTCGCTTTCGGGCCTCAAGACGGCGGTGACGCTCTATATTGAGCAGGAGACCAAGGCTGGGCGCACGATTCACCTGCCCGACCTTGCGGCCTCGTTTGAGGCGGCGGTCTTTGACGTGCAGTACAAGAAGGCCAAGAACGCCCTGCACGCCACCGGGTGCAAGGAGTATTGCATCGGCGGCGGCGTCTCGGCCAACCCGCATCTGCGCGAGATGATGATTAAGAAACTCGGGCGTCAGGGGATTCGCGTAACGGTGCCGCCTCTCTCGGCCTGTACTGACAACGCCGCCATGATTGCGGAGGTCGCTCGCCGCATATTCGACCGAGGTGAAATCTCGCCGTTCGACGTCGACGCCGATCCAAACATGACGCTGTAGTCGTATGGGTGCGGTCCCCGACCGGAGGGGCCGGATATAAGGTTTCCTGCTCTACAGTCCTGCGCAAGACGAAGGCCACATTAAGTGGCCTTCTTTGCGTGCGGAACTCGCGATAAACCTTATATCCGGCCCCTCCGGTCGGGGACCTTTCTGTATCGATGCAGCTACTGAGCTGGATCGGCGTCGACAACGTCCAGCAAGGTTAGCCGGCCTGCGTCGAATTTACGGCGTGCTTTAGCTGAAAGAAACCTACCTGATAATCGACTCAATATCTCGGCTTTTATATAGCAGTCGGCGGACTTCCATGACGTCGTCGATGACGACATAAAAAACATGTAGTTGCCAACGTAGAAGCGGTAATACGGGTGCAACCGTCTTCTTATCGAAGGGTGTGTTGGTGACATGGTTGGATTCTTGAGATGCTCGAGTATGCCTGCTTCAACATTGTCGACAAGCCTATGTGCTGCAGCGGGGTTATTGAGATCAAAGGCGATATATGACGCTGCTTGGCTGAGGTCCTTCCAAAATAGGGGAAGATAGCGGAGCTTATAGTGCCTGTTCAGCGAGACCGCCGTCGAGCATTTTTCTGACAGAGCCAAAGACATCGTCGTGTGTATAGCGAAGTTGCATGCTGGCAGCCTGACGATCAGCGGCATCAAGTGCGCTCTCGATTGTATTGCTCAGTGACTTGTACTGCTCAAAGCTCATGACGACCATAGAGCCCCGCCCGTTTTTAGTTAGAAAAACCGGACCCTCCTGTTCGACTTCGCGTTCAACATCCGGGTAGTGATTTCTAAGATCTGAGACTGGCCTAATATTCACAGTACCTCCTGAGCTATCAGGATATTATCGTAATTATGATAACAGAGTTGAGATTTGGGATGGGAACTCCTCGGGGGCGGGGCGGGCGCCTGCCGCCATATGTGAACTTTATCGCGAGTTCCGCACGAACAGGAGGCCACTTAATGTGGCCTCCGTCGTGAGCAGGACTGTCCGAGCAGGAAAGTTCACATATGGCGGCAGGCGCCCGCCCCGCCCCCGAGGAGCATCTCTCAAGCAAAAACTGTCGTTCGGTAAAGTCCGAGGTCAGTGACGTTTTATACCGAGAAATTCAAATAAAGTTGAAAATTCATTACATATTTGCGTTGACTTTAGGCAACTAAAGTTTCATACTCCTTTTCATCCACTGGGGGATGTGAACACGCACGGATCGTTCGCATCATGATTGAAGAGGATTTCTTAGACATGTTCACGCATCAGCTAAACATTATCAGCGTAGTAATTATCTGATGCGGGTTAGCACATACAGCTAGCCCGTACGATAACGGGCGGCTGATGAAGATGAGGGCCGTCGAGCGCAACCGACGGCCCTCATTTTTTATGTCTAGGAAGTTCTTTTTAGAGGAGGAAATGTAATGAACGGAGTTTTGCTCATGGTTGTGGCCGCAGCGGTGCTCACCTGCGGCTATCTGGGCTACGGCCGCTGGCTGGCTAACAAGTGGGGCGTTGATAAAGAGGCTCTCACGCCTGCCAAGCGCATGAAGGACGGCAAGAGCTTCTCGCCCGTCTCCGCCTTCACCGCGTTCTCGCATCAGTTCAGCTCGATCTGCGGTGCTGGCCCTGTTACGGGTACGATCGTCGCCATGGCCTTCGGCTGGCTGCCCGTCGTGCTCTGGGTCCTCGTCGGCGGCATCTTCTTTGGCGCCGTTCACGACTTTGGCGCCCTGTACGCTTCGATGAAGAACAACGGCAAGTCCTTGGCTCAGCTCATCGAGAAGTACATCGGCAAGACCGGCCGTCGCCTGTTCCTGCTGTTCTGCTGGCTGTTCTGCATCATCGTCATCGCCGCTTTTACCGACATGGTCTGCAAGACGTTCATGTTCACCCCGGTCGTTGACGCCTCTGGCGCTGCCACCGGTGCCATCGACTTCACCAAGTCCTATGCCGCTGGCTGCGCTGGCACCATCTCCATCCTGTTCACCTTCGTCGCCATGGCCTTTGGTTGGGCTCAGAAGAAGTTCAACCTCACCGGCGCTGCCGAGTTCGTCACCGGCGTGGTGCTCATGGTCCTCATGTTCGCCGTCGGTATGCAGTTCCCGGTTTACCTGGACAAGTTCCAGTGGTTCGCCGTCGTCATGGTCTACCTGGTCTTTGCCGGTGCCATGCCCATCCAGATGCTCAAGACCCCTCGCGACTACCTCACTTCCATCATGATGATCGTCATGATTGTCTGTGCTGTCCTCGGCATCGTCGTCCTGGGCGTTAACGGCCAGGCCACCATCACCGCTCCGGTTTTCACCGGCTTTAGCAATGCCTCGGGCATGATGTTCCCGGTCCTGTTTGTCTCCGTTGCCTGCGGCGCTCTCTCCGGTTTCCACAGCCTCGTTTCTTCGGGCACCTCTTCCAAGCAGGTCGAGAAGGAGCAGGACGCCGTCAAGGTCGGTTTTGGCGCCATGATCGTCGAGTCCTTTGTCGGCATCCTCGCCATCATCGTCGCCGGCATCATGTTCTCCGACATGAACACTGCCGGTACCGGCGCCCTCAACGCCGGCGTCGCTTCCACCCCGTTCCAGATCTTCGCTGCTGGCATTTCTCGCGGTATGCAGGCCTTCGGCGTTGACGGCACGCTTGCTACCGTCTTTATGACCATGAACGTCTCCGCTCTGGCCCTGACCTCGCTCGACGCCGTCGCCCGCATCGCCCGCACCTCGTTCTCCGAGTTCTTTGCCCAGACCAACGACGCCCTGGCCATCGAGTCCAAGGCCGGTTACATGAAGGTCCTCGGCAACCCCTGGTTCGCCACGGTTATCACCCTGCTCCCCGGCCTCGCCCTCGCCTTTGGCGGCTATGCCAACATCTGGCCGCTCTTTGGTGCTTCCAACCAGCTGCTCGGCGGTATGACCATGATCACCCTTGCCGTGTTCTGCAAGTGCACCGGTCGCAAGGGCTGGATGCTCTACGTGCCCGTCGCCTTCCTGCTCTGCTGCACCTTCACCTCGCTGGTCCAGAGTGCTATGGGCTGCATGACCGCCGTCCAGGCCTACGGCTTCTTCGGTACCATCCCGGCTACCGCCACTACGGCCGCAGTCTCCGTCGCCGCCACCAAGGGCCTGCAGCTCGTCTTTGCCGTCCTGCTGATGGTCCTGGGCCTCATCGTTGCCGTCAACTGCCTCAAGGAACTCTTCGGCAAGGAGGCCGGTTCCATGCCCGACGAGGAGCCCGAGTGGTCCGAGATGGGCAAGGCCGAGTATGGTCGCGCGGCTGCTGCTGAGGCTCCCGCAGGCGCCGAGGCCGCCAAGGCCTAATCGACCTAAGGGATTGAACGTCACATCTATATGACTCGGAAAGGCCGGGTCCGCAACTGCGCGGGCTCGGCCTTTTTTCCTTGCAAAAGCTAGTGTGCCCGGGTGTTCTCGCAGATGTTTTGCGTGGATAGGGGCGTGCGTTGTACCATATAGACGTATATGTGTACATATGAAAGGGGCCCCGTGGCCAAGACGGTATATTCCGATAACCAAAACAACGTCGATGCCCTGGCTGAGCGTCTGAGCAGCCAGACGTCGCTTTCTGCCGAGCGTGCCAAGCTGGTTGCCTACGACCTGCTCTGCCGCAAGGCGCTCAAGATCAAGTCGAGCGCGCTGGCACAGATTTTCCGTTCCGTCGATAAGGAATGTGACACCAAGGCGATGCGCGATGAGCTTATCGCGGCAAAGATTGTTACCAAGATCGAGGGCAGCGGCATTAACGGGCGCCCAGCGTTCTATACCATTAATGCCGAGATTCGCGATGTCCAGGAGCAGCCTGCCGAGGCTGCCGAAGAGGCCGTCGAGGACGTTGTCGAGGCGCCTGCTGCGGTGGAAACGGCTCCGCGCGAGAACGTCGACACCGATGAGCTGCTTGACGAGAGCGTCGTTCGCGCCTTTACGGCCAAGGCGGGCCGCGGCGGTTTTGGCGGGGGCGGTAAACGCGATGCGCAGCGCCGTGCCCAGCAGGAGCGCTTCCGTCGCGCCGTGGCTCAAAAGGATGCTACGGATGTCGAGCTCGTCGAGGATGAGGCTGTTGCCGAGCCGCAGTGCGCCGCTGAGGTCCAGGAGCCCAAGCGTCGCCGCGGTGCTCACTTTAAGGCCGAGCAGGGAGGTGTTGTGTGCGACGTTCAGGAGTCCGTCGAGGCTGCTGGTGCACCCGAGGAGCCCGTCAAGAAGGCTCCGGGTTCATGCCGTCCCGGACGCGGCTTTATGGGCCGTGCGTATCCCGCAAGGCGTCAAGAAAAGACCGACCAGGCTCCCGCTGCACCAGCGGAGAAGGCTGAGAAGGCTGCCGAGTCGATGGTCCGTGAACAGAAGCCTGTTGAGCCGCGGCCTGCGGGCGATGTCGAGCCCCGAGGCCAGCAGTCTGCGGGCGAGAAAGCGGGGGAGAGCGCTTCGAGCAAGCCTCGCCGTCGTCGTCACCGTGGCGGCCGTGGCTCAAATGCCGAATCCGTGGCCGAGCAGGCAGCGGGGCAAAACAAGGATGCGAAGGCTGAGATCCCGGCGGAGCAGCCCAAGCGCCAGCCAGTAAAGGGGGGCAAGCCTGAGCGTTCGCAAAAGGGCTCGTCCGCGCCAAAGCAAGAGCGCAATACTCGGACAGATTCCAAGTGCAAATCCCAGACGCAGCCCAAACCGACTGCAAACGATGCGACCGCCCAGCAGCCTGAGTCGACCGCTCATGGCGAGGTTTCGGCGTTTGCTCTGGCCCGTGTCCTGGGCAGGCAGCTGCTCAAGGTCGTTCCCACGCCTGCTGCACTCTCCAAGATTAAGGAGCAACAGACTCAAATCGTTAAGGTTGAGGGCAAGGACGGCAAAAAGGTTTCGCAGCGCACTCAGCACAACGAGATTTCCAACCGCAAGATTGCCGAGGAGATTGCGACCATCCAGGCTTGGATTGAGCAGAATCGCGGCGCCGACACGCCGGTCGCCTCGCGTCGCCAGCGCGCCTACCAGATTTTTAACGATGAGAAGGCCTTTGACGGCAAGCACGGCGAGCGCTTGATTCGGCGTATGACCGAAAAGGGTATCAGCATGCAGGCGATTAAGGTCGCCCCCAACCGCCCCGTGCACTTTACGGGTTTCTTTACGCTGGGCGCCGACAAGCCGTTCATTATGGTCGAGAACCTAGACACCTATGACGAGATCGTCAAGCTCTTGCGCGGCCGCAAGCACGCTAAGCTTTTTGGCACCAAGGTGGGTGGCGTGATCTTTGGCGGTGGCTGCAAGGCGAGCGTCTCGCACGCACTGGATGATTATCTGGCCGAGATCGGCTATCGCTTTAACTATGTCTACTACGTGGGCGATATCGACCGAGAGGGTGCGCGCATCGTCGAGCAGGCCCGCAATGCCAATGTGGTTGAGATTCGCTTGCATGCCGGCATGTATCGTGCCATGCTCGCCGAGCACAAGCGTCGCGTGAAAGCTGGCGGCGAGTGCGAGCCTGCGGCTGCCAATCAGGGTGTGCCGCAGAATTTGGCGGCGACGATCAAGGATCTGCCTATGGTCACGCGCGTACAGTTCCGCAATGTGCTGCGCGAGGGAGGTCGCATTCCTCAGGAGATTCTGATGACCGCCGACTATCGGGATGGCGACTCGGGAAGCTTCGACCGCATGCTGAACAATTAGGGACGCGTGGCCCCGGCGGGCCGGGCATTAAGTTTGCTGCTCTACAGTCCTGCGCAAGACGAAGGCCACATTAAGTGGCCTTCTTTGCGTGCGGAACTCGCGACAAACTTAATGCCCGGCCCGCCGGGGCCACGCGCCATTTTGTAGATGACGGCTCGCTTTTCGGAACGGGGCTGATATTTCTTGATGTAAGGCGCTCTTGGTCCTTTCGGGCTTGGGGTGTCTGTCTTTTGAGGGTGGATGAGCCGGCACTTGGGGACGTTCCTTTAGTGCCGGCACTTTGGGAACGTCCCCAAGTGCCGGTTGAGATACGGAGAGCCCGTTGTTGATATGGGACGGAGGGATTCCGCGTCCGCCTGCCGGCGGCCGCGCCCCGCTGCGTCGCTCCGCTCCTTGCGTGCTGCGCTGGAAAACGCTTCGCGTTTCCTCAGCTCCGCACCCTTGCGGGTTCGAATCCCTCCGCATGCCCACAAGAAAGCGCCCCGGGCTGATGAAAGCCCGGGGCGCTCAGTTACCTTGGCTGGGACGGAGGGATTCGAACCCCCAACAGCCGGCACCAAAAACCGGAGTTCTACCGTTGAACTACGTCCCAATGTGTGGTGCTGCCCAAAAGCAGCTTGTCTAGTTTACCTAATCTGCGAGGGCATCGCAAACGCCATCGAGCAGGCGTACGGCGAGTGTCTGTGCATCGCTTGCGGTGAAGGTTCCGTTGTAGCGCGTCATGCCCGTGAGCTCAATGCGGATGCGCGCGGGCTTTTGTTGCGCGGCGATATTGGCAGTGCGGATGCGCTGCGCCAGGTTGTGACATTCGGCAAGGGCGATCGTGGCGCGCGGCGCTGCATCTGCGGGCAGCTCATCGCTTGCGATCTCGAGTACCAGGTCCACGTCGGTCGGAACCTCGGAATCGCAAAGCATCATGCCGCTGTTGTCGGTCGTCGCCGTGGCGATGTTCCACATGCGCGATGCAACGCTGCGTGCGATGGGGTCCTCACCGATAACGGCAATCTGGAAGCGCTCGAGCACGTTGGCGGCGCGGGCAAAGCCGATGCGCGACTCGGCCTCGGTAACCGAGGGTTTGCCCTCCCACACGTGATGCAGACGGTTGATATAGGCGTAGGTATCCTGGAATGCCATGCCGTCGGCAAACAGGCCGACATTTTCTTGGAACTGCTGCAAGGCCGCCTCGGTGTGCGGGCCAAAGTAGCCGTCGTCCTCACCGCAGGCAAAACCCAAAACGTTGAGTGCCCTCTGCAGGGCCCGAACGTCGGCACCATGGAAATTGGGCATGCGCAGATAAAGCGTGCGGTCGCCCAGCTTATACGAGGCGTCTACCAGGGCGCTCCAACAGGGGATATCGACGGCGTAGCCAGCGGCAAGGCCGCTGTCGAGCCTAAAGGTGCCAACAGCCTGCTCGGTGGTGGTGCCAAAGCGCTTATCGGCGACCTCGGCGTCATCGATTGTATAGCCGAGCTGCAGAAGGCGGGACTGGACGTCCTCGACGGCTGCTCCCTGCATGCCCGTTGTGATAGGTTCCATGAACGAGCCCCTTTCGGCGTACCATTCGTACTATTTAAGCGTGTGTCGGATAGACAACGCAAAGGGTTGCATAAACATGCACTCAACAGTGTAGCAAGTTGTACCCAAATGCGCTGCTGACAGGTTTTATAACCCCCGCTAGTTAAGGCGCTCCACAAAGAAATCTGCCATAGAGTCGAACAGCTCGCGTGCATGCGGGTCGAGCTCGGCGCCTTCGATAGCGGCCTTGGCCTTGGCAGTCAGGTTGAGTGCGTAGTTATGGGCGAAATCGACAGAGCCGGTCTGCTGGAAGATCTCCACGGCGCGTGCGAGTTGCGCGGGGTCCTCGGTGCCCGAGGAAAGGATTGCCTCGACTTCGTCGTGATAACGCTCGTCTGACAGGGCATGCACGGCGACGAGCGTGCGCTTGCCCTCTGTGATATCGGTGCGGAAGTCCTTGTTGGCGGCCTCCTTGGCGCCAATAAGGTTGAGCAGATCATCTTGGATCTGAAAGGCAAGGCCCGTGTGCAGGCCAAAGGCACGCAGCGCCTCAATCTGGTCTTCGCTGCCGCCACCGATAATGGCTCCGGCGGCAAGTGGCGTGGCTCCGCTGTAGTACGCGGTCTTGTGCGTCGCCATGTCCAGATAATCGTCGACCGAGATGTCAAAGCGCCCATCGCGGACCCAGCCCAGGTCGAGCGCCTGACCCTCGATGGTGCGAACGATCATCTCGGTGAGCTCGTGGAGCACGCGGAGCTTCACGTCTGCCTCGAGCGTGGGGTCGTCGAGAACCGTCTTGGTAACCATGGTGAGCGCTAGGTCGCCGCAGTTGATGGCAAGTCCCGTACCCTCGGTAAGGTGCATACAGGGCTTGCCGCGGCGCAGCTGGCCGTTGTCGGCGATGTCGTCATGGATAAGCGCTCCCGACTGAAAGTGCTCGATGGCCGCCGCCGCGCTTCGGGCGCTCTCAAAGCTGCCGCCTACCGCGGTGGCGGCGAGCATGCAGATGAGCGGGCGGTGGCGCTTGCCGGCATTGGCCGTAAATGCCGAGAGCGGGCCATACAGGTAGCGCTCGATATCGGCAGAGGTCGCCTGTCCGTCAAAGAACGTGGCCAGATAGTCGTTAATCTGGTCAAAATGCTGGGCTAAAAAGCTGGTAAACGGACTGGACACGGGTTCTCGCATTCTTTCTTAGGTTGCATCGTTGCGTTATGCAGACAACATATTGCCACATTAGGGCATCGAGCGCGGCGGTTGAAGACGATTGAGCCATGTTGTCGCAAATGCGGCAAGAGGCGCGGCTAGATAAGTCCAAAGTGCTCGAGCGCGGTGACGACGCCGTCGTGGTCGAAGCTGTCGGTGACGTAGTCGGCCTTTTCCTTGAGGAAGTCCGGCGCGTTGCCCATGGCGACGCCAACATCGACCGCCTCCATGAGGGCGATGTCGTTGCTTGCGTCGCCGATGCCGTACACAGTGCCGTGATCTGGCCCCAGGGCGTCAAGCACGGCCTTGATTCCGGCCCGTTTGGTGCACTCGCGAGGCGAGATTTCCGTGACCTCGAGTTCGAGCTCGTTGAGGCAGAGCAGAGGCCCAAGCTCTTCATCTTGGGCGATGCGGTTGGCGAGCGGTGTGGACATAAGAATTTTAATGCCGGTGTCGAGCGTCTTGATGCCGTCGATGATGGTGATGCCGCTGGCGGAGGTCAAAGACGACGGGTACTTAAGTCCAAGGTTGTCGCCGCTCAGCTTAATGATCTCGCTTAAAAAAAGCAATAGGCAAAATAGGCCACGAGTGCCTCGAAGCAGCAGCGCGCCGGTTGCTTTTGGACAAGGCCGATGGGCAGCGCTACGGCAAAAAGCAGCGGGAGGCGTTTAAAGACCGTCCACGAGCCGCGCTGGATGATAGCCCAAAAACATACCAAGGGGTTCCGTATACGGCGAGGTTGCCGACGATGACCGCAGACGTTGCGAGGGCGGAGACGCCGACCATAAGGCCCGATATGGAAAACAGCATGGCGGGCGCGAACATTGCCCCGCCAAAGCGTTGGATTTTCTGCAGCATAATATGCCTTCCGGATGCAACATGCTGTGCGAGCAAGAACGTTTAAACAATGAACTCATTGTAGAGGACTGGCTGCTTGCCGCATTGACGGTTTTGGTTCGGTCCGATTTGGGTGCCGGGGGAACCGTCGACGGTAAATAATCCGTGCTTTGCCGATAGACGGTTTAAACAACCCCAAGAAATGCTATCGTGCCTAGCCATACATATTCATTAGAGGTGAAGCCATGCCAAAAGCGATTTACGAAGGAATCTACCGCGAGATCCGTTCGCGCATCATTGACGGGACCTATGCGTTTCAGGAGATGCTGCCAACCGAAGCCGAGCTGACTGCGGAATTTGGCTGCACGCGCAATACCGTCCGCCGCGCCTTGAGCATGCTGGCCGACGAGATGTTTGTGCAGCCCATACACGGCAAGGGCGTGCGCGTTATTTGGCTCAAGGGCGAAACCGACATGTTGGGCGCACTCGAGGAAGTCGAGTCGTTTGGCGAATTTGCAAAGCGCAACAATGCCGTTGCATCGACGGACGTTAAGTCCTTTGAACATCTGGTCTGCACCGAGCAGCTCTCTCGTCGCCTGGGCTTTAAGGTGGGCGAGGAGCTGATTCGCGTAGTGCGTGTCCGAAGCCTCAACGGCAGCGCGCGCCAAGTGGACCATGGCTACTTTTTGGAGTCGATTGCCAAGGGTCTGACCCCCGAGATCGCGGCAGAATCTATCTACGACTATCTGGAGCACAAGCGCGGCATCAAAGTGATGGCGAGTCGCCGCATGGTGAGTGTCGAGCTCGCCAACGATGAAGACTGCAGCTATCTTGACCTCGGCAAATACAACTGCGTTGCCGTCATGGAGAGTCAGTCGTACACATCGGATGGCATCTTGTTCGAGGTGACGCATGCTCGCACACACCCCGAGATCTTCCATTACCGCGTCAATTCCAAGCGATAGGTAACAGACGCATAAGCTTGCGTTTCGATATGAAGCGCCCCGTGCGGTCGATGGGATATCGGCCGCACGAGGCGCTTTAATTGTTTAGACAATATTTGTCAAGTACGAATGTATCAAGAACCGTTCACCGAAGTTTTTCTACCGCTCTATTAATACTTGTTCAGACAACTAGGCAAACAGCGTATTGCACAAATCAGAAAAAGGGGCAAAGTCCCCGAACCAATCTCCGAAGGCGGCGGCAAAGGGCGCCGCCACGGTCTTTGGCCTGGGTCTCGTGGGCTGCGGTGGCTCCGCCGGCTCCGGCTCCTCTGCTTCTGGTGACGCTGCCGAGGTCTACTTCCTCCAATTCAAGCCCGAGGTCGACAAGGAGTGGAAGGAGATCGCCAAGGCGTACAAGGAGGAGAAGGGCGTCGAGGTCAAGATCGTGACCGCCGCCTCCAACACCTACGAGGAGAAGCTCAAGTCCGAGATGTCCAAGAGCTCCGCTCCGACCCTGTTCCAGGTCAACGGGCCCACCGGTCTTAAGAACTGAAAGGACTACTGCGCCGACCTGTCCGATACCAAGGTCCGCGGTGAGCTCGTCGACGACTCCCTGGCTCTGCAGTCCGACGGCAAGGATCTAGGTATCGACTGGGTCCAGGAGAGCTACGGCATCATCTACAACAAGCAGCTCCTCGAGAAGGCCGGCTACAAGGCCGAGGACATCAACTCCTTCGACAAGCTGAAGGCTTGCGCCGATGACATTCAGGCCCGCAAGGACGAGCTTGGCGTTGACGGTGCCTTCACTTCCGCCGGCATGGATGACTCCTCCAGCTGGCGCTACACCACCCACCCCGCCAACCTCCCGCTCTACTACGAGTTTGAGAAGGAGCACAACCAGGAGGATGACGAGATTAAGGGCGAGTATCTCGACAACTTTAAGCAGATCTTCGACCTGTACATCACCGACTCCACCTGCGATCCTTCGCAGCTTGTCTCCAAGACCGGCGACGACGCCACCAACGAGTTCGCAACCGGCAAGGCCGTCTTCTATCCTTCTTGTTGTGGGGTCGGCCTGCCGATGGGTGTGCAGTCCGCCTCCGATGTCCTGATTCGATACACCTATTGTATACATGTTGTTTAAACATGTATAGGCAAGATAAAAAAGTTGGTCGATTTTCGGCGAATGGTTACATGCCATGAAAAAGCCCCGGTCTCACATCGTGAGATCGGGGCAAGAACGGTATGTAGGTTTTTGCTACTCGGCGTCGGCGAAGCCGTTGGGGTTGTGGCTCTGCCAGTTCCAGCTATCGCGGCACATGTCCGCGATGTCGTACTGTGCCTTCCAACCCATCATGCGCTCGGCCTTGGAAGCGTCGCACCAGTTGGCGGCGATATCGCCGGCACGGCGCTCGCGAATCACGTAGGGCAGCTCCTTGCCGCAGGCCTTGGAGAAGGCGGCGACGACCTCGAGCACCGAGGTGCCGGTGCCGGTGCCCAGGTTGAAGATCTCGACGCCGGTCTTGCCGTTCATCCAGTTGAGGGCGGCCACATGGCCCGATGCCAGGTCGCACACATGGATGTAATCGCGCACGCCGGTGCCGTCGGGGGTGGGGTAGTCGTTGCCAAAGACCTGAACGGCCTCGAGCTTGCCCACGGCAACCTGCGCGACATAAGGCACCAGGTTGTTGGGGATGCCCTTGGGGTCCTCACCGATCAGGCCCGACGGATGGGCGCCGATGGGGTTGAAGTAGCGGAGCAGCACAACGTTCCACTCGGGGTCGGCGGTGTGAACGTCCATAAGGATCTGCTCAATCATCCACTTGGTCCAGCCATAGGGGTTGGTCGCGGGCTTCTTGGGGTCTTCCTCGGTGACGGGCGGGTTATCCGGATCGCCGTAGACGGTCGAGGAGCTCGAGAAGATGATGGACTTGCAGCCATGGTTGCGCATAACGTCGACGAGCACCAGGGTGTTCTCGATGTTGTTGTGGTAGTACTCGACGGGCTTGCTCACCGACTCGCCGACGGCCTTAAAGCCGGCGAAGTGGATGACGCGGTCGATCTGATGGGTATCGAAGATCTTGTTCATGGCATCGCGGTCGAGCACGTTGGCCTCGTAGAAGGTGAGGTTCTTGGCGGCCTTGTCGCCCACGATGGTCTTGACACGGTCGACGGCGACGGCGCTGGAGTTGGAGAGGTCGTCGACGATGATGACCTGGTAGCCACCCTCGAGCAGCTGAACGACGGTGTGCGAGCCGATAAAGCCGGCGCCACCGGTTACGAGGACGCAGGTGTCTTTGGGGTCGAGTGCTTTGGACATGTAGTCTCCTATCGAATCAGGAACACTTCCTGAGGGAGTATAGCGCAGGCAGGGGCACCCAAAACGTGCAGGGCAGGAAAAGCAGACGAACATGCTAACGTACTCATGGAAATGTTTGGCGTGGGTATAACCTTGACTTTGACGTTTGCATACGAGCCGCCGACCATGCGGTTTGCTGCCGTTCGTGGAAATCGTTGGGACGCGTCGGATGTACGCTAATATGTATGAGTTGAGCGACATATAAATAAACATGTAACGGAGTAGATATGTCACCAAACAGCGATTCCATCCTTTCCCAGGAGCTTTCGCGTCGCACTGCCCTCAAGGCCTTGTTCGGCGCCGCTTCTGCAGCCGTTCTTTTTGGTCTGCCCGCTCGCGCCCATGCTGCGGAGGCCACCAAGGAAACCACTGACAAGCTCAATGCGGCCCAGGCTCAGCTTGACGAGGTCCAGGCCCAGCTCGACAGCATCGCAAATGAATACGCGGCGCTGGCCAACAAGAACGCCCAGACCCTCAACGATATCGAGAGCGTACAGGGCCAGATTGACAGCACGCAGGCGCAGATTGACGAAAAGAAGGCCGAGCTCAAAAAGAAGCGCGGCGATCTTTCCGATCGCGTTTCCGCCAGCTATAAGTCGGGCGGCACCAACATCCTGTCGCTGCTGCTCGCCTCGGGCTCGTTTGAGGAGCTCGTCGCCAATGCGCACTATGTTGAGAAGATCAACAAGAGCGACCGCGACGCCATCGAGGATATCCAGACCATCCAGAAAGAGCTCGATACGCAGAAGTCCGAGCTCGAGTCGCAAAAAGCCGACTTGGAGAAGCTTAAGGACCAGCAGACTGCCCAGATGCAGGACATGCAGGCCAAGCAGCAGGAGGTCCAGACGGTTCTGAACGGCCTCTCCGACGATGTCAAGGAGCTCATGGCCCAGCGCGATTCCGAGATTCTCGCTGCCGCCCAGGCTGAGGAGGCTGCCAAGAAGGCTGCCGCTGCTGCGGCTGCCGCAAACAAGAACAATTCCTACTCGGGTGGTTCGAGCTCGGGTGGCGGATCGTATGCGCCCGGAAATCCGCAACAGAATGCCGGCTCGGGCAAGCAGCAGGCTGTCGTCAACGCATGCTACTCCACGCCTTCGCCTGGCCTGAACTGGTGCGCCGCCTGGGTCACCAACGTCTTCCGCAACGCCGGCGTGGGCTACTTTGGCGGCAACGCGTGCGACATGTTTAACGCCTGGTGCTACAGCTCCGATCGTTCGGCGCTGCAGGTGGGCATGATCGTGGCCGACTCGTCGCACAGTGGCACCGGTATGCCGGGTCTGCTGTACGGACATGTGGGCATCTATGTTGGCGGCGGCATCGTTATGAGTAACGAGGGCGCCATCACGTCGAGGTCGCTTGACTCGTTCATTAGCTTTTACGGTACTGGCTCTGGCGTGCGCTGGGGCTGGCTTGGCGGTATTGCGCTGTCGTAGCTGCGGCTTGGTCCGGGACTGCGGGCGAGGCATAAGGTTGCCTGCTCGGGCAGTCCTGCGCAAGACGAAGGCCACATTAAGTGGCCTTCTTTGCGTGCGGAACTCGCGATCAACCTTATGCCTCGCCCGCAGTCCCGGACCTTCCGGGCTCAAGGCGCGACACACCGGACTGGTTGTCTGAATTAAAGAAAGTGAAGGCCCCTTTCGGGGCCTTCCTTTTATAAAAATTCGCCTACTCGGTGGACTTCGGGTTCTAGGTCTACGCCGAATTGGTCTTTGACGGTTGCTTGGATGTGGCGGATGAGTTCGTCGACGTCGGCGGCGGTGGCGTGGTCGGCGTTGACGATAAAGCCGCAGTGCTTTTCGCTCACCTGGGCGCCGCCGACAGCGTGGCCGCGCAGCCCGGCGTCCATGATGAGCTTGCCGGCAAAGTGGCCCTCGGGGCGCTTGAAAGTGGAGCCGGCGCTCGGCATGTCGAGCGGCTGCTTGTCCTCGCGGCGTTGGCGGTAGTCGTCCATGTCGGCCTTGATCATCGCGGCGTTGCCCGGGGCGAGATTGAAGGTGGCCGAAAGCACGATGAAGCCGTCGTCGGCGATGCGGCTCTTGCGATAGCCCAGATTGAGCTCGTCGACATCGAACTCGATGATGCTGCCGCTACCGCGGGTGCCGTCGTCGAGCGCGCGGGCGGGCTTATAGACGCGCACGGACTCCAAAACATCGGCCATGCAGGCACCGTAGGCGCCGGCGTTCATGTAGCAGGCGCCGCCGACCGATCCGGGGATGCCCGAGATGGGCTCCATGCCGGTGAGGCAGGCTTCGGCTGCCGTGGCCGCAACATCCGAAAGCAGCGCACCGGCTGCTGCCGTAACGTGCGTGCCGTCGACGGTAATGGCGGAGAGGCCCTCGCCTAGCGCTACGACGACGCCGCGTATGCCCTTGTCGCCGACGAGTAGGTCGGAGCCGTTGCCCACGATGGTGAGTGGCAGATCGCAGCGATAGCAGGTATCGAGCGTGGCGACGAGGCCCTGCTCGGTGTCGGGCGTGACAAAGACGTCGGCCGGGCCGCCAATCTTAAACGTGGTGTGCTCGCGCATGGGCTCGCTCATCAACACGTTGTCCTCGCCGGCAACGCCAGCGAGCGCGCACAGCAGGTCCTCGTTAAAAAAGTCGTTCTCGTGCATCCGAATATCCGCCTTTTGGTGGTCGTTGTCATCAATCGATTGCAATATACCCCACCTGGACGTATTTGGTACGCTGGCGGCAATAAAACAGCCGTCTACCGGATTGGTAAAGTGTTTATCATCGAGGTAGAGGGGCAGTCGCTATACTTTCAAGAGATTGCGCGTAAACCTGGAAGGAGCGAGATGGCCAACAAAGTCACCCTCAAGCAGATCGCCCAGGAGGTGGGGCTTTCCCCCTCGTCGGTCTCGCTTGTTCTCAACAATCGGCCTTGTCGCATCTCGGAAGAAAACCGCAAGCTCATCAAGGAGGTCGCGGCGCGCAACCACTATGTTCCCAACCAGATTGCGCGCAGCCTGGTCATGCGCGAGTCACGCACCCTGGGTCTTATCGTCCCCAACATCGAGAGCCGATTTTTTGCCTCACTTGCCGGTAGCTTGGAAAAGCGCTGCCGCGAGGACGGCTATGCGCTCTTTATTACCAGCTCGGGCGGAAGCGCCGACGACGACCTGGAACTGCTGCGCCAGCTGGTGACGCGCGGCGTCGATGGTGTCTTCCTGGTGGTAGGCGACGAGTTCTCGGACGACCGTGCCCTGCGCGAAGAGGTCAGCCATCTACCCATCCCTGCCGTGATGGTCGACCGCGCCATTGAGGGGCTCGAGTGCGACAAGGTGATGTTCGACCACGAGATGGGTGGCTATATGGCTACCCGCTATCTGATCGAGCAGGGCCACCGTCGTATTGCCTGCTTGGTTAATGCGCGTCGTTCCAATACGGGTCGCAAGCGACTTGCCGGCTATGAGCGCGCGCTGCGCGAGGTTGGCCTGCCTATCGACGCGCGTTTGGAGTTTGAGAGCGAGTACTACATTCCGAGCGCCTACGAGGCCTCGGAGGCGGTGCTCGCAACCGATGCCACTGCCGTATTCGCGAGCTCGGACAACATTGCCCTCGGTTTGCTCAAGCGTTTGCACGAGATGGGGAAGAGCATCCCGGGCGATATTTCGGTGGTGAGCTATGACAACTCGGCGGCCGACGTTCTCTTTGAGCCGGCGCTGACCGCCATTGAGCAGGATCCTGGTGTCCTCGCGGAACATGCTTTTGGCTGCATGTCCAAGCGTCTTGCCGGTAGGGGCGGTAGGCGTGCCGAAGAGGTCGTCCTGGAGCCGGCGCTTATCGTTAAGGGCAGCGTGCTCGAGCTTACTAAACACAACTAAACACGTTTATCAATTTGCAGAGACCGAATGTGGAGCACCTGTGGCAGACAATGCCGCAGGTGAATGTCGCGTTTTGTTGATCGATGTGATTGATAAGGGTGATAAAACGTTTTTTCACCATGATAAAACGTTTTAGCAAATATACTAGTCCCAACGAATGGTTGCCGTATTGGAGGGCGACCGCACAGCGGAGGGACATAAACAATGGCTAAAACACTGGGGACGCCGTGGAAAAAGCTGGGCCACGAGGTGCCGGCTTCCGAGCTCGAGGGCGTCGACCTGTATTGGCGTGCATCGAATTATCTGTCCGTCGGTCAGATCTACCTTCGCTCTAACCCGCTCATGCGCCCCGACTTTGTCGATGAGAAAACCGGCGAGGTGCGCGACTTTGGTCGCCCGGACGTTAAGCACCGCCTGGTCGGTCACTGGGGCACCACGCCCGGCATCAACTTTCTGTTCGGTCATGTCAACCGCCTCATCGCCGATCACAACCAGAACGCGATCTTCTTGATGGGCCCGGGTCACGGTGGCCCCGCTGGCACCGCCCAGTCGTTGCTCGATGGTACCTACCGCGAGATTCGCCCCGACATTACCAATGACGAGGCCGGCCTGCAGAAGTTCTTCCGCCAGTTTTCCTACCCCGGCGGTATTCCGAGCCATTTTGCGCCCGAGACGCCTGGCTCCATCCACGAGGGCGGCGAGCTCGGCTACACGCTCAGCCACGCCTACGGTGCCGTCATGGATAACCCGAGCCTGCTGGCCGTGGCTGTGGTGGGCGACGGCGAGTCCGAGACCGGTCCGCTCGCGACCTCTTGGCAGTCTAATAAGCTCGTGAACCCGGCAACCGATGGTATCGTCCTGCCGATCCTGCACCTCAACGGCTACAAGATCGCCAACCCCACCATTCTTGCCCGCGTGTCCGACGAGGAGCTCACCAAGTTCTTTGAGGGCATGGGCTATAAGCCGCATTTCTTTGTCGCCGGCTTTGACGACGAGAGCCATGCGAGCATTCATGCGCGTTTCGCCGCCCTGTTCGAGCAGGTCTTCGATGAGATCTGCGACATCAAGGCCACCGCTATGGCTCAGGCCACTGCGGGCGAGACCGTGGTCCGTCCGGCCTATCCCATGATCGTGTTCCGTACGCCCAAGGGTTGGACCTGCCCCAAGCAGATTGATGGCAAGAAGACCGAGGACTCCTGGCGCGCCCATCAGGTGCCGCTCGCGAGCGCCAAAGATACCCACGAGCACTTCCGCGTGCTGCGCGAGTGGCTGCGCTCCTACAAGCCCGAGGAGCTCTTTACGCCCGAGGGCCAGGTGCGCCCCGAGGTGACGGCCTTTATGCCGACCGGCGAGCTGCGTATCGGCGCCAATCCCAACGCGAACGGCGGCAAGGTACGCCGCGAGCTCGAGCTTCCCGATATTCACGCTCACGAGATCCCCATCGCAAGTAAGGGCCACGGCTGGGGCTCCACCGAGGCCGCCCGCGTCTTTGGTGAGTACACTGCCGATGTTCTGGCCAAGAACATGGATGATTTCCGCATCTTCGGTCCCGACGAGACCGCGTCCAACCGCCTGCAGGCTGCCTATAAGGTGACCAAGAAGCAGTGGGATGCCGGTTTCTACGAGGACGACGCCAACGACGAGCTGCTGGCCGGTTCCGGTAAGGTTGTCGAGCAGCTGTCCGAGCACCAGTGCGAGGGCTTCCTCGAGGCCTACGTGCTCACCGGCCGCTCCGGTGTGTGGAGCTCCTACGAGAGCTTTGTCCACGTGGTCGATTCCATGGTCAACCAGCACTGCAAATGGCTCGAAGCGACCAAGCGCGAGATTCCGTGGCGTGCTCCTATCAGCGGCCTCAATATTTTGCTGTCGAGCCATGTCTGGCGCCAGGACCACAACGGCTTTTCGCACCAGGACCCCGGCTTTATCGACCTGCTGCTCAACAAGGCCAACGACACGCATGTCGTGAATGCTTATTATCCGGCCGATGCCAATATGGCCCTTGCTGTGGCCGAGCGCGTCTACCAGTCCACCGACTGCGTCAATGCCATCTTCTGTGGCAAGCAGCCCGCCCCCACCTTCCAGACGGTCGACGAGGCCAAGTCTGAGCTCGCCGAGGGCGTAGCGACCTGGGAGTGGGCATCGACTGCCGACTCGCTCGCCGAGGCCGACGTCGTGGTCGCTACTTGCGGTGACGTGCCGACGCTCGAGGCACTGGCCGCAACCGATATGCTGCGCGGGCTGGGCATCAAGGTCTGGTTTGTCAACGTAGTCGATCTGCTCAAGATCCAGAACGTCTGCGAGAACGACCAAGCCATCAGCGATGAGCGCTGGGCTGAGCTGTTTGGCCGCGGCGAGAAGCCCGTGCTCTTCGCATTCCACGCCTATGCCGGCACGATTCGCCGCCTGATCTGGAACCGTCCCGGCCACGATGCCTTCCGCGTCCACGGCTACGAGGAGAAGGGCTCCACGACCACGCCGTTTGACATGCTGCGCCTGAACAACATGGACCGCTGGGCCCTGGCCGCCGACGTGCTGCGCATGGTTGACGCCGATAAGTTTGCCGAGCAGATTGATGAGTGGGAGGCCTTCCGCACCGAGGCCTTTGAGTTCGCGTGCGACGAGGGCTTCGATCACCCGGCCTTTACCGACTGGGTCTGGCCCGACGCCGCAGCCGCAACCGCTGCCGACGGCGTACTCTCCGCAACCCAAATGACCGCGGGCGACAACGAGTAACTTTGTTACGCGGTTTTACCAAACCGCGTAAAGGCTCGACGCTGCGCGGGTTCCAAGCACCCCATCTCGCCGTTCAAACCGTCGCTCGCGTACAGAAGTACGCGTCGCTCCTCTTTCACGGCGACCTGGGGCACTTGGAACCCGCTCGCTGACTTTTGCTCAACCAGCGGCGAGCGGCAGCTCGGGGGTGCTTGTGCTGGACGGTCTCGCGCTGGGGCCGCCTCCGGGCGGGTTCGCCAAGCGCGAGGAGCGTTTTGGTTTTTCGCAAGTAAGCGCGGACGAAATCATCGACCAGATTCCCGATCTGCTCAAACATGCAGAGCTCCTATATGTTTAGCCCCATTTTCCCATGTGCGGTAGAATGAAGTCTATGAGATCAGGAACGCCGTAAAGGGAGAGTTTTTGTGGATGCGCATCTGGATGGGGGCTCTTCCGCCCCGCTGTATCAACAGGTGCTCGATTTGCTTAAGAGCGATATCGAGCAGGGGACATATCCCGTTGATTCGCAGATCCCAACGGAACTTGAGCTTTCTAAGATGTACGGCGTGGGAAGGGTCACGGTTCGCCGCGCTATAGAGGGGCTTGTGGACGAGGGGTATCTCACCAAGCGGCAGGGGCGTGGTACGTTTGTGACCGCGACCAAGATAATTCGCAAGGTGCATCAGAAGGACGATGTTCAGAGTTTTACCCAAGCATGCGCTGAAAACGGCCAGAAGGCGGGCGCTCGCGTTGTCGCCCGCAGGGTCGTTGCCGCCGATCGCGACCTCGCTTCTTTCTTGGGCCTGGATGAAGGCTCTGACCTCATCTTGGTCTCACGCGTGCGTACCGCAGACGGCGTGCCGGTCCTGTTCGAGAACAACTACTATCCTGTCGAGGGATTCGAATTTCTCAAAGATATCAGTCTCTCCAATTGTTCGATATTCGAGACTGTGGGGGAGCGTACGGGCAGGTATCCCTGTTCGTCCGATCCCTGCAGGTTGGAGATTGCCCGTGCGGGAATCGATACCGCCCGCGAGCTCAAGGTCCCAGTAGGGGAGCCGCTCTTCTTCATGAACGTGGGCTTTCTCGATTCCAACGGAGAACCCTTCTGCTACGGCAGACAGTACTACGTGGGTTCACGCTACAGCTTCGATATCTAGCGAGTCCCGTGGAGGCTGCTCCCGCCTCTTGGAGCCTTGCATCCCTTTATGCATAACCGGAACGCGCGAGGCTTCTCGGGAGCATCCCTTATCGAGCCTCCCTGCCTTCTTGTGCCGCGCCGCCCTCACCATCGCTGCAACGGGTCCGTTTAGCGCGTAAAAGCAACCGTTTATAGAACAATCTAATATGTTTCTTGACCGGCACCTTCATGCAGGTTATACATAGGACAACCTAAGATGTTTGCTTATACATGAGGATTTATGGCAAGCATCGTTGTTCTGACAGGAGGTCAAGAATGTCGGATACCAAAAAGGAGAAGCCCAAGCGCAGATTCCGCCTCCAGCTTCCCCATGTGTACACCATCGCGTTCATGCTGATCGTATTCTTCGCGGTGCTCACATGGGTCGTTCCATCGGGTCAGTTCGACCGTCAGATCATTCAGACGGCTGCGGGCGAGCGAGAAGTCGCTGTAGCTGGAACGTACCAAGAGGTCGATAAGGTCTACACCGATCCGGAGACGGGGGAGACCGTCGATTTGCGACAGGGCATCGATGCCGTTCTGCAGGCTCCCACCCAGGGCATCCAGGCTGCGGCCGATGTCGTCGCGTTCGTCCTGCTGATCGGCGGATCGTTCGCCATCGTCACCAAGACCAACGCCCTAAACGCCGGTATGAGCCGCGTGATCAAGAAGTTGAAGAACAAGGACATCTTGATCATTCCCATCACCATGATCCTGCTCTCGATCTGCGGTTCCACGTTCGGCATGTCCGAGGAGGCGCTGCCGTTCTACGCGATCTTCATCCCCATCATGCTGGGCATCGGGTATGACTCCATGACCGCGTTCATCATCTGCTTCCTCGGTCCCAACCTTGGTTACTGCGCATCCACCATCGATCCCTTCAACGTGCTGATCGCCCAGGGTGTTATCGGCATCGAGGGAAATCCCCAGCTGTGGCTCCGCGCCATCCTGTGGGTCATTTTCACCGCCGCGGGCATTTTCTGGGCCATGCGCTACGCGCACCGCGTCAAGCTCAATCCTAAGTCTTCCATCACCTATGAGGATGATAAGCAGAAGCGCATCGAGTTCTCCGTCACCGACGCCTCTGTCGAAGAGGAGTTCACGCTTCGCCACAAGCTCGTCCTCATTGATTTCGCGGTCGGCATGGGCGTTATCGTGTGGGGCCTCGTTACCCAGGGCTGGTATATGAACGAGATCTCTATGGTGTTCCTGGCCATGGGCCTTCTCGCTGGCATTCTCGGCGGTTTGGACGAGAAGACCATTGCGGAGGAGTTCGTCCGCGGAATCGCTGACTTCGCCTACGCAGCCTGCATCATCGGTATCGCCCGCGGCATCCTGGTCGTCGCAGAGGGCGGAATGATCATCGACTCTATTCTTAACGGGCTTGCCGGACTCCTTGCGGGCGCTCCGTCCTTCATCTATACCACGTTCATGTACATCGTCCTTGGCCTGCTTTCGCTGCTCGTTCCTTCCAGCTCCGGCCTCGCTGCACTCACCATGCCCGTCATGGGCCCGCTGACCGAGCTTATGGGTCTCAATCCCGAGGCCGCCGTCACCGCTCTGCAGTTCGCGAACCAGACCATCAACACCATCAGCCCCGTTGCGGGCATGACCGTCGCGGGTCTCGCCGTAGCGAAGATTTCCTTTGGGCAATGGTGGAAGACCATCTGGAAGTTCTTTATCTTCATGGTTCTGTTCGGATTGGTCGCGACTACGATCTCCGGCCTGCTGCCGATGTAGGAGGTGCCCAGTGTCTGATCGTTCGCTCGTATTGCTGTCCCGCAGCATCTTTACCGGCCTTTCTGATGAACCGATCGACGGATATGTCTCGATTCGCGGTAATCGCATCGAATCCGTGGGTGCCTCTGATCGGGCTGCCGAATATATTAAGCATGCGGACGAGGTTCGCGACCTTGGCTCCAGAACCGTCATGGCAGGCCTTGTCGACGTGCACACGTTCTTTACCGGCTGGGTGCTTCGTCGCATCGGCGCCGATCTTATCGATGTGGCCTCGGCAGATGATGTTCTCACCGCGATGTCGAATTGGAAGGAGGAGCGGCCCCAGGCCCCTATGGCGTTGGGCATGAACCTTCCAGACGCTCTCATGGGTGACGACCTGGTCGATATGCTGGACGAGAAGTTCTCATCCACGCCTGCCGTCGCCTTTACTGCCGGCGCGGAGACCTGCGTGCTCAACTCTGCCGCTTCCGAGCGCTACGGGTTCACGCCCGAAGCCTGCTATGCCGAGATGATTTGGCGTCTTATGCGCGACTACCTGCCCCTTCGGGAGGTTCGTGATGCATATGGCGACTATATGGCCATGCTCAACTCCCGTGGCGTCACCGCCATCAAGGAGATGTGCTTCGACGATTATTACGGGTTTGCGGACGAGATGTATCGCCGCGAGCAGGAAGGCGAGCTCACGGTTCGAGTCGACATGATGAGCCAGCCCGTCGGGCGCGGAGCCGATCTTGATTACGCCTGCTCGGCGCGCAATCGCTTCCAAGGAGACTTCGTCAGGTTCTCCGGCTTCAATCGCATGACCGATCGCGGCGTGTGGTGCGGCCTGGCCGAGATGATCGATCCCTACGAGGAGGGGGCCGATGCGGGCGCCGGCGGAAAGACCGTGGTCGAGGAGCCCGAATGGGACCTCATTTCTCGCGAGCTGTCTAAGATCGATGCCCAAGGATTCCGTTACTCCCTTCATTGTCAGGGGGATGGGGCCGTTCGCAAGACAATCGACCTGTATGAGCGCCTGCCGCGCGACGAGTCGGGAAGGCTCGCTCGCAGGCATTCGATTACGGACCTTGAGAACTCCGATCCGATCGATCTGGCGCGCATGGGCGCCATCGGCGGAATCTGTGAGGTCTACCCCCAGATCCTCACCCTTGATAAGCGCGAGGATTGCCTTTCGACCATGCGCCGCCAGATAGGAGAGAAGAGGCTTTCCCGCAGCTGGAACCGTCGCGCCATGGTGGATAGTGGATGCGTGCTGTGCTGCGGCACCGACCTCCCCCTTCTTATCCCGCATCTGGGAGATTCGATCTACAGCGCCTGCGGAGGGTATTTCGCCGACGGATTGGACGTCAACCCGCAAAATACCGTCAGCGTTGCCGAGCTGCTGCGGGCATGGACTGCCGGGGGTTCCTACGATCTGGTTCGCGAGGACGATTTCGGTACGCTCGAGGCGGGCAAGCTCGCGGACATCTGCGTTCTCGACCGCGATGTGTTTGCGGTAGACCCCAAAGATGCCCGAGACATCCGGGTCTCGCTCACGCTGAGCGATGGCCGGGTCGTGTACGAAGATTGCTAGGAGAGGAGATGCCTAACATGGATTTAAACGCTTCTGTGCCCCGTCTGCATCGCGAGCAGGTCGCCGGCATGAACATTCACTACATCATGTGGTCGCTCGATTACTTCCTTGATGTCCAGCAGCGCCTTGGCTTCAAAACCATCGAGCTGTGGGCGGCAGAGCCGCATGTGACGCTGGACCACACGGGGTATTTCGAGGCCGACGAGCTCCGCCACAAGATCGAGTCCCGCGGCCTCTCCGTGAGCTCCCTGTGCCCGGAGAACGTGGTGTATCCGTGGCAGTACGCTGCTAGAAAGCCCCTCCACGCGCAGCGGAGCCTTGCGTACTTCAAGCACGGCATCGAGCTCGCCGAGGTGCTCGGCGCCCCGTATATGTCCATCAACTCCGGTTGGGGCGACTGGGACGAGGACCGCGAGGAGGCTTGGAAGCGCTCTGCCGAGCACTTGGCGATTCTTGCGGACTATGCCGGCGAGCACGGCGTGACTCTCTGCATGGAGAGTTTGCGGCCGGAAGAGAGCAACTTGGTGGTTACGCTCGCAGACGCTAGGCGCATGCTCGACCAGGTAGCCAGCCCGCACCTTACCCCAATGGTGGACACTACCGCTATGGGAGTCGCCGGCGAGAGCCTTGAAGAGTGGTTTGCCGAGTTTGGCGACGGTGCCATAAAGAACATGCACTTCATTGATGGCGACCCATACGGCCATCTGGTTTGGGGCGATGGAAAGCACAGCATGGACGATTTCGTACGCGTCCTCAACGCGCATGGGTTCGAGGGCTATCTTGGCCAGGAGATCACCGATGGAAAGTATTTCGATGATCCTGCCGCCGCGGACCGGCGCAACATGGACGCCTTCGAGAAGTATTTTGTCGATTAGCGCGTAGCTCCCCATTCGCGCGGGGCGATCAACACGCGCGACGTGAAGACTTGTAGTAAACGCTGGCGGACTCGTCCGCCGTATCGAAAGGAAGAACAACAATGAACGCACATGATCTCATCGCCGACGCAATCGCTAAAAAGGGCCGTTTCGATAGCGTCTTTTGGGTCGCCTGCGGCGGTTCCCTCATCGACCTGCTGCCTGCTCACGAGCTGCTGAAGCGCGAGGCGACCACGTTTACCAGCGAGGCGTATACCGCCCGCGAGTTCGATATCATGCGCCCCAAGCGCTTGGGCGAAAAGTCCCTTGTTATCGCTTGCAGCCATTCCGGCAACACGCGCGAGGTAATCGACGCGTGCACGATTGCCAAGGCGGCGGGCGCAACCGTTATCGCCCAGACCGACAACGCCGGCTCCGGCATCGATAACGGCGAGTGGACCTGCTGGGTGTATCCGTGGGGCGAGGGAGTTCCGCAGGCGGAGGTGCCCGCCGGCATCTCCCTGGCTCTTGCTGCCGAGGTCTTGGACCAGCAGGAGGGCTATGCCGACCTTGCGGACATGTACGAAGGCATCGCCAAGATGGATCAGATCCTGCCCGCAGCTCGCCAGAAGGTCAACGCCGAGCTTTGCGACCGCTTCGCCGCCCTGTGCCAGGACCACAAGTTCCTGTATATCTTGGGATCCGGTCCCGTGTTTAGCCAGACCTATGGCTTCGCTATCTGCTCGCTTATGGAGATGCAGTGGCAGAGCTGCGCCTATATCCACTCCGGTGAGTACTTCCACGGCCCCTTCGAGGTGACCGAGCCCGGAGTCTTCTACTTCCTGCAGATGTCCTCCAGCGAGTGCCGGGCTATGGACGAGCGCGCCCTCGCGTTCCTCGAGACCCATACCGACACCCTCATGGTGCTCGATGCCATGGAGTACGGCATGGACCAGATTCCGGCAAGCGTCCGCGCGTTCCTCGATCCAATCCTGTTCTACGCGATGAACTGCGAGCTGCGCTCCGCTCGCGGCAAGGTGTTCGACCATCATCCTGACGTCCGTCGCTACATGGGCATCGAGAAGTACTAACGGCTTTTAAAGCGGGGTGCCGGGCACGTTGAGCCGCGCGAATCCCTCGCACCCCTGCTGCTCGCCGTAACCGCGGCGATATACCCGAATGGAGTTAACCATGGCAGCCTATCCTATAAGCGTGCTCGGCTTTGGAGACAATGTCGTCGATAAGTACGAGCACATCAAGACCATGTACCCCGGCGGCAATGCGGTGAACTTCGCCGTCTTCGCCAAGAAGCTCGGCGTCGACCGCAGCGCTTACATGGGAATCTTCGGATCCGATCAGGAAGCAGAGCACGTTATCGCGTCGCTTGAGGACGAGGGCATCGAGCTTCTTCGCTGCCAGCAGGCCCTGGGCGTCAACGGCGCTGCTCGCGTGACCGTTGACGAAACCGGGGACCGCATCTTCCTCGGTTCCAATGAAGGCGGTATACGTGGCGACATGCGCTATGTGATAGACCGCTTCGCCGCCGAATACGTCAGCGGCTTCGACCTGGTGCACAGCGGCAACTACTGCTTCACCGAGCGCGAGCTTCCCAAGATCAAGGCTGCCGGCGTGCCGATCAGCTTCGACTTCTCCGATGACTCCACCGACGAGTACTTCGAGCAGATTGCGCCATTTGTGACGTACGCCTTTATGTCCATGGGCGACGCTTCCCTGGAGGATATCAAGACGAAGCTCGAGTGGGTGAAGGCGCTTGGCCCCCAAATCGTATGCGCGTCGCGCGGGAGCAAGGGCTCCGTCGCCTATGATGGCGAAAACTTCTACGAGCAGGGCATCAAGCCCGTGGCGCCCGAGGACCTCAAGGACGCTATGGCGGCCGGCGATTCGCTGCTGACGGCGTTTTTGGTCACCTATCTTTCCAAGAAGAAGGCCGGCGAGTGCGGCGAGGCCGCGATTCGCGAGAGCTTGGACTTCGCTGCCGGTTTTGCGGCGGAGACCTGCAAGATCGAGGGCAGCTGGGGCCACCCGCTGGTCTACGAGAACTAGGCTGTTTGTCGTGGCGGGGTGTCTTGGAGGCGCCCCGCCTTGCGTTAGGAGTCAAAATGACCGTTCGTGCCTGCGCAGTAGGGTTTTGCTGCGCCGATGTCTACCAGAACCTGGATGTCTTCTATCCCACGGGCAACGGAGTCGATTGGGGCGTGCACCTCTCGAGGATGGGCGTACCCGTCTCGGTCGTTTCCGTGGTGGGCGAGGATCGCTACGGCGAGAAGATGCGCGAGGCGCTCGCCGCAGAAGGGATAGATATCTCCCACCTGCGAGTCGAGCAGGGCGATACCAGCGTGATGCTCATGGCGCTCAAAAACGGAACCGACCGCGTGCATCTGGAGGCGATCGACGGGGTGATGGAGAATTACTTCCTTACAGATGAGGACGAGGCTTTCGTGCTCGAGCACGACATCATCCATACCGATTTGTTCGGTAATTGCCTCGATCGCCTTCCAGAATGGCATGCCGCGGGCAAAACGGTGGTAATGGACTTTTCCGTGTTCAGCCAAGATCCCGAGTATCGCTGCGAAGAACTGTTTCCGTTTGTTGACTACGCCTTTATGTCGTTTGAGGAGGATACGCCGGAGCTTTGCGCGTGGCTGGAAAAAGTCCAGGGCTACGGACCGCGTGTAGCCGTCGCGACCCTTGGCGAACGAGGAAGCGTCGCGTTCGATGGCGAGCGGTTCCATGAGTGCGGCATTGTCGAAGCTGCAGAAGTTGTCAACACGGTCGGGGCGGGGGATTCCTATATCGCCGGGTTCACCCACGGACTGATACTCGGTGGCGGCGTTGATGAGTGCATGAGCGAGGGCGCGGAGCTCTCATCGCGCGTCATCGGTCGCTTCGAGCCCTACTAGGAGGCGTTTGCGATGTTAATCGACATGCATGTCCACCCCATGCTGTACAAGGAGATCTATACGCCGGGCGATGCGCCGGATGGGTTCTCGTTTTGGGAGCGAGAATTTGGCATGGGGCACATGGGCCCTATGGAATGGGATGAGATCGAGGTCGAGCTCGACGTCTGCAGCGTGGACAAGAGCGTGCTCATGCCCTTGGATGTCACCAGCGCCCTGGGAGGCCATTTTGGGACGAATGAGCAGATCTCTTCGCTGGTCGCCGCGCATCCCGACAGGCTCTGGGGATTTGCGAGCGTGGATCCCGCGCTTGACGACGCGCCGGAATCCCTGGAACGCGCCTTTAAGGATTTGGGGGCAAAGGGTTTATTCCTGCATCCCGCGAAACAGGGATTTGACCCCAACGACCCTCGTGCCCAGCGGCTCTATCGTATCTGCGAAGATTACAACATGCCCGTCATGTTCGATGCCGGATTGTCGTGGGAGCCTTCCGCTCCGCTTTCCGCCTGTCATCCGCTTGCTTTCGAACGCGTGATCATGACGCATCCCCATGTGAGGTTTTGCCTCGCCCATTTCGCATGGCCATGGGTTCGCGAAATGGTGGCCATGATGCTCAAATATCCCAACTGCTACACCGAGACCTCGATCACGTATCTGGATTCACCCGAAGAGATGATGATGCGCCTGTTCACTCAGGACATGGGTCCGCTGTGGTACGAGAGGAGCCTGTCGCACCAGGTGATGTTCGCGAGCAACACGCCCCGGTTCCGTGCGTTCAAATTGAAGCGCGCCCTTGATGCCGTGCCCATGCGCGAGGACGCGCGCGAGAGACTATATGGCGGCACGGCGCTTCGATTCCTGGAAGGCGGAGACTTGTGATGGTTACGCTTGAGACCCTATCGTATCTGAGCGATAAGCCCGAACAGTTTATAGATATCACCAGCGATGTGCATGCCGCGATCGAGCGAAGTGGCGTCACCAACGGCTTGGCGGCGATCATCTTGTCGCACACCACCTGCGGAATCGTGGTGAATGAGGGCCTTCCCTGCGTCGAGACCGACCTTGCGGAAACCCTCGATCGCATCGCGCCCCTGGACATGCCCTACGCCCACGCCCACTTCCTTCCCAGCTACGGGGCGACGGGCAATAATTCCTGTGGTCATATCAAGAGCATGATCACCGGCAACAGCTGCTTATTTCCCGTCCAAGACGGAAGGGTGGTCTGCGGCGGCGCGCAGAATATCTACCTTGTCGAGTTCGATGGGCCTCAGCGTAGGAAGATCTACGTTGAGGTCTTGGGAGAGTAGACGGATTCGGGACCGGCGGCATTTAAAATCCCGCCGGTCCCGTTGTGCATGGAACGACGTTTAGATGGGAGTTGCCATGTCATTTTTGACCGAGTTGTTTGGTACCGAGAAGCCCATTATCGGGTTGCTGCACCTCAAACCGTTGCCCGGAGACCCCTTGTACTATCCAGGTGGAACCATTGCTTCGGTTGCGGAGGCCGCCAAGCGCGATCTCGATGCGCTGCAAGAAGGCGGGGTCGACGGCATCTTGATCACCAACGAGTTCAGCATGCCGTATCAAAAGCGCGTGTCGGCCGTGACGCTTGCCGCGATGGGGCGCGTTATCGGCTCGCTGTCCGATCATATTTCGCTGCCCTGGGGCGCGGAGGCGATTTACGACGGGGACGCAACAATCGAGTTGTGCGCGGCAGTTGACGCGCAGTTTACGCGCTGCATGTTCACCGGTGCATGGGCGGGCGACCTCGGCGTCATCGATCGCGATTTCGCCCATACCATGCGGCTCAAAAGCGCCTTGCGCCTAGATGACCTCAAGCTCTTCCATTTTGTCACCAGCGAGGGAGAGGTGTATCTCAACGACCGCACCACGGCCCAGATCGCCGATTCCATCATGTTTAACTGCATGCCTGATGCCCTAGTTGTGGGAGGGGAGGCGCCCGGACGCGGCCCCTCCTCGGAGCTGGTCGGTTCCGTACGCGATGCCGCTTCCGAGGTTCCCGTGGTGTGCGGCACCGGTTGCAGGGCCGAGACGGTGGCAGATGTACTCTCGCACTGCGACGGCGCCTTTGTGGGAACGTGTCTCAAACGCGATGGTGTATTCTCCGCACCTATCGATGCCGACCGCGTCGCCTCCTTTATGGCGGCTGCGCGTGCGGCTCGCGGCGAATAGGGGGCCGGGCGATGACGTATTATTTGGGCATCGATATCGGTACGGGCGAATCGAAGGGTGTGCTCATAGATTCCGACTGCAACGTGGTGTGCTCCGTCGCGTGCTCGCACGAGACCCGCAATCCCCGTCCCGGTTGGTTCGAACATGATGCTGAGCAGGTCTGGTGGGGGGATTTCTGCAAGCTCTCCCATGAGATCATCGCACGTATGGGTATCGAGCCCTCATCTATCGGCTGCGTGGGATTCTCGGCGCTGGGGTGCGATTGCGTATCGGTGGATGGCGAGGGCCGCGCGCTCGCGCCGGCAATTCTCTATGGAGTCGATGCGCGGAGCCAGCCCCAGATCGAAAAGATTCTTTCGGCGTATGGCGAAGAGCGGGCGAGGGAGATGATGGGACACGATCCCTGCTCGTCCGACATAGCCCCTAAAGTGATGTGGTTCTATGACAACATGCCCGAGATTGCCACCGCCGCCGCTAAGTTTCTGACGGCATCGTCCTATCTCTGCGCGAAGCTGACCGGACGATTCTGCATCGATCGATATCTTGCGGAGGACTTCCTGCCCTTGTATAACCGGGAGACCTGGGAAGTGGATGATGAGGGCTGTAAGGGGTTTTGCCGTCCCGATCAGATGGCGGAGGTCATGAGCGCCACGGATATCGCGGGCGCGGTGACGCCACAGGCCGCCGCCGAGACAGGGCTCGCCGCCGGGACGCCGGTGCTGGTCGGAACCGGGGATTCCGGCGCCGAGGCGATCTCAACGGGTGTGGCGGTGCCCGGAGACCTGATGGTTCAGATGGGAAGCAGCTGTTATTTCATCTATATCAGCGATCGCATGGTGGAAGATGCCAGGCTGTGGCCCGGGACCTTTATCATTCCCGGTACGTATGGAATCTGCGCGGGAACGAATACCGCGGGCACGCTGACCAAGTGGATTAGGGACGAGTTCTACCGAGATGCGCTGGCCGATGAGCTTTCTGGGGGACCGAACGCATTCGAGGTCATGGCGCGCGAGGCGTCCGAGGTTCCGCCTGGAGCGGATGGTCTGATCTGCCTGCCCTACTTTGCGGGTGAGCGCACCCCCTTGAACGATCCCTTGGCGCGCGGCGTATTGTTTGGACTCACGGTCGGGCATACTCGCGGGCATGTGGCACGCGCGGCGTTGGAGGGTATCGCTTTCACCGTGGCGGCGCATGTGGATATCTTGGAACGGGAGCACGGCCTTGCCATCAAACGTCTTATGGCGGTGGGCGGCGGTACCAAGAATCCCGTATGGCTGCAAGCGATCGCGGACGCATGCGGTAAAGAGGTTCGTACCGCGCGCGTGACGATGGGTGCATGTTTTGGGGACGCGCTGATGGCGGCGCTGGCTGACGGCGCGTGCGCGGACTGGGACGAGCTTGTCGAGCGTGTCGGTGCGGGCGGGGTGGTGGCACCCGATCCGGCTGTCCATGCGCTTTATCGGGAGCGCCGAAAGGTGTTCGATATGCTGTACCAAAGGAACAGCGACCTTATGCACGAGCTTGGAGCGAGCGTCGGATGATGGCGGAGAGCGCAAACGGGGCGTCGCGGCACGGTGAGCGGGGGTCCCGAGAGATGGAAGAGGGCGCGATGAGCGTGAGAACGGTATTGTGTTTTGGTGACAGCAACACCTATGGATACGATCCCGAGGGCGTTGCGAGCGGGACGAGGTTTCGTTATCCGTTCGATGTGCGATGGCCGGGCGTGCTGCAGGGGTTGCTGGGACCGGAGTGGCTGATTGTCGAAGAGGGCCTATGCGGCCGGACCACGGTTCATCGCGACCCGTTCGAGGGCGGTTTGTGCGGTTTGGACGATATATCGGTTGCGCTTGCCAGCGCGCAGCCCATCGATTGCGTGGTTTTGATGCTGGGGACTAACGACATGAAGACCTGCTTCAATCTATCCGCAAACGATATCGCTCGCGGCATCGAGTCGCTTGTGCTCGCTGTCAAACGTTTCCCTTGGGCGGTGGGGTGCCCCTCGCCCAAGGTCTTGATCGTCTCCCCGCCGCATGTTGGCAAAGGTGTGGATAAGGTGGTCCTTTCGTCGTTTGGCGATCATTCGGTTCGGGTCTCGCATGAGGTGGCGCGGTCCTATCGCGTGATTGCGGAAGAGCAGACGTGCGCGTTCCTGGATGCCGCCGGCGTCTGCGATCCAAGCCCCGTCGACCATATCCACTTGACTCCCGAGGGCCATGAGGCGCTTGCCCATGCTGTCAAGGGCACTCTGGAAGAGCTATTTCGTCCATAGATGGATGCCGCGCTTGGGGCGGGCGCGCTCGACCGTTTCGATATGCGGGGTCTGATTATTTTTAAGTAATGGAGACTTTGCTGATGCCGCCCCGGCCCTCGTCTGTAAACTCTTCCGCTGGGCGAGTTTTACGTGCCATGCACCGATGAACTAAAGTAACAGCTTGAAATTGGTGCTATATTCGGCTTGAGTTGTTTAATGCTAGTACGGGAGGCTGATATGGGGCTGTTCAAGAAGAAAAACCCGCAGGACGCCTTTGATCCCGATGTGTTTACCATCACGGATACTATTTTGGACCCGCCGCGGTTTACGTTTTTGCCGGCCATCTACCAGGATGCCACGCGTCGCAAGTGGGCCGTGCATCAGCGCGGTGCGCAGCCGAAGATCTTTGACTATGCGGACGTTTTGCAGTGCGAAGTGGCCGAGGCGGGCGATCCGGAGGCCGAGGAAGTGGTCTCAAAACAGGAATTTGCCCAGCGTATCCTGGCAAATCCTGCCAAGGCGGCGAAAATAAACGCTGCCAAGCGTAATATGTGTCTTGGTATGGGCGTTGTTGTGGCGGTTCAGACGGGAAAAGACGAGGTTTCCAAATTAGAGATTCCCGTTATGACCGACGAAGTCAAACGCGATTCAAGTCTATATAAGTCGTATCGGAATGTTGCCGAGAAGATCAAGGCCGAATTTGATGCCATGGGAGGGCTGGTCTAATTTTGGCGGCATACGTTTCTGAATGAGGAGTCTGTGCAATGGCAGGCGAATCTTATGCAATTCCCCCCAAAGATCGTGCTGTTGAGGGAATTCTTTGGTATATCCAGCACCACCAGCTTGCCGGCGGCGATCGCCTGCCGGCCGAGCGCGTGCTGTGCGAAGAGATCGGCGTTTCGCGTACAGCGTTGCGCGCCGGTATCACGCGGCTCATCTCTTGTGGAACGCTCGAGAGCCGTCGCGGATCGGGTACGTATGTGTGTCCTCCCAAGCCGCTGAACATCTTCCAGGAAACGTATAACTTCTCCGATGCTGTGCGGACTGCCGGCCTGCACCCCTCTTCTCGTCTGGTTTCCACCGGGACCATCGAGGCGGATGAGGCGCTTGCCGACAAGCTTGGGGTGTCTGTAGGCGCTCCTTTGCTCCGCATGCAGCGCGTTCGACTTATTGAGGGCGAGCCGGCGTCAATCGAGACGGCTCACGTTAACCTGTCCCTGTGCCCATCGCTTACCGAGCACGATTTTGAGTGCGAGAGCCTTTACGATGTCTTGCTCAAAGAAGGTGGCGTGCGTGTTGAGCATGGACGTGAGCATATCTCCATCTCGCGTTTGAACGTCGAGGAGGCCGAGCTGCTCCAGCAAGAAGAGGGAACGCCGGTGTTCTATGAGAGCTCGATCGAATTTGATAAGGACATGCGTTTTGTGGAGCATTGCAAATCGGTGATTTTGCCCACAAAGTTCCGCTTTGCCGATAACGGCGAAAAGAACGGAATGAGAAGCGTGGCAGGTGAACAATGGCTGAAACAGTAGATGCCACCCCGGTTTATATGCGCATTCGACGCCGCATCGAGGAACGTATCGAGCGCGGTATATATCCCACGGGTTCCATGATTCCGTCCGAAAAAGACCTCGCCGAGGAATTTGGTACGACACGCTTGACCATCCGAAGCGCTGTCGATGAGCTGGTTCGGCGCGGGCAGATTCGACGCGTCCGCGGAAAGGGCGCGTTTGTGGCGCAGAAAGTACCCGTTGCCTACGAGCGAACAGGAGGCTTTCGCGAGTCGGTTCGTGCTTCGGGCGGCGAGCCGTCCGTCCGTATCCTCGCGCGTTCCAAGCGTTATGCGGGCCCATATTATGCCAACCTGTTTGGCATTGCCGAGGACGATTTGTTGTATTCGATTCGGCGTTTGAACTGCGTCAACGGCGATCCCGTATCGATTGAGATGGCGTTCATCCCGTGCCGGCTGTTTCCCACAATCGAAGATATTGACGTGTCGGTCTTCAGCTTGTACGAGACCTATGAGATGCTAGGCCGAAAGCCGGTCATGGCTCAGGAGAAGCTCGATATCGAGGCGGTGGGCGCACGCGACGCGGGCTTGCTTGGCTTGGAACAAGGGGATCTTGTTTTGCTTTTGGAATGCGTGAGCTATGACGCGAGCGGTCAGGCTATCGAGTATGTAAAGTCCTTCAATCGTGGCGATGCGGGCGGCTACACCTATACGTACTAGCTGGGGCTTTGCATCGCACGCGGTAACAGCCGGTCTGTTTGGGCAATTTGACCGACTGTATATACAACCTTACATGGCTCAAAATCGACCGTTCGCCGAAGGGGATAAATTAATCGACAAAGAGGTATCAAAAAGCCGTAACCTGTAACTGTGATTGGTATCAAATACTAATGATTTGTTACGAGGTGAGACGATGAAGATGCTCGATTACGTTCAGCTTGCCCATGTGCGTATGGGAGAGAACCTCGAGCGTTCGTCTGAGCTGGTAGCGCAGCTCGTTGATATTTTCCAGTCCGGTTCTTTTGACGCGCTGCGCATCGTTGCTTCGGGTTCGTCGCGCCATGCTGCGGATTGCGCCCGCGATTACCTGCAAGATGCGCTGCAGATGCAGGTGTCCGTTGTGACGCCCGAGGCCTTCGTCGATTTTGAACACACCTATCCACAGCATGCGCTCAACATCGCCGTCTCGCAGAGCGGCTATTCAACCAATACGATTGCGGCGCTCGATTACATGTGCGCACACGATATGGCTGCAGTTGCGCTCACGGCAAACGTCGAGGCACCCATCAAGGAGCACACTGACATCGTTCTTGACTACGGTGTGGGCGTCGAGTCGGTGGACTTTGTGACTCTGGGCGTTGAGGTTCTCGTTGAGTACCTGGTGCTCTTTGGTATTTACGGCGGTCAGGCGCGCGGAACGATTGACGCCAGGGGCGTTGCCCAGCGTCTTGACGACCTGCGCGAGGCTATCCATGCCAATGCCGTGATGTGCAAGACCGCCGAGGCATATGTCCAAGACCACATGCTCGATCTTTCTGAGCACACGCCCGCCATGGTCGTCGGCAACGGACCCAACTACGGTGTTGCCGAGGAGGCGGCGCTCAAGCTGAGCGAGACCATCAAGATTCCTGCCATGCACCACGAAGGCGAGGAGTTCGTCCACGGTCCCGAGATGCAGATTGTTCCGGGCTATCTGGTGTTTATCGTCGACGATCCGCAGGGGTCGGAGCGTCTTGCGAATATCGCCGATGCGCTATCGAACGTTACGGCAAAAACGGTGCTGCTCACGGCCCATCCCAAGGGTAAGGCTCACGAGGTTGTGGTGCCTCAGGTGGCTCCGCTGCTCAGCGCAATTCCCAATCTTGTGTTCTTCCAGACGATTGCGGCCATGATCGCCGAGCGTCTGAAGTCATGGGACGTGCACCCGTATCTCGATGCCGTCTCCAAGCAAATGGAGGTCAAGGCAGAGGGCTACGAAGAGTCAGTCAATGCGCTTAAGGCCAAAGCGGCTGAGTGTTACGGAATGTAAGCGGGTTTTGATGCCCGTTGGCATGGGGGATGTGAAGACAACCCCAGAAAGGAGAGACAAATGAAGGAAACCGAGAAGATCGAGATCATGCATTTCGACCAGGAGGGCTACCTCGAGGACGGCAAGGCGCTCTACGAGACCGGCAAGAAGATGACCGCGCTCGCCGACAAGGTCGCCGACGAGGGCTACGACGCCGTGTTCCTGATGGGCGTCGGCGGCACCTGGGACGAGCTCATGCAGCTCGAGTACCTCATGAACAAGTTCGGCGACCGCGACCTCGAGGTCTACCTGATCCACGCCGCCGAGTGGAACGTCTCCGGCCACAAGCGCATGACCGAGAAGTCCGTCGTGCTCACCGCCTCCGAGTCCGGCACCACCCCCGAGGTCCTCGAGGCCGTCAAGAAGATGAAGGACATGGGCGTGCGCGTCTACGCCATGACCAAGCCCGAGGGCCCCATCGGCCAGGCCGTCGGCGCCGAGAACTGCGTCGCCATGGCTTCCGACCATGGTTCGGGCGGCTGCGAGAAGGGCTACTACCTCGCCGACTGCTTCGGCCTGCGCCTGCTCAACCGCCGCGGCTGCTTCCCCAAGTTCGACCTGTTCATCGAGCAGACCAAGGACATCTGGAAGGACATGCTCGACATCCGCAAGCGCTTCGAGCCGCGCGCCGAGGAGCTCGCCAAGAAGTACGCCCTGGCCCCCTACACCATGTTCATCGGCTCCGGCGCCCTGTGGGGCGAGACCATCCTCTTCTCGATGTGCATCCTCGAGGAGATGCAGTGGAAGCGCACCCGCTACATCACCTCGGCCGACTTCTTCCACGGCACCCTCGAGCTCGTGGAGCCCGGCGTCCCGGTCTTCCTGTTCATGGGCGAGGACGAGAACCGCAAGCTCGACGAGCGCGTCCGCGCCTTCCTGACCCGCGGCGTGACCGGCGACACCGACGTCAACGTCATCGACACCGCCGAGTTCGCGATCCCCGGCCTTGACGACGAGTTCCGCGTCATCGTGTCCCCGTGGATTCTGACGGTGCTCGTTACCGACCGCCTGGCTCGCTACTACGAGACGGTCACCAAGCACAACCTCAAGTATCGTCGCTACTATCACCAGTTCGACTACTAAAGAAAACGGGTGCGGGAACGCGCCGGGCTATTGAGAGGAACACAGAATGAGACAGTACATCATCGCCAGCCATGCGCACTTCGCTACCGGCATCAAGGAGAGCATCGAGCTACTCTCGGGCGCTCGCGACAACGTCCACGATCTTTCGATGTTCGTCGATGACCGCATGGACGTGGCCGAGGAGGCCCAAAAACTGCTGGCAGGCATGGCTGCCGACGATGATGTCGTCGTGTGCACCGACCTCTTTGGCGGCAGCGTCAACAACGAGTTCACCAAGATCGTCCAGACGCGCCCCCGCACGTACCTCGTTACCAACATGAACCTTCCTCTGCTCATTCAGCTGCTGTTCTCTGACGAGTCGGTGCCGGTTGAAGAGACGATTCGCACCATCGTCGCTGCGGACGATACGCGCGTGAAGTTTGTCAACGATCTTTTGGTCGATGACGACGAGGAAGAAGAGTTCTAATCCGCAGCACCTACTGACACGCCGTAAGACGGCACAAGACCTTTGGGGGGTCACATTATGATTCAGCTACTTCGCGTCGACCATCGCCTGCTTCATGGCCAGGTCGCAGTTTCCTGGGTTCAGGGCCTCGGCTCCAACTGCATCTTCTGCGTGGGCGATAAGGTCGCTAACGACCCGGTGTGGAAGACGACGCTCAAGATGGGCAAGCCTGCCGGCTGCAAGCTCGTCATCAAGGATATGGCGAATGCCATCGAGGCCATTAACTCGGGTGTGACTGACAAATACAAGATGATTATCTGCGTCGCCACCATCGCTGAGGCAAAGCAGCTTGTTGAGGGCTGCCCGCAGATCAAGTCGGTCAACCTGGGCAACACCAAGCCCAAGGACGAGAAGCGCCCCGATGCTCGTCAGGTCTCTCGTCAGATCTTCCTGACTGCGGCCGAGGAAGCCGATGTGCGCGAGATGCTGAGCCGCGGCGTCGAGGTCGAGATTCGTCCTCTGGCCGACGACCCCAAGGTCGACTGCGCAAGCGTGCTCTAGGCGTTTAATTTCGAAGAGCCTGCGGGTTCTTCGTAGTGTCCTATTAGGAAAGGGGGATGTATGCTTACCCAAGCAATCCTCATCGGACTTATCGCCGCGTTTGGTAAGTTCGACTACCAGCTCGGTACGCTCTATGCGTTCCGCCCCATCGTCCTGTGCCCGCTCGTGGGCCTGGTGCTGGGGGACCTGCAGTCCGGCCTCGCGATCGGTGCGAGCCTGGAGCTGCTGTTCATGGGCTCAATCTCCATCGGTGCCTACGTGCCGCCCGATGAGACGATCGGCGGCGTGCTCGCCTGTGCCTTCGCTATCCAGCTGGGCCAGAGCACCGAGGCAGCCATCGCGCTCGCTATGCCCATCGCCACGCTGTGCCTTGCCATCAAGAACATCCTCAACGCCGCCCTGCCGATTTTGGTTGACCGCGCCGATGTTTTCTCTGCCCGGGGCAACCTTAAGGGCGTCTATGCGATGCACTTCCTGATCGGTTCCACCGGTATCATCATGGCGTTCCTGTTGTGCTCGCTGTCGTTCTATCTGGGTGCTGACGCTATCCAGGGCGTGCTCGACTTTATCCCCGACTTTGTCCTTGCTGGCTTTGGCGTTGCCGCCAACATCCTGCCTGCCATGGGCTTCGCCATGCTCGGCCGCCTGGTGCTCACCAAGCAGCTCGTGCCCTTCTACTTCCTGGGCTTTCTGCTGTGCTCCTACGCCAACGTGCCCGTCCTGGGCGTCGCCCTGATCGCCATCATCATCGGCATCGACAAGTTCGACCTGCTCGGCCTGGGCGGAGCCCAGCCCCAGCTCTCCGCGGAAGGGGATGAGGACGATGACTTCTAGTCCCGAGAACAAGATCACGCGCTCCGACCTCATCAAGAGCGCCGTCAACACCGGCGCCCTGGGCATGGAGTTCTCCTGGACCTACTACAAGCAGATGAACATCGCCTTCTGCCTGATGGTCGCCAACATGCTCAAGAAGATCTACGCCGGCCGCCCCGACGACTACGCCGAGGCCCTGCACCGCCACTGCGCGTTCTTCAACATCACCGTCCAGTTCGCCCCGTTCGTCGGCGGCATCGCGATGGCCATGGAGGAGAAGGTCGCCCGCGGCGAGATCGAGCCCGAGAGCGTCAACGACGTCAAGGCCGCCCTCATGGGCCCGCTGTCGGGCATCGGCGACTCCATCTTCCTGTCGACGCTGCGCGTGGTCGCCGCCGCGGTGGGCATCAGCCTGTGCCAGGCCGGCAACCCCTTCGGCCCCATCGCCTTCCTGCTCATCTACAACGTCCCCGGCTTCGCGCTGCGCATCTGGGGCGCCGTCAAGGGCTACGAGCTGGGCGTGGGCTTCCTGGACGAGGCCCAGAGGACCGGCCTCATGCAGAAGATCATGACCTGCGTGGGAATCGTGGGCGTCATGGTCGTGGGCGCCATGTGCAAGGACATGTTCTGGGCCAGCATCCCGGTGGCCATCGGCTCGGGCGAGGACGCCCAGACCCTCCAGGACATCCTGGACGGCATCATGCCCGGCATGCTCGGCATGCTCGCCTTCTGGCTGTACTACTGGCTGCTGTCCAAGAAGATCAACCCCATGGTGCTGATCGTGGCCACCATGGCCGTGGGCATCGTCGGCGCGTTCTTCGGCGTGCTGGCGTAGGTTCCTGCGTTCTATTCTGCCCCCAAGGGAAACGGCGACCCATTGCGGTCGCCGTTTTTTATTACCGAAAGCTAGCTGGAGGTGCTTCGTGATTCGATCTGACAATCCACCCGATAATGGCGTGAGCGGGGCGATGTATCTATTTGGCACGGCGCTCTTGTGGAGTTTTATCGGCATCCTCGTTCGCGCCAATTCGCAGTCAGCTCTTTTGATCGGTGCCGTTACGGCAATATTTATGGCGCTCTTTATCCTGCTCGTCGGCAGGCCCGTCTTTCGCGTCAGCCGTCTTATTGTCCTTGTGGCCGTCTGCAACTTCGTGACGGGCACCACGTTTAACTTTGCCAACCAGCTCACGACGGTCGGCAACGCGATCGTTCTGCAGTACACCTCGATGATTTTCGTTATCGTGTATCAATCGCTCGCAACTCGCACGTTGCCCTCGCCTGCGAAGATTGCCTCCGTGGTGGTTGCTTTTACGGGTATGGGACTTTTCTTTTTAGGTGATTTGAGTGCCGAGGGCATGCTCGGAAATCTGCTTGCCGTCATTTCGGGCGCCACCTTTGGGCTGTGTTTCTTTTTAAACTCTCGCCCCGATGCGTCGCCTATGGTGTCCTCGCTCATCTCCTGCGGCATCTCGATACTTCCGATCGTCTATTTTGCCGGCGACCTAGGCTCCGTGAAACCCTTTGAGTGGGGGCTTATGCTGGTGCATGGCCTTTTTTGCAGCGGCCTTGCGAGTGTGCTGTATGCCAAGGGGATTGCGCGCACCAACGCGTTTGCGGCCAACTTGGTTTGCATGAGTGAGGTCGTGCTCGCTCCCTGCTGGTCGGCGCTCCTCTTTGGCGAGGTCTTTCGCTGGAACGAGTTTTTGGGCGCAGCGATTATCGTTTTGGTGATTATGGCCAACTTGGCATCCGATGCCTTTGGCGATGGCTTTCTGGTGACGCTTGTCCTCCATCGAAACAAAGAGCGCGCCTGACGGGATACGTCTGCCGTTTACGGTAAAAAACACTCCGCTGAGCGAGTGGTATTAAATAGTAAGAACCTGCATACCTATAATTGGTATCAAATCATTTGTGCCTGGCATGGGTGTTAGCAGCACACCAGGTACGCTTCGAGCCGTGGAATCGAACTCCCGGAATTGATATCAACAACGCGCGCGACGGGAGTGACGACGGTTCGAGATTCCTTATTGGGAGGAATTATGCTTGTCCAAGCAATACTCGTCGGCTTAGTCGGAGCGTTTGGATGCCTCGACTACCAGCTCGGCACCCTCTACGCGTTCCGCCCCATCGTCCTGTGCCCGCTCGTGGGCCTGGTGCTGGGGGACCTGCAGACTGGCCTTGCCGTTGGCGCCAGCCTGGAGTTGCTGTTCATGGGCTCGATCTCCATCGGCGCCTACGTGCCGCCTAACGAAACCGTCGGCGGCGTGCTCGCCTGCGCGTTTGCCATTCAGCTCGGTCAGGGTACCGAGACGGCCATCGCGCTCGCCATGCCCATCGCCGTCCTTGCACTGACGATCGGCAACATTACCAATGCCTTGTTCCCTGTGTTTGTCGATATGGCAGACAAGTTCGCCCTCAAGGGAAACCTCAAAGGCATCTACGCCGTTCATTGGGGAATTGGAATCTGGGGCTGCGTCGAGTACTTCCTGCTGTGCGGCGGCGCCTTCTATTTGGGTTCCGACGCCATCCAGGGCCTGCTCGACTTCATCCCGCCCTTCATCATCGACGGTTGCGGCGTTGCCGCCAACATCCTGCCTGCCATGGGCTTCGCCATGCTCGGCCGCCTGGTGCTCACCAAGCAGCTCGTGCCCTTCTACTTCCTGGGCTTTCTGCTGTGCTCCTACGCCAACGTGCCCGTCCTGGGCGTCGCCCTGATCGCCATCATCATCGGCATCGACAAGTTCGACCTGCTCGGCCTGGGCGGAGCCCAGCCCCAGCTCTCCGCGGAAGGGGATGAGGACGATGACTTCTAGTCCCGAGAACAAGATCACGCGCTCCGACCTCATCAAGAGCGCCGTCAACACCGGCGCCCTGGGCATGGAGTTCTCCTGGACCTACTACAAGCAGATGAACATCGCCTTCTGCCTGATGGTCGCCAACATGCTCAAGAAGATCTACGCCGGCCGCCCCGACGACTACGCCGAGGCCCTGCACCGCCACTGCGCGTTCTTCAACATCACCGTCCAGTTCGCCCCGTTCGTCGGCGGCATCGCGATGGCCATGGAGGAGAAGGTCGCCCGCGGCGAGATCGAGCCCGAGAGCGTCAACGACGTCAAGGCCGCCCTCATGGGCCCGCTGTCGGGCATCGGCGACTCCATCTTCCTGTCGACGCTGCGCGTGGTCGCCGCCGCGGTGGGCATCAGCCTGTGCCAGGCCGGCAACCCCTTCGGCCCCATCGCCTTCCTGCTCATCTACAACGTCCCCGGCTTCGCGCTGCGCATCTGGGGCGCCGTCAAGGGCTACGAGCTGGGCGTGGGCTTCCTGGACGAGGCCCAGAGGACCGGCCTCATGCAGAAGATCATGACCTGCGTGGGAATCGTGGGCGTCATGGTCGTGGGCGCCATGTGCAAGGACATGTTCTGGGCCAGCATCCCGGTGGCCATCGGCTCGGGCGAGGACGCCCAGACCCTCCAGGACATCCTGGACGGCATCATGCCCGGCATGCTCGGCATGCTCGCCTTCTGGCTGTACTACTGGCTGCTGTCCAAGAAGATCAACCCCATGGTGCTGATCGTGGCCACCATGGCCGTGGGCATCGTCGGCGCGTTCTTCGGCGTGCTGGCGTAAGGGCCCAGCTGCATAGATTTTCGTTGCAACCTGGAAAGGGGATGGAGCAGGCCTATGCCCTCCATCCCTTTTTTATGTAAAAGGAGTTCGTATGTTCGCGAAGGATCGCGAAGCAATGCGCCTGAAGCCGGCGGAGGTCAGGCTGATTCTTATTGAGTCCCTGCAGTGGTGCGCCAACAACGCGGTCTACTTTTTGGGGCTTATCGGTGCGGCCACGTATGATCTGGCTGGCACGGCCTTTTTGGTTGCCGCCATTACGCTCGCGCGCAATCTTATGACGTCGGTGGGCAATATGGTGTCGGGTTCGGTCATCGACCGCTTTGGACCGCGCCGGACGTCGTTTGTGACGTGCGTGATTACGGCAGTGCTATCGCTTGGCGTGGGGTTGGCGCCGTTGTCTGTCCCCGGGCTTGTGTTTGCCGCGTGCGTCTTGGGACTTGCGGGCGGCTTTATCAACACCTGCACGCATGCGTTTCCGGGATACCTGGAGTCGACCACCGAGGGCCGTACCCGCGTGAACGGCCTCATGGTGTTCTACAGCAATATCGCCTATACCGCTGGCCCGCTGCTCGGTGGTGCCATCGTGAGCTGTTTTGCCACGCAATCGGTCTATCTGCTTATGGCGGGCATGATGGGTGTGGCGGCCGTGCTTTCCTTGGGCTGTCACGAGTGTGTTGCTCCCGCAAAAGGGGAGAAGCCGAAGGGCGGTATTCTGGGCGGCATGGCCGAGGGCGCGCGACTTACGTTTCGCGACCACGATCTGCGTCTCATCTTTATCTCGGGCTTTTTGGGTTTCTTTGCGTTTGGCGCGTTCGATTCGCTGGAGTCGTTGTTCTACCGCGATGTGCTCAACGTGGATATCGTCTGGCTGGGCTGGCTGTCCTCGGTCGTGGGCCTCACTTCCTCGGTGGGCGCGTTCATCCTGACCAAGCTTTCTGCTCGCCATGTCAACCTGCGATTGTTGCTCGGCGCGCTCATGGCCGTGGGCATTGGGTCCATGGTGTACGTGGGCACCGATATGCTGGGGGTCGCGATTATCGGTCAAGCGATTAACGGTCTGGCCTGGGGATTCCTGGAACCGCTGCAGATGATCTTGATTCAGGAGCGCGCCGACATCAAATACCTGGGGCGCATTACCGGCTTTGTGCGTTTTGGCCTGATGAGCGCCGGCGTGCTGCCGCTGCTGGCGGCTCCGTTTTTGGCGGAGGCTTTGGGCGTCCAGACGGTACTGTTTGGAGCATCGACCATTATTGCGCTGGTAGGAACGCTGTTCTTTGTCACACAAGGGAGGCGCCAGAGGCGTTAGCTATACATTCAATTCTAATTTAATACCACTCACCAGAGAATTTCGACCGTTCACCGATGATTGGAACAGATTGATAAGTGGTATTAAAAACACGTTAGGTGTATGTCTATAATTGGTATCGAAAATAAACGCGATGTATAGAGTTGCGTGCAGGACAGAAAGGAAAAGCCATGAAGGAAACCGAGAAGATCGAGATCATGCATTTCGACCAGGAGGGCTACCTCGAGGACGGCAAGGCGCTCTACGAGACCGGCAAGAAGATGACCGCGCTCGCCGACAAGGTCGCCGACGAGGGCTACGACGCCGTGTTCCTGATGGGCGTCGGCGGCACCTGGGACGAGCTCATGCAGCTCGAGTACCTCATGAACAAGTTCGGCGACCGCGACCTCGAGGTCTACCTGATCCACGCCGCCGAGTGGAACGTCATGGGCCACAAGCGCATGACCGAGAAGTCCGTCGTGCTCACCGCCTCCGAGTCCGGAACCACCCCCGAGGTCCTCGAGGCCGTCAAGAAGATGAAGGGCATGGGCGTGCGCGTCTACGCCATGACCAAGCCCGAGGGCCCCATCGGCCAGGCTGTGGGTGCCGAGAACTGCGTCAAGATGGCTTCCGATCATGGTAACGGCGGCTGCGAGATGGGCTACTACCTCGCCGACTGCTTCGGCCTGCGCCTGCTCAACCGCCGCGGCTGCTTCCCCAAGTTCGACCTGTTCATCGAGCAGACCAAGGACATCTGGAAGGACATGCTCGATATCCGCAAGCGCTTCGAGCCGCGCGCCGAGGAGCTCGCCAAGAAGTACGCCCTGGCCCCCTACACCATGTTCATCGGCTCCGGCGCCCTGTGGGGCGAGACCATCCTCTTCTCGATGTGCATCCTCGAGGAGATGCAGTGGAAGCGCACCCGCTACATCACCTCGGCCGACTTCTTCCACGGCACCCTCGAGCTCGTGGAGCCCGGCGTCCCGGTCTTCCTGTTCATGGGCGAGGACGAGAACCGCAAGCTCGACGAGCGCGTCCGCGCCTTCCTGACCCGCGGCGTGACCGGCGACACCGACGTCAACGTCATCGACACCGCCGAGTTCGCGATCCCCGGCCTTGACGACGAGTTCCGCGTCATCGTGTCTCCGTGGATCCTCTCCTCGCTGATCACCGATCGCCTTGCCGCTTACTACGAGACGGTCACCAAGCACAACCTCAACTACCGTCGCTACTATCACCAGTTCGACTACTAAGAGCAAATAACGTTTGTGTAATTGGGCCTCGCTCCTATATGGAACGGGGCCTCGCTTAGGTTGGAGAGTAATTATGAGCTATCCCCAGCTTGCCGCCATGAATATCAGCCATCGTTATTTTGACCTTGAGGAGTTCTTTTCTTCGGCAGCGGCCTCGGGCTACACGTGTTGCGAGCTTTGGACCGGGGCGATGCATCTGTATGTCGATTGCCATGGATACGATTCGCTCGAGCAGGTGCGGGAGCTATCACAGCGGTATGGGGTTCGGATTGTGGGGCTTTGTCCCGAACAGAACAACCCCAAGCCGTGGAATATCGCGGCGCGCGGGAATGAGGCGCGCGCCCGCACGCTCGCGTACTTTAAGAACGTTGTGGATATCGCGACGGAACTTGGAGCCGAGCAGGTCATGGTCTCGAGCGGCTGGGCATTTTTGAACGAGCCGATCGAGGACGCGTGGGGTCGCAGCGCCTCGATGCTGCGTGCGATTGGCGAGCATGCGGGAGAGCGCGGCGTGCGACTGGTGCTCGAGGCCCTACAGCCGGTTGAGTCGATGATCGTGAACTCGGCGGCCGACACGAAGCGCATGATCGAGGCAGTTGATCATCCGGCACTTAAGGCGTGTCTGGATTTGGGCGCTATGGCGGTGGCAGGGGATACCATCGACGATTATTTCGATCTGCTTGGCGATGATGTCGCCCACGTGCATTTTGTCGATGTTGCGGCAGACGGCACGACGCATCTTGCCTGGGGTGACGGCGACCGCGATATGCGCGCCGACCTGGATAGGCTGGTGGCGCGCGGCTATCGCGGAGTTGTTTCGGCCGAGACCTATGACTGGCGCTATTTTGCCGACCCCGCAGCTGCCGATGCGCAGGTAATGGCAGAGTATCGTCGTGCGATTGGCGCCTAAGTGGGACAGGGCGCCGAGCTGGCGTTTGGCGAATTTTAGTTTGGCGCTCTCTGAGAAATGGGACAGACTTTCCGCTTGAAGCCCAACCGGAAAGCCTGTCCCGGAATGAGCCTCCAGAATGGGATGTACTTTCCGTATGCGGTCCTATCCGGAAAGTACATCCCATTCCAAGCCCAAATTCCGGGACGCACTTTCCGCTGAAGACCTCAACCGGAAACCGCATCCCGTTCTGGACTGTAATTTCGGGGCGCAGTTTCCGCCAGAAGTCTCAACCGGAAACCGCATCCCAGTTTTTGGCCGGCGGGCGGGATGTGCCTCCTCCATTGTTTCCAAATGAATACGCTGTGAGCCGAGGGGGACGGTTCTCCCCGCAAGCACTCTAGTATGCTAAAGTACCCAGAAGACCGGCGGAGCTATGCCGGTCTTCTGTTCTATAAGAAACACAGCATGAGGAGGCTCACCAGATGACGGCCACACCGTGGGGATTCCGGGACATATTGCCCGAGGAGGCTCAGGCACGCGAGGAGATCGCGTATACGGTGAAGGGCTGCTTAAGGGAGCATCATTACCTTCCGGTCGAGACGCCGCTGCTCGAGGACAAGGGTTCGCTCGAGGAGGGCGGCCGCATTGCGGACACGCCGTTTAAGCTCTTTGATGACGACGGTCGCCTGCTGGTGGTCCGTCCCGACAACACGCTGCCGATCGTGCGCCTGGTTTCGACCCGCATGCGTGCGGCCGATCTGCCCCTGCGCCTTCGCTACGAGGCGCCGGTGGTTCGCGAGTGCCAGCGCAATGCCGGTGGCTCGCGTCAGTTTACGCAGCTGGGCTTTGAGCTTATCGGTGCGGGCGATACCGCGGGCGATGTAGAGATTGTTTCGCTGGTGGCCGAGGCCGTGCGTAAGCTGGCGCTTCCCGATGCTCGTATTATCGCAGGTAGCGTGCGTCCTTTTAAGGAGCTGCTCGCGGTGTGCGAGGATCGCGAGCTGGCAGCCGAGGCCCTGCGCTGCGTGCATGCCAACGACTTTGTGGGTCTCGATGCCCGCGTGGCTGCCAGCACCGAGTCTGATGCCGTCAAGGCCGCCATTAGCGAGCTGCCGCGCCTGCACGGTGGTGCCGAGGTGCTCGACCGCGTGGACGCGCTGCTGGAGGCCGCCGGTATCGCCGCGCCGCCGACGCGCGAGCTGCGTGCCCTGGTCGAGGGTTTGGCTCCCGAGGACGCCCAGGTGCTGTCGTTCGATTTCTCCATTATGAACTCTTTCGATTACTACACGGGCCTGGTCTTTAAGGCCTATGCCGGTGGCTTGCCCGATCCGGTCGGTTCGGGCGGACGCTACGACTCCATCTTTACCGGTGCATTTGGCGGCGGCATCGAGGTGCCGGCGGCGGGCTTCGCCTTTTCGCTCGAGCGTTTGGAGGCCGCGCGTACCTCGGCAGAGGACGCTGCTTCCGACGGCGATCACGCCGCGGGCCGTGGCGCCGAGGGTCCGCTGCGCATTGCCGTGCCCAAGGGCTCGCTTAAGGCTGACACGCTCGACGTGCTCGAGGCCGCGGGCCTGGACGTCTCTGAGTTGCGTGACCCCGGCCGTCACCTGATTGTGCGCGGTCGCGACACGCGTGCCGGTGAGGGCACGGTCGGCGATATCGAGTTTGTTATCGTGCGACCCAGCGATGCGCCCGCCTTTGTGGGCTGCGGTGGCGCCGATTGCGGCATCTGCGGCTGGGATTCGCTCATCGAGGCCGACCTCAACCTGCTGCAGCTGGTCGACTTGGGCTATGGCCTGTGCACCTTTATCGAGGCGGAGCCCGCGTGGCGCGCCGGTCAGGCCGAGCGCAACTATGCCCGCCGCGGGTCGCTTCGCGTGGCTACCAAATATCCGCGCATCGCGAGTGCCTGGTATGCCGAGCGCGGTGTGAACGCCGATATCGTCTCGCTGCACGGTAACATCGAGCTGGGCCCCATCGTCGGCATGACCGATCGCATCGTGGATATTACCGCTACGGGTGCCACGCTGCGCGACAACGATTTGGTCATCACCGGCCGCATTATGGACTGCACGGCGCGCTTTTTTGTCAACCCGGGTGCCGCTCGCTTGGATCCGCGCGTACGCAATCTGGCAGATCGCTTGGCGGCGGCCGTTAAGGATAAGCATTTTGAGCCTGTTGCGGGCTCGGCACAATAGCGCGAGCACGCACGGGCGCCCCAACGTCTGGGCTGCGGGCCGATGGGCGCCGCCGCCCGGCCTCTCGTTTTTCGAACACAACCTCGATCGATAGGGGATACCGATATGAAGACTATCAAGCTTGCTCCCGGTGAGCGTCTCGTTACCAACCAGCTCAACCGTAAGGGCGTGCTGCCGCAAAACATCGTCGACGCCGCCCGCGATATCGTGGCCAACGTGCGCGCCAACGGCGATGCCGCGGTGCGCGACTACTGCCAGCGTTTTGATGGTGTTGAGCTGCAGAGCTTCCGTCTGCCGCAAGAGCAGATCGATGCCGCGCTCGAGGGCCTCGATCCGGCCTTTGTCGCGGCGCTCGAGAAGGCTGCGCGCCAGATTCGCGAGTTCCACCAGCGCGAGGTCGAGCAGAGCTGGTTTACCACGCGTGCAGATGGCACCATGCTCGGCGTTAAGGTGACCCCGCTTGCGGCGGCCGGCATCTACGTGCCGGGCGGTCGCGCGCAGTATCCCTCCACGGTGCTCATGAATGCCATTCCCGCCAAGGTCGCCGGCGTCGAGCGCGTGGTCATGGTGACCCCGCCGCAAAAAGATGGCCTGATCAGTCCCTACACGCTCGCGGCGGCAAAGCTCGGCGGCGTGGACGAAATCTATATGGTGGGCGGCGCCCAGGCCGTGGCCGCGCTGGCATACGGTACCGAGACCATTCCTCGCGTCGACAAAATCACCGGTCCGGGCAACGCCTTTGTTGCCGCGGCCAAGCAGATTGTCTCGGGCGACGTGGGCATCGACATGGTCGCCGGTCCCTCCGAGGTCTGCGTGCTGGCAGATGCCACGGCCAAGCCCATGGTGGTCGCGGCCGACCTGATGGCCCAGGCCGAGCACGATCCGCTAGCAGCCTGCTATCTGGTGACCTGCGACGAGCAGTTTGCGCGCGAGGTCGAGGCGGGTATCGACATTTTGGTGGCACAGTCCCCGCGTGCCGAGATCACGCGCGCCTCGCTCGACAACGAGGGCACCATCGTGGTGGCCGCCGATATGGCTGCTGCCGTCGAGGCGGTGAACACCGTGGCGCCCGAACACCTGGAGCTGCACTGCAAGGATGCGATGGGCCTGCTCGGCGGCATTCGCAACGCCGGCGCCATCTTTGTGGGCGCTTGGAGCTCCGAGCCGCTTGGCGATTATGTTGCCGGCCCCAACCACACGCTGCCGACCGGCGGCACGGCCATGTTCTCCAACCCGCTTTCGGTCGAAGAATTCGTCAAGCGCTCGAGCGTCATTTGCTATACGCCCGAGGGCCTGCTCTCGGACGCTCCCGCGACGCAGCGCCTGGCCGAGGCCGAGGGCCTGTGGGCGCACGCGCTTTCCGCCGCGCTGCGTCGCCGTGTGCTGGAGCAGGGCGAGGGTGCCGTGAGTGCTGAGTCTCTGGCCGCGGCCGACCTGACCAAGGTCGCCTGGCCGGGCGACGCCGTGGCGACGGTCGCCGAGGGTGTGGACCTAGCGGCTGCAAGCGCGGATGGCGCTGGCGCGACCGGCGAGGAGGCCTAATATGGCCGAGCTGACGTCTCGCATGAAGGAGCTCGTCCAGCCCTACTTGGCTGGCATTGAGCCCTACAACCCCAACTTTACGCCCACGCGCATCAACCTTTCGGCCAACGAGAACACCTATCCCGTGCCGGCTGGCGTGCGCGAGGCGGTCGACGCCGCCCTGGCTGCCACGCCGCTCAACCGCTACCCCGATCCCATGTCGAACGACCTGCGCGACGAGCTTGCCGCTTGGCATGGCGTGGCGCGCGAGAATATCTGCGTGGGCAACGGCGGCGACGAGCTGCTCTATAACTACCTGCTGGCGTTTGGCGGCGCGGGGCGGACCCTGCTCAACTGCCCACCGTGTTTTAGCGAGTATGCGTTCTTTGCGTCGCTCTGCCAGACCGAGGTGCGCGACGTGTGGCGCGACCCGGCGACCTTTGAGCTCGACCAGGCTGCCGTGCTCGCGGCGGTGCCCGAGTGCAACTTGGCCATTGTGACCTCGCCCAATAACCCCACGGGTGATGTGGCGCCGCTCGACTTTGTCGCGGCCCTGTGCGATGCGTGCCCCGGCATGGTGATGGTCGACGAGGCCTACGTGGAGTTTGCCGATGATTCGTTTGGCGCGGCCACCACAGCGCAGGGACTTATCTCCGAGCATCCCAACCTGGTGATCCTGCATACGCTGTCCAAGGCGTTTGGCGCCGCCGGCACGCGTCTGGGCTATGTGATTGCGGCGCCCGAGGTCATCGACGTGTTCGCGGCGATTCGCCAGATCTATTCGGTCAACGTGCTGAGCCAGGCGGCGGCGCTTGCCTGCGTGCGCGCCCGCGATGCGTATGCGCCCGTGGTGGCACAGGTCGCATCCGAGCGCGAGCGCGAACTGTGTGCCCTGCGCGCAATGGCTGCCGGGGGTCTGCCCGTGGAGGCATGGCCGAGTGCAGCGAACTTTGTGCTCGTGCGCACGCCGCATGCTACGCGCGTGCGTGAGCGCCTGCGCGACGAGTATTCGATTTTGGTGCGCGACTTTAGCTACGCGCCGGGGCTTGCGGACTGTCTGCGCATTACCGTGGGCACCCCGCAGGAAAACGATGAGGTGCTGGCTGCGTTTGCCGCGCTGGTGAAGGAGGAGATGTAGATGAGCCGTTATGCCGAGGTGACCCGCAAGACGGGGGAGACCGATATTGTTGTCAAACTCGACCTGGACGGATGCGGCGTGTGCGATATCTCGACCGGAGTGCCGTTTTTCGACCACATGCTCAACGCCTTTGGCCGCCATGGCCTGTTTGATTTGACGGTGCATGCAGTAGGCGACGTGGAGGTCGACGCGCACCATACCGTCGAGGACACGGGCATTGTGCTGGGTGAGGCGTTTTGCCAAGCGCTGGGCGACAAGGCGGGTATTACGCGCTTTGCAGACGCGGCGATTGCCATGGACGAGACGCTCGTGATGGCCGCCGTGGACATTTCGGGTCGCGGCCAGGCCTACTGCGAGCTGCCCGTGCCGACCGAACGTGTGGGCAGCTTCGATACCGAGCTGGCCGTCGAGTTCTTCTATGCCTTTGCGCGCGATGCCAAGCTCACGCTGCACGTGCGCGAGCTCGCAGGCGGCAACTCGCATCACATTATCGAGGCCGCCTTTAAGGCCGTGGGCCGCACGATGCGCCACGCCTGCGAGCTCGATCCCCGCGTGCAGGGCATCCCCAGCACCAAGGGCTCGCTGTAGCCTGCCAAAAAGGGACAGGTTTATTTTGGCAGGTTTTATCTGCGGAAATGTTGTCTCATACGGTGGGTGAACGTTTAACCGACCAAAATAAACCTGTCCCTTTTTGGCAGGTTTTGAATGGGAAAAAGGAGGGTCGCGTGGGCGAACCGAAGATCGTGGTGGTCGACTACCACAAGGGCAACTTGTCGAGCGTCGTGCGCGGGCTTGTGCGCGCCGGTGCCGCCGCCTGCACGTCGGACGACCCGGAGCAGATCCGCCGCGCCGACGGCCTGGTCATCCCGGGCGTGGGTGCGTTCTATGACGCGATCGCCTTTATGCGCCAGAGCGGCGAGGCGGACGCGGTGCTCGACGCCGTTGCCGCCGGAACTCCGCTGCTCGGCATCTGCCTGGGCCTTCAGCTATTTTTTGAGCGCGGCAACGAGGGCGTGCCTGCGGACGAGGGCGCGGTCGCCGACGGCAGCGCCCCCGAGCAGGCTGGCGGTCCCTGGGTCGATGGCCTGGGCATTATGCGCGGTTCGTGCACGCGCTTGGGGTCGAGCCGACTGAAGGTGCCGCACGTGGGCTGGGACCAGGTGCACATGACGCCCGCCGGTGCGGCCGATCCGCTGCTTGCCGGTTTTGCCGAGGGTGCCAACATGTACTTCACCCACAGCTACGCGGTGGCTGACGACGCCGATGCCGCCGATGTGCTGGCGTGCACACACTATACGCGGAGCTTCCCGTGCATCGTGCGCCATGGCAACGTGTGGGGCTGCCAGTTCCATCCCGAGAAATCCTCCGCGCTGGGTCAGCGCATCCTTAAGAACTTTGTGAGCATCGTCGAGGAGGTTGGCCGATGATCCTGTTTCCCGCAATCGATCTGATCGGCGGCAAGGTCGTGCGCCTGGAGCGCGGTGACCGCAGTCGCTGCAAGGTATATTCCGACGACCCCGTGGCCGTTGCCCGCTCGTTTGCCGAACAGGGCGCGAACTGGGTGCACGTCGTCGACCTGTCCGCTGCCTTTGGCGAGGACGAGGGCGCACGCGCTGCCAACTCGGCGGCGATTAAGGCCATCTGCGGCGTCGACGGTCTGTCCGTGGACGTGGGCGGCGGCGTCCGCTCGCTTGCGCGCATCGACGAGTTGGCGGGCTACGGCGCATGCCGTATCGCGCTGGGCACCGTGCTGGTGACCGAGCCGGGTTTTGCCGAAGTGGCAGCCCAAGGCTTTGGCGAGTTGCTGGTGGCAGACATCGCCGCGCGCGACGGTCAGGTCAAGGTGAACGGCTGGCGCGACGGCGCAGGTGTGGCGCTCGACGATGCCGTGGCGCAGCTTTCCGAGCTGGGCTTTAAGCATCTGGTGTATACCGACATCGCGCGCGATGGCATGCAGACGGGTATCGATGTGGCGGCGTATCGCCATGTGGCCGAGGTCGCGGGCTTTCCCGTCGTGGCTTCGGGCGGCATCTCGACGCTCGACGACATCCGCGCACTGGCCGCGGTGGGTGAGGGCGCGATTGAAGGCGCCATTACCGGCCGTGCGCTCTACGAGGGCAACTTTACGCTGGCCCAGGCGCTGGCCGCCGCCCGAGGGGAGGAGTAGCCCATGCTTACCAAGCGCGTAATTCCCTGTCTGGACGTCAAGGACGGCCGCGTGGTCAAGGGGGTTAACTTTGTGAGCTTGCGCGATGCGGGCGATCCGGTGGAACTGGCGCGTGCCTACGACCGCGAGGGTGCGGACGAGGTCGTCTTCCTGGACATTACCGCGACGAGCGACAACCGTGCGACGACCATCGAGATGGCGGCGCATGCGGCCGAGGAGCTCGCCATTCCCTATACCGTGGGCGGCGGCTTTCGCGACCTGGCGGGCATGCGCACCATGGTTGCCGCCGGTGCCGACAAGGTGTCGCTCAACTCGGCGGCCGTGCGCGATCCGTCGCTGATTAGCCAAGCTGCCGCGGCGTTTGGCAGCCAGGCCGTGGTCGTGGCGATCGATGCCAAGCGCGTCGGTTTGCCCGGCGCACCCAGTGCCGACAAGTGGGAAGTCTTCACGGCGGGCGGTCGCAACGCCACGGGCATCGACGCGGTGGCGTGGGCCGAGGAGGCGGCTCGTCGCGGCGCCGGCGAGATCTTGCTCACCAGCATGGACCGCGACGGCACCAAGGCCGGTTTTGATTTGGCGCTCACCCGCGCCGTAGCCCGCGCGGTGCCAATCCCCGTCATCGCGAGCGGCGGCGTGGGCACGCTCGAGCATTTTGCCGAGGGCGTGATCGAGGGCGAGGCCGACGCCGTGCTGGCGGCGAGCGTCTTTCACTTTGGAACCTTCAGCATTCGCCAGGTGAAGGAGTATATGGCCTCTCAAGGCATCCCTGTCAGGTTGGACTTCTAGCGCTGCGGCTTGCCCAGGCACCCGACCTTCCGGCTCCAACCCTCCTCGCGTACTTAAGTACGCGTCGTCGGGCTTGTCGCTCGGAATCTCGGGCACCTGGACAACCCTCGCCGACCTGCGAAGTTTGAATTTGGGGAGAGAAATGGAAGAGATAACCGATCCTTCAAAGCTTGCGTACGACGCCCGCGGGCTGATTCCTTGTGTGGTTCAGCAGTATGACACCGGCGAGGTGCTCATGGTTGCCTGGATGAACGAGGAGTCGGTGGGGCTGACGCTCAAGACCGGCACCACGTGGTTTTGGAGCCGCAGTCGCCAGGAGCTCTGGAACAAGGGCGCGACGAGCGGCAACATGCAGGAGGTTCGCGAACTCTGGGCCGACTGCGATAGCGATACGCTGCTGGTCAAGGTTGACTCGCCGGGTCCGGCCTGCCATACCGGCAACCGTACCTGCTTCTTTAAGAAACTCGCGTAGGGCGGGCGCTCGACCAGGCGCTTGGCCGACCAGAAAGGATTGAACCATGGGTGTGCGTACCGCAAATGTTCAGGATGGAAATATCGGCGAGACGCTAACGGGACTGGCCGAGGTGATTCACGGTCGTCGCGATGCGTCGCCGCAGGAAAGCTATACCGCTCGACTGCTGACCGATGTGGAGGACGAGCTGCTCAAGAAGCTTGCCGAGGAGGCGAGTGAGGTGATCATGGCCTGCAAGGATAACGACCACGATCACATTCGCTACGAGGCTGGCGACCTGGTCTACCACCTGCTCGTGACGCTTGAGCGCTACGGCATTACCCTCGACGAGCTGGCCGGCGAACTCAACGCCCGCCGCCACTAGTCGTTAAAGAACGTCCCCGATGACCATAGAAGTTGCGGTGGAATAGTTCTTGTTTGACGGTCTTAGGGCTATAAACAGGAGCTATTTCACCGCAACTTATGAAGGGATGGCTAGGCGAGGGGTGTGGACTCCCATTCGCCGGTGGGGTGGGGGATGTCGAAGGTTCGGTAGCCGCAGTCGTAGGCATGGGCTTGGGCCTCGCGGATATTCCAGCAAATATCACAGGCGCGGTGCGCATCCGAGCCAAAGGTAATGGGCGCCTCGGCATGGGCAAAGCAGCGCAAAAGGCCGGTCGCGGGATAGTAGTCGTCGAGCCCCTTGCGCGGTGCGGCGGTCGAGACCTCAACGCGGCGGTCCGTATCGTGCGCACACTCGGCCATCTGCCGCCAAAACGGCGCGGGGTCAAAGTCGGGCGCAAAGCCTTCCTTCGAAAAGCGCATGACCAGGTCGGGGTGAGCCATCACATCAAAGTTGAGCGAGCTTTCGCAGGCGCGGCACCAGTCATCGACATAGCACTCCCACACGCCGCGCACGCCCAGGTTTTCCCAAACGTGCAGGTTGATGTCGTCGTCGATCCAGCCGCAGCGTGAGTCAGGCGTATCGGGGCGTGCGACGCCCTCTGTCCCCGTCGCGCCCGCAGCGCCTGCCATGATATTGCCCGGGTTACCAATCCAATGCACGCTGCCCAGGCGTACGACGGCGCCCCGGGACCAGCGCTCAACCAAAGGCTCGCAGCCTTCGTACCAATCGCACTCAAAGCCATAGACAAGCTCGAGCTCCGGCGCAATCTGCGCGGCAAGCTTGCGGGCATCCTCAAAAGCCAGACGATGCGTCGGCAGGTCGCCCTCGACAACCTGCACCTCGCAGGTGGCATCCATACTGGCAGGCAGGGTAAGGTGATCGGTCGAGACCATGGTGCGGCAACCGGCTGCAGCAGCGGCGCGGACGTTGTCTTCAAACGAGGCGTGTCCGTCCGAAAACGAGGTGTGAGTATGGCAATCGACCAGCGGGCAGGCAGGCATGGTGGCTCCTTTACGTCAAGCGAATCTGCTCCATTGTAACGGCGCGGCCCCCAGTGCGATGTACGCGCCGGGGGCCGAAATCGACTGGAAAGGACGGGCGGCGCATAAGGGCGGGCTCGCGACATCGGCCTTGCTTCGAATCATGTACCTCAGCCTCCAAAACTGACAAAAAATGACATGTTTGGAGGCTGATGTACATGTTTGGCCGAGGCGGTGGAGTGACGGTTTCTTACGGACAAGGAAAATCGCGCTCATCGCGCGCCGCCACACTTGCGCCGCTCGCGATGTGCTAGCGTTTGGGTGAATAAAACGAGCCCGTGCGGAAAGGAGCCGGACCGTATGCAACGTGGAACTACATCTCCGCTGTCCTGCGAGACCGATGCGCCCGAAACCATCGTCAAGCTGGAGTGCGACATCGACGACGCGTCGCCCGAGGTGCTCGCCTACGCCGCCGACCGCCTGCGCGAGGCCGGCGCGCGCGAGGTGCACTGGCTGCCCCTCTATTGCAAGAAAGGCCGCCCTGGCTGGCAGTTGCAGGTAATCTGCACCCACGAGGATATCGAGCGCCTGCAGATGATCATCTTTTTGGAAACCACGACCAATGGCATCCGCCGCCAGGTTATGGAGCGCGTTTGCCTGCCGCGCTACTTTGAGCGCGTAACGACGCCGTGGGGCGAGGTGTCCGTCAAGGTGGCCACCTTGCCCGACGGCAGTGAGCGCGCGGCGCCCGAGTACGAAGACTGCGCCCGCCTTGCCCGTGAGCACAATGTGCCGCTCCAACGCGTGATGCAGGCGGCCCAGAGCGCGGCACTGCGATTTGAATAACGCGGCTGGTGGCGACATTCCGCGCTCGGCCACGTCAACCCCACCCCGAAAGGACCTCCATGAAATACCTCATCGCGTCTGACATCCACGGCTCGGCATATTGGACCGAGCGCCTCCGCGCCGCCATCGAAGCCGAGCAGCCCGACCGCATCGTCCTGCTGGGCGACCTGCTTTATCACGGTCCGCGCAACGACCTGCCGCGCGACTATGCTCCCAAGCGCGTGATTCCGTTGCTCAACGCCCTGGCCGACCGCATTATCGCGGTGCGCGGTAACTGCGACGCCGAGGTCGACCAGATGGTTCTCGACTTTCCCGTCATGGCCGACTACGCCACACTGTTCGACGAGGTCGGCCGCGAGCTGTTCCTGACGCACGGCCACGTCTTTGGCGCCGGCATGCACAACAGCGTCGACCACGCGCCCGCGCTGCCCGAGGGCTCCGCGCTCGTCTACGGCCACACGCACGTCAAGGTCAACGAGGAAAGCACCGCGCACCCGGGTCTGTGGCTCTTCAATCCCGGTAGCGTGAGCATCCCCAAGGACGGCACGCACAGCTATGGTATCTACGAGGGCGGCGCGTTCCGCCATGTGATCATGGAGGAGGACTAACCATGGCCGAGCACATGGCTCAGCAAAATGCCGAAGGTTCGCGCGACCTGTCCACGCTGGTCGATGCATCGGCCGAGTTACAACATCTGGTACAGACTATCTGGCGCCTGCGTCAGCCCGACGGCTGCCCGTGGGACCGCGAGCAGACGCACCAGAGCATTGGCAAGAACATGATCGAGGAGGCCTACGAGGCGCTCGACTGCATCGAGGCGGATGACGCGGCCCATCTTCGCGAGGAGCTGGGCGATGTGCTCATGCAAGTCGTGCTGCATGCGCAGATTGCGGCGGACGCCGGCGAGTTTACGCTGGCCGACGTGGCGCGCGATATCGACGCCAAGCTCATTCGCCGCCATCCGCACGTGTTTGGCAATGTGGATGTCGACAACTCCGACGAGGTGCTCAAGATTTGGGACGAGGTCAAACTTGCCGAGAAGGCCGCCAAGGACCAGGCCGTGGCGGCGGGCGAGGCTGCGCCCGAGGGCCTGCTCGACGGCGTGCCCACGCATCTGCCGGCGCTGATGCAGGCTCAGAAGGTGTCGCGCAAGGCGGCTGCCGTGGGCTTTGAGTGGGATACGGTCCAGGACGTGTGGGACGAGGTCGCCGAGGAACGTGCCGAGTTTGAGGCCGAGGAACCCGGCTCGCCCGAGCGCGAGATGGAGTTTGGCGACCTGCTCTTTGCCCTGGTCAACGTTGCGCGCAAGGAGGGCATCGACGCCGAGAGCGCCCTTCGTGCCAGCACGGCAAAGTTCCGCCGCCGTTGGGCCGCAATGGAGCAGATGGCGGCCGATGCCCATGTTGATCTTGCCGAGCTTTCGACCCACGGGCTCAACGACCTGTGGGATGCCGCAAAGGCAGAGGAGTAGGACACGGTGTTGGTCGGCGGGGCGTAAGGGCGGCGCCCCGTCGACTTGCCCGTTGGCGACCACGCGCGCTCGAGTAATGGATTTGTCCTACGGCTCGTCCGGCTGGTCCGCCCGCGTGCTATAACTAAAGGACTTAGCGCAAACAAACCTCAACCGCACAAGGCGCACATGGATCAGTTTTACGACAACAGGCACTATTCCGCCGGTTCGCGCGAACCGTCACCTCGCCGTGCGCATTCGGTGCAGCTTGGCGGGTCTGGTTATGCTGGCGCTGATCGCTCCAGGTATAGCTCGCCGGCGACTTCGCATCCTAATGCTCAGCCAAATAGTTCCTCGGACAGTCCGGTGCGCCCATCGCGTTCCAAGCATGCGTCGCGCCCTTCGACCCAGGCGTCCGACAAGCCGCGCCGTCCCTCAAGCCGTCTTTCGGGCTCGGACTTTATGCACTACGCCAACGATAACGCGGTGGTCAAGGCAATCTATGATTTTACCCACGGTCCCCAGCGAGGGCTGTTTGTTGGCATTGTCGTCGCCCTGGCGCTCGTGAGCCTGTACTTCCCGGTGCGCGACCTGTATGTGGCAAAACGCTCGAGCGACATCTTGGCCAAGCAGGTCGAGATTCGCGAGCAATATAATGACGACCTGCAAAAAAGCGTCGACAAGCTGCTCTCGGAGGAGGGCATTAAGGACGCGGCGACCGAGGACCTGGGTCTGGTGATGCCCGGCGAGAAGAGGATTGAAGTGCAGGGCCTGGACGACGATTCCGATACCTCGTCGAGCCAGAAGTCGTCGAACGCCAAGAAGGCCAGCGAAGTTGCCAAGGAAATCGAAGAGGTCGGCAAGGACGCGCCGTGGTACATCCAGACGCTCGACATGCTGTTTGGATTTAACGGCGTCGAGGGCCAGGCAGTCGTGTCCAATGGCGAGTAGCGCCCGGAGGGGGGCCGCAATGACGAATTGCAAACGATATAAGGTGGCGGCGATTGACCTGGGAACGGTGTCGTCGCGACTGGTGCTGGCCCAGGTCGAGGACGGGGCGATCGTGGAATCGTCCAAGCATACCGAGATTACCGACTTGGGCGAGGGCGTGGACGCAACGGGGCGCTTTTGCGAGGCGGCCGTTGGGCGCGTGCTCGCTGCGTGCCGAATGTTTGTGGACGAGGCCCGTGCCTTTGGGGCCGCGTGCATCTGCACCACGTGCACGAGCGCCGCGCGCGATGCGTCCAATGCCGCGCTGCTGCTGGACGGCCTGCGCGAGCTGGGGCTCGAGCCGCAGGTGATTCCGGGCGAGGTCGAGGCGCGCCTGACGTTTTTTGGCGTGGCGCACGACTTTGCCGGCGAGCGCATCATTGTTGCCGATTCGGGTGGCGGATCCACGGAGCTCGCGACGGGCGTCTATGCGCCGGAGCGTGGGATCTTTGCGCTGGAGGGAACGCGCTCGCTGGACATCGGTTGTCGCCGCGTGACGGAGCGGTTTTTCTCGGCGCTGCCGCCAACGGGCAGCGAGCTTGCCGCCGCTGGCGCGTGGGCAAACGAGCAGTTTGCGGGCTACTTTAAGAGCTTGCCGGTCGACTTTGAGCGAGCCGAGCGCCTGGTCGCGGTGGGTGGCACCGTCACCACGCTCGTTGCGCTCGTTCACGAGCTGGAGCCGTATGATTCGAGTTTTGTGCACCTGCGCGAGCTTTCGCTGGACCAGGTTTCGGCCGCTATCGAGCGCATGTCCTCGCTGGATGTCGCGGGCATCGCCGCGTTGCCAGGCGTGCAACCCAAGCGTGCGGGCGTGATCCTGGCTGGTGCTGTGGTGATTCGCGAGCTCATGCGAGCCGGCGGCTACGACGCGCTCACTGTAAGCGAGAACAGCCTGCTCGCCGGAATGGCCGCCACCATCAACGAGGTTCTCGACGGCGCGACCCCCACCATCGCCTGGACCCCCAGCCTCAGCGTCCTTTAACTATCCCCTCATAAGTTGCGGTGAAATAGTTCCTAAATGGGCTGATAAACTGCCAAAACAGGAACTATTCCACCGCAACTTAGAGGCTTGACGGTGTCCAAAAGAAACGAGCCCGCATTCCAAAGGGACACGGGCTCGTAAACAATACGTGGTAGGGGCGGTGGGACTCGAACCCACAATCCTTGCGGCGAGAGATTTTAAGTCTCCTGCGTATGCCAATTCCGCCACGCCCCCGTAAGACTAGAAGTCTAGCACAAGCCGTCCGTTACGCGTTGACGGCCATCGAGTGTTGGCCCGACTTTTCGAGGAACTCTTGGAACTTTGCCTCGTCGCCCTTGTTTTGGTACTGCAGGGCCAGCAGGTACTCCAGTCGGCAGCGCTTGACCGGGTCGTTGCCGACATCCTCGAGCATGCGCTCCAGCTCGGGAATGTCGTTGTGGCGCTTGAGGATCATCGTGTCGTACATCAGCTGGCATTCGTGCGCGACTGCCTCGGCTTGGCCACCCTCAAAGCCCTTGATCTCGTGCAGCAGCTCCTTGGACTTTTTGCGGTCCTCCTGGCCAACGTAGTAGTTAAAGGCCTTGATCACCAGATCGACGCGCTGCATCTTGGGCAGGTTGAGCCCCAGCAGCAGGTCAAACATCTCGTCGGCGCGCTCGTGGTCCTCGCGCAGCAGATAGGAGTTCAGGCGCAGGTAGTCGCGGTTGTAGCGCGGGTACAGCATGCTGGTGAGTTTGCCGTCGAGCAAACGATCGAACTCGTCCCACTGTTTGGCGGCCATGAGCCGCTGCAGGCGTTTAAACGTGGTGCGTTTTTTGATGCTAAAGAGCAGCGACACGGCGATACAGATGACAACGACGACGGTCCAGAGTGTGCGGGAATCGGGCATATTGAGCTCCTCGGTCGCTCGTAAAACAAGCGGTATGACAAAACCTACTAGATGTATTATACGCAGCGTGCAAGCAAACTGGCACAAAAGTGCATCGAGGCCGAGCGCCATCGCTCGCTGCGGTACACTTACCTAAAGTAAACCATGAAGGGAGACATTACCTATGAAGAAGATCGTTTTGGCTTGCGGTGCTGGCGCTGCTACTTCCACGCTCGTTGCCCAGAAGGTCGCCACCATGCTCGACGCCAACGGTTACGCCGGCAAGTATGAGATCGTGCAGTGCGCCATTTCCGAGGCCAAAGACGCTTGCGACGAGGGCGCCGACCTGCTGATCGCCACCACCGTTGCCCCCGAGGGCCTCACCTGCCCGTACGTGAGCGGCGTGCCCTTTATGACCGGCATGAACCGCGTCGCTGCCGAGAAGGCCGTTCTCGACGTCATGGCTCAGTAGACGCTGCCTGTATGAACGAGCAGAACGCCAACCCGGTCGAGCTCTTTGGCATGCGCGTTGCCCATGTGGGCATTAACGCCACCGACCCGGCAGACGCTCTGGAGATCGCGGAGCTGTTCTCGACGATGATGGGCCTGCCCGTCAGCGAGACCCCGATTTCGTACTTTAATGACTCGCTGGTCGAGATCATGAAGCAGAACGGTCGTGGCGCCAAGGGCCACATAGGCTTTGCCGTCAACGACATCGATGCTGCCGAGAAGTGGTTTGCCGAGCACGGGCTCGAGGTCAACGAGGAGTCGCGCGTGCTGCTGCCCGACGGCGGCACCAAGCTTGTGTACTTTAAGCGCGAGTTCGCCGGCTTCGCCGTGCACCTGTGTCGCGAGTAGCGCGCAAGCTGCTATAACGAAAAAAGGGATAGGGCCGCATGGACCTATCCCTTTTTTATGCCGAGGGGGCGACCTTTTGAGGGGACATGAAATCGGGGTCTAATACTTTTCCCGAGAAGTGAACGAGCAGAATTGGACCCCCGAAGGATCGACACTTTGAGGGTACCGTTTCCTGCGGTTTTGATGCTGGAATCCTGCGACTTTCCCGTCGAAAAATGTGGATGCTTCAGGGGTCCAAATACGCTCGTTCACTTCTCTGGAAAAGTATTAGACCTCGATTCACGAGGGGGCTTCCTACCGTGGCAGGCGAATCGTAAAGCGGCTACCGACGCCCTCGACCGAGGTCACGCCAATGGCGCCGCCATGGCTATCGACAATCCACTTAGCAATGGCAAGCCCCAGGCCCGAGCCCTGCGCGCCGGCATCGCGTGCGTTGTCGGCGCGGTAGAACCGTTCAAACGCGTGAGCTGCGGACTCCTGGTTCATACCGATACCTTCGTCCTCAACACTTATGTCGATCGTGCCCGTGCCCGTATCGGGAGTTATGGCAAACGTGACGGTCGTTCCCGCGTTCGAATACTTGGCGGCGTTCTGCACGATCACGCGCAGAGCCTGCTTCACAAGCGCCACGTCGACAGGTGCGTCGCAGCGCGGATCGTTGGCAAATGCAGCGTCAAAAGCCAGCCGATACGTGTGCGCGGCGTCGATCATCTGCGACTCCTCGCACACCTCGCCGACTAGTGCGGCCAGGTTGGTATGCGCACGCCGCAGGACCGTGCGCCCGGCATCGCCGCGTGCCAAAAACAGCAGCTGCTCCACGAGCTCCTGCATATGCTCGCTTTCGGCCTTGAGGGACGCGATGGATTCCGCCAGCACGTCCGGGTCGTCTTTGCCCCAGCGGTCGAGCATGTTTACGTAGCCCTGAATCACCGCGATGGGCGTGCGCAGCTCGTGGCTTGCATCGTTGACAAAGCGCATCTGCTGCAGCTTGGCCTCTTGCATCTGGCGCAGCAGCCGGTTGAGCGCGACCTCGATGCTTGCCAGGTCGGCGTCGCCGGTGGTGACGCTTGGCGAGTCGACACTCGCGCGCTCGATGGCCTGCTCCAGTGTTTCCATCTTGCCGCCGGAGAGTTGCGTGCGGCCGAGTTCGTCCACGCGCAGGGCCAAGTCGTTGAGCGGTGCCATGGTGCGACGCACGTGCCTCGCGCCGCCGAGCATGTTGAGCACGCTGATGACCTGCCAACCCACAACGACAAGGTAGAGAGGCCATAGCGTGACGAGGTCCTGCGCGAGGGGGAAGGTCTTGGTGGTACGCGCAAGTTCGACGGTATAGGTGAGCGTTGTCAGGTCCCAGTCGCGCGCGGGCTTCAGCGACATGCCGTGAACGGCGGCGCCGGGGATCCATCCTGCGGTAAACGCGCCGTCGGGCAGCGTCTGGTTGTATCCATAGACGAGGATCGCCGCCGCAATCACCATCAGCAGCAGATCGAGCCAGACGTAGCTCATCAGGCGGCGCCATATATAGCTCCAGTTGATGGCGCGGGCGATGGAGGTGACACGCTTGGCCTCGGCGTTACGCACGGCAGGCATAGCCCACCCCGCGTACGGTCTGGATGATGCGGGCGCCGCCGGCGTCCTCGATCTTGGCACGCAGGTGCGCGATGTGCACGTCGACGTTGTTGGTGTCGCCCACGTATTCGTAGCCCAGCGCCTCGTGCGCGATGCGCTCGCGTGTGAGCACGGTTTCGGCATGTGCCATAAGCAGGGCGAGAACGTCGAACTCGCGGGCCGTGAGCGCGATGGGCGAGCCGCCGACCGTGACTTCGCGGCGGTCGGGGTCGAGCACGACCGAGCCCACGGTGAGCGCGGCGGGGGAGGGCGCGACGGAAGCCTTGGTCGACTCGCTGACCGGGGGTACCGCAGCGGCGTCGCCGCCCGCGCCGCCCGCCATGCCCGCCCCAGCGCCGGCGCCGCCAACGCCCGAAGCCGCCCGCACGGCCTCCGCGCGCTTCAGCGCCACGCGAATCCGTGCGAACAGCTCCTCAATCGCAAACGGCTTGGTCAGGTAATCGTCGGCACCGGCATCGAGCCCGGCCACCTTGTCCATCACAGTATCGCGCGCGGTGACCATAATCACCGGCACATCCTTGTGCTTGCGGACGCGCCGCAGGACCTCCATGCCGTTGAGCTGCGGCAACAGCACATCGAGCAGAATCAGATCGTAGTCGCGCTCCAGCGCCAAGTCCACGGCGGTGCGGCCGTCGGCGGCGTGCTCCACCTGGTAGCCCTCGTGCTCCAGCTCGAGCGTCACAAAGCGGGCGATTTTCTCCTCGTCCTCTACGATCAGGATCCGTGCCATGCGTGCCCCCGTCTGCGATTACTTGTCGTCGTTCAGATTTTGCTTGATGTCGTCCGCGGCGTCGGCGGCGTGATTCATAAGGTTGTTGATGCTGCCGGGCACGTCGCCGTCGCTGTCGATGCGGTAGCGCATGCCAAAGAACAGACCAATCAGCATGAGCCATATCGTGGCGCCCCAGGCAAACAGGGCGACGATGGGGATCAGAATGGGAATGTTGAGGATGATGGCGTCGCGGCGCGTGGCGATAAACTTGGTGTCCAGGCTCAGACGGAAGAGCTTTTTGAGGTACTCCCACACGCTGTCCATCTTCTTGGAGAAGTCGGTCTTTTCGCTCGACTTTTCGTAGGCGGCCTGCGCGGCGACCATTTCGGCCGAGGGCTCATCGACTGGCGCGGCCTCGGTGGCGGCATGCGCCGACGTGGTCTGGGTCTTGCCCTGCGACTCAAGCCAAATGATGGCATCCAGAACGTTGCCGTCGGTGGCGTCGAGCGCGGCCTTGGCATCGGTGTAGCTCACGTTGCACTTGGTGCGGATGGTTTCAACTTTTTCGAGGTCGTCCATGACCTGTCCTTTCGTTCGATGGGCGCGACGTCGGGCGATCTGCCCGGGCGCGAGCGTTGCGTTCGCGATCTGCGTTGCGCGGCGCCGCCCCGCCCTTGGTCGAACTTTATAGTGCAGGTTATAGATTAAGCGATTCTTGAGCCAAGATTAATGTTGGATGAGTTTTTGGGTGGTGTGAGGGAGGAGCGGAATGTTTCTATTGGGTTGCGCGGGGGAGAAACGACTCGCCTTTTAGACTGCTGCCGACGAGGTCTAATACTTTTCCGAGAAGTGAACGAGCTAAATCGGACCCCCGAAGCATCGACACTTTAGAGGTGCCGTTTCCTGGGGTTTCGGTGCTGGAATCCTGCGATTTTGACGACGAAAAATGTGGATGCTTCAGGGGTCCTAAAACAGACGTTCACTTCGCGGAAAAGTATTAGACCTCGATAGCGGGGGATGGGGTGCCGGTGCAAAACGGCGTTAAGGGTTGGTCGAGCAGGCGGTTTCTCCATTGATGTCCGCACGGCATGTGACACTTATCCTGCCGCCCTGCTCTGCCGCGGCGGCATGTACCCAAACAACTGCCCTCTAAGGAGTTCGATATTGATGAGTGACAACACCAAGCATCTCGCAAAGAAGTGCGTCAAGGACGCGGGGCCGTGCCTCGCGCTGTGCGTGGTCGGCGCAGCGGTCGCGCTGTTGGCTGTTCTGGGACCATTCGACGTGCTCCGAAGTGCCGGTTCTCTGCGCGTTTGCATGGCCCTTGCCGGCGCTATGATGACCGGCGGCGTGCTCGATCTGATTTTTTGGGTGCTTGATCCGTTTGGATGGAAGAACGAGGGATAAGCCCTAAGGGATGGAAGGGCTGGAACGGTTGGCTTAGTGATCGTGCAGAATGCGGTCTAGCGACTTACAGGGAAGTGGTAATCCGATGACGGTCTATGTGACGGGCGATATTCACGGCGGCCTCGACATGCAAAAGCTGCGCGACTGGGATCTTGGGGATAGTCTGACGAGCGACGACCATCTGATTGTCGCGGGCGACTTTGGCTTTCCGTGGGATTTCTCTGCCGAGGAATGCATCGATATCGCCTGGCTGGAATCGCGTCCCTATACCGTGCTGTTCGTCGACGGCAATCACGAGCGTTTCGATCACTGGGCGGAGCGTCCCATGGAGCTGTGGCACGGTGGGCTAACGCAACGCCTGTCGGATACCTCTCCCATACGGCGCCTGACGCGCGGCGAGGTTTTTGAGCTCGACGGCTCAACGATCTTTACCATGGCCGGCGCCACGAGCGTGGATAAGGAATACCGCATTCCCTATTCCAGCTGGTGGCCACAGGAGCTGCCGGACGAGCGCAACTTTGAGGAGGCGCGGACAAAGCTCGACAGCGTGGGCTGGAAGGTTGACTACGTGGTCACCCACACCTGCTCTACGCGCATGCTTTCGCCCACGCTCTATCCGGGGCCTGGCTGGAATTACCCCGCCGTTGATCGGCTTACGGCATTTTTCGATGAGCTGGAAGACCGCTTGGACTACAAGCGTTGGTACTAGGCATTTTCATCGGGATGCCAACCCTGCCGAGCGCCATACCGTGCTCTACGACTGCATCGTTCGCTTGGGCGACGAACTCCAGCCCTGGGACGTTGCGTAGGGGCGAGGTATTTGGCTACTCGTCCGTTACAGCGATGTTCTTGCGGTGCGCGCGGATGACATTCCAGCTAAAGTGCTCGACCAGCTGCTCGGCAGAGCGCGGCGTGGTGTCCGGCGCGATGCCCGTTTGCCCGGCGAGCCATCCCAGCAGTGCCTCGGGCGTGCCAAAGCGTGCGCGTAGCTCGCCCAGGTCCAGATCGCGGTCGCGCTTGGAAAGGCGGCGGCCGTCTGGCGACACGAGCAGCGGAATGTGCGCGTAGTGCGGCGTGGGAAGTCCCAGCAGATGCTGCAGATAGATTTGGCGGGGCGTAGAGCCCAGCAGATCGCATCCGCGCACGACCTCGGTGACGCCCATGGCAGCGTCGTCGACCACCACGGCTAGCTGGTAGGCAAAAACGCCGTCGCTGCGGCGCACCAAAAAGTCGCCGCACTCGGTGGCGAGTGCCTCGCATTGGGCTCCGTACGTGCGGTCAACGAATTCGATCACGTCGCCGGCGAGGTCGTCGACGGCGGGCACGCGCAGGCGCGTGGCGGGAGCGCGCAGGGCACTGCGGCGGGCAACCTCCTCGGCAGAAAGGCCTCGGCAGGCGCCGCGGTAGATGGGCGTGCCGTCGCTGGCATGCGGCGCGCTCGCGGCGTGGAGCTCGGCACGCGTACAAAAGCAGGGATAGGTGAGGTCGACGTCATTCAGCCGGCGCAAGGCGCTCTCGTACAGGTCCAGACGATCGTGCTGGTAGTAGGGCCCTTCGTCCCACTCAAGCCCTAGCCAGGCCAGGTCGTCAATCAATTGAGCGGCAAGTTCCGGGCGCTTGCAGCGATCGTCCAGGTCCTCGATGCGCAACACGATGCTGCCGCCTTGGCTGCGGGCCGAAAGCCACGAGCACAGGCAGCTGAACACGTTGCCCAGGTGCATGCGGCCCGAGGGCGACGGGGCAAAACGGCCTACGACAGGTACAGGAACGGAGGCGGGCGGCGTTGTTGGTGCGTTCGCGGCGGGCGTTGCTATGTTGCGTGCGTTGATATCCATGCGGACGAGTATAGCGCGGGGCGCGATGGGGAGGCGTCACTGTGGTCCGCAAGTTGTCGAGGCCCCGCATTGCGTATGGTGGGCCGCAGGCTCGGTGCTTTGATTCCTGTCGATCAACTCAGTACCTTAGACAACAGAAACCCCGGCAGCTCTTCGCAACTGCCGGGGTTTCCGCGGAAAAGGGGGACATGATCCTCGAGCGAACGGCAAAGGGGCAAACCGGTTTCGCTCAACTGCTTTATGCCCCTCGGCTGGCGGCTCAATCAGCGCGTGCCGCGCCCACACAAAGCTGCTACACCTGTGACGGAGCTGTGAAGTGGCATCTATTGCTGGCGCGGGCCATGCCAAGGGTGTCCCTCATGACTAGTCATTTAAGAACGTCCCCAATGACTACCCAATGATTAGCTGCTGGCGGCAGGCATGACTTTCATCCCGTTTGGCGCTCCGGTCGCCTAGATGTTCGTCATGTGTACCCGCAAACGTGGGACAATGGCGCTGTTGGTTTTACAGACAAAGGATGTGCCTATGAACGCCCCCGTTGCCAATGCTTGTCGGCAGCGCTGCCCGTTTGCGCGATTTGCTTCCATTTGCGCACTCGTCGCGTGCGTGCTGCTGCTGTTGCCCGCCGTTGCACGTGCCGACGGGTATTCCATGACCCAAACCTATATCGGTGCCACGGTTGAGGCCGATGGGTCGCTGACCGTTGTCGAGGGACGCCAGTTTGATTTCGACGACGACATCAACGGCGTGTATTGGGATATCAATACGGGCACCAACCAGCAGGGTAGTACGGCGGGTGTCGATGTGCTGAGCGTCGAGGAAGATGATGCCGCGTTTAGCAGGGTTGACTATGCAAACAAAGGCGACAACGGCGTCTATACGGTTGAGCAGTCAGACGGCGGCGTAAAGATCAAGGTGTTCAGCCCCCACGAGAGCGGCGACAGCGCGATCTATTACGTGAGCTACACCATGACCGGTGCGGTTATGAACTGGTCCGATACCGCCGAGCTCTACTGGAAGTTTGTGGGCGACGGCTGGTCTGCGGACTCCGATGACGTCGAGATGGAAGTTTACTTCGCAAATGCCGCTGCCGGAACGGCGGCCGTCAAGGGCGATAACTTCCGTGCATGGGGCCACGGTCCGCTCACGGGCGACGTGTCGCTCGACGCGGACGAGCCCATGGTCACCTATACCATACCCTGCGTGCATCAGGGCGAATTCGCCGAGGCGCGCATCGCCTTCCCCGGCGATTGGGTGCCGCAGCTCGCCGCCTCGGGCAAGGAACGCATGTCGACAATTCTGAGCGAGGAGAAGGCGTGGGCCGAGGAGGCCAACGCCCGCCGCGCTCACGCCCGCATGATCGCCAATGCACTTGCCGTGGTTAGCGTTGTCGCGGCGGTGGCCTTTACCGGCACAATCGTCGTGCTCAAGTTGCGCAAGCGCAAGCCCAAACCGCTGTTCCAGGACGAATACTTCCGCGACGTGCCCTCGGCCGACCATCCCGCCGTGCTTTCGGCCCTCATGAGCTGGAACGAGGTGCCCGATCAGGCATATATCGCTACGCTCATGAAGCTCACCGACGATCGCGTGATCAAGTTAGAGGAGGCAATCGCGACCAAGGGCAAGAAGGGCCTGCTCCATCGCGAAAAAGAGGAACAGACGTATCGTGTGACGGTGAGTGATGCGGGCTGGAGGTCGGCCAAGGGCATTGACCGCATGGTGCTCAAGGTTTTCTTTGCCGGTGCTAAGCCCGACGAGAACGGCGATCGCTCGCGCACGTTTGACGAGCTGCAACACTATGTTAAGCAGCACGCTACGCCCGTGGGCGACAAGCTCAAGGACTATCAGAGCACCGTTAAGGGCAAACTGGCCGATAGCGAGTACGTTGCCTCGGACGGCATTGTCGCAATGGTGTTTTGCCTGGTTCTTGGTACTCTGATCGCCTTTGTTCCCGTGGGATCCATCTTCTTTACCGACGGCGCACAGGTGAACATTGTCGCCGCGGTTATCTCGGTGCCGATTGTGCTGGTGGGTATTGGCGTGGGCCTTACGTTCCGCCGCCTTACGCCGGAGGGCGCCGAGGTGGCGGCTCGCTGCAAGGCGCTCAAGCATTGGCTCGAGGACTTCACGCGTCTAAAGGAAGCCGTCCCCGGCGATCTGGTGCTGTGGAATAAACTTCTGGTGATGGGTGCGGCGCTGGGCGTTTCCAAGGAAGTTCTGCGTCAGCTTGCCGAGGCCGTGCCGCCCGAGGTGCGCGAGGCCGACGGCTTCTACGACAATTACCCCTGCTACTGGTGGTACTACCATCACTACGGAAACCAGTCTCCGCTCGATTCGTTCGATGGCGTGTATCACGAGAGCATCCGTGAGCTGGCTTCGAGTTCCGATAGCTCGAGCGGCGGCGGCGGTGGTGGCTTCTCGGGCGGCGGGGGCGGCGGCGTCGGCGGAGGCGGCGGCGGAACGTTCTAGCGGTCCTAAAATATGGGATGGGCTTTTCTCGGCAGCCGTCGGGGAAAGCCCGTCCCCTTTTTATGCGCCAAAATGCGCCGATCTTTTACTTTTGCCCACCGCTATTTGCAGACTCCTCTATAGGGTGATGCCAGCGAGGGTTTCGGTGACTCTTTTGTTCAAGACTGTCCCCGGCGACTAGTCATTTAAGAACGTCCCCAACGACTAGGTGTGGTTGCTGCCAAGGAGTGTCCCGGGGTGCCAGCACAAAGGGGACGTCCCTAACTGCCGGTTTTAGGCTGTCAGGTCGAGTTCGTAGAGGAAGCTTTCGCGCGGCATGTCGTGGCGGCGCTCTTCGCGGTTGGCGCGGTGCGTGGCCGTGCGCTTAAAGCCGTGCAGCTCGTAGAACTTCCACGAGCAGTTGGAGTCGGTATACAGGTGCGCTCTCGACGCTCCGCGCGAGGACAGGTGCGAGACCGCGGCATCGAGCAGAACCGAGCCAACGCCCAGGCCGTGGACATCGCGATCCACGGCAAGCAACGTGACCTCGTTGTCATGCGGCAGCGGGCTGCTCTCGAGCAGGCGGTTGTTGGTCCGAATGGTGGCGCGCACAAACGAGAGATACTCGGCACAGGCATCGGGCTCCAGCTCACGCATCTGCGACAGCAATGCGCGTTCGGTATCCATCCAATGCTCCTTAACGGTGGCGCCGCTGCTTTGCCCCGCACGTGCGAGTGCAATGCCGCGCGCCTGGCCGTCGATTACGGCGACCTGCGAAAACGTCGAGGAAGAAAGGCAATAGGCAAGATCGCACGCGGCCTCAAGGCGGTTGTACTCTTCGTTATCCGAATTGTTATGCCAAAGCTGCTGCAAGATCAGCGCGATGGCGTCGAAGTCTTCGGTATCAAACGGTCGGTAGAGAACCCGCGAGACCATAGTGCCTCTTTCTATTGCGGATGCATATCGAGCACAGTTCTACCATGCCATTGGCATCTAATTATGGTGCCCCTGTGTTCCATCAACTCACCGTGCCCAGTGGCGCTCCTGCAACCCCCGCTCGCAAGCTTTTTCTGCACATGCGCCCGTTACGGGGTGCATCGATGCGCTCGATGCGCTACATTGAATCAGTATTTTCAATGCCGCTGCGCGAGCGCTGCAGATCGACGTATCACCGACTCACAGAGCACGGCGGCGTACCAGACAGGAGGACTGCATGGGATCTGATGTGAAGATCGCACGCGCGTTGATCTCGGTTACCGATAAGACGGGCGTCGTCGATTTCGCACGGACGCTGGTTGACGACTTTGGCGTCGAGATCATCTCTACGGGCGGCACGGCTCGTGCCATCGAGGACGCGGGCGTTCCCGTAACCCCCATCGAGGAGTTCACGGGCTATCCCGAGATGATGGACGGCCGCGTCAAGACGCTGCACCCCAAGGTTCATGGTGCACTGCTGGCTCGCCGCGATTCCGAGCAGCACATGCAGGAGGCAGCTCAGCACGGCATTAAGCTGATCGACCTGGTCGTCGTCAACCTGTACGAGTTCGAGAAGACCGTCGCCAACCCCGAGGTCACCTTTGCGGATGCCATCGAGCACATCGATATCGGTGGCCCTTCCATGCTTCGCTCTGCCGCCAAGAACGCCGCGAGCGTTACCGTCATCTCCGACCCGGCCGACTATGATGCCGTCCTGGCCGAGATGCGCGAGACCGGTGGCTGCACCACGCTTTCCACCCGTCGTCGCCTGCAGGTGAAGGTCTACCAGACTACCGCCGCCTACGACACGGCTATCTCCCGTTGGCTTGCTGCCCAGGCAAGCGACGTGGCGGACACCTCTGCCAAACTCGAGGTCTCGCTGGAGAAGGTCGACGACCTGCGCTATGGCGAGAATCCTCAGCAGAAGGCTACGGTCTACCGCTTTGCCGATGGCTGCGAGAACTCCGCGAGCTCGCAGTTCCCGCTCGTGGGCTCCGAGCAGATTCAGGGCAAGCCGCTCAGCTACAACAACTATTTGGACGCCGATGCCGCTTGGAACCTGGTTCGCGAGTTCGACGAGCCTGCCTGCGTGATCCTCAAGCATCAGAACCCCTGCGGCTCCGCCGTTGCCGAGGACATCACGGCTGCCTACGACCGCGCCTTTGCCTGCGATCCCAAGAGCGCTTTCGGCGGCATCATCGCCTGCAACCGCGAGGTTCCCTTTGAGCTGGTTGAGCACTTTGCCGATCAGAACAAGCAGTTCGTCGAGGTCATCATCGCCCCGAGCTACACCGCCGAGGCGCTCGATCGCATGGCCAAGCGCCCCAACCTGCGCGTGCTGGCTACCGGCGGCGTGGACCACGGCGCCAAGGTGGAGCTGCGCTCCATCGACGGCGGCATGCTGGTGCAGGAGGTCGACCACGTGATCGAGGATCCCGCGACCTTTACGTTCCCCACCGACCGCAAGCCCACCGATGCCGAGATGGCCGAGCTTGAGTTTGCCTGGAAGGTCTGCAAGGGCGTCAAGTCCAACGCCATCCTGGTCTCCAAGGGTAAGGCCGGCATTGGCATGGGCCCGGGCCAGCCCAACCGCGTTGACTCCGCACTGCTTGCCTGCGAGCGCGCCGAGGACTTCTGCGAGCGCGAGGGCGTGGAGAAGGGCGGCTTTGCCTGCGCAAGCGACGCGTTCTTCCCGTTCCGCGACAACGTCGACGTGCTTGCTGAGCACGGCGTGACCTGCATCATCCAGCCCGGCGGCTCCAAGCGCGACGACGAGAGCATCCAGGCCTGCAACGAGCATGGCATCGCAATGGTCTTCACGGGCGCCCGCCACTTCCGCCACTAATGATCGTTACGCGGTTTTACCAAACCGCGTAACTGCTCGACGCTGCGCCGGCCCCAAGCACCTTATCTCGCCGCTCAAACCGTCGCTCGCGTACAGAAGTACGCGTCGCTCCTCTTTCGCGGCGACCTGAGGCACTTGGGTCCGGCTCGCTGGCTTATGCTCCACCAGCGGTATTTGCTCGCCCCGAGCTAAAGCTATCTATTGCCGTCCGTGCCGGTTGGTGCAGGCGGCTTTTTTGGGTATAACGGTGCGGTGTATGTTTTTGAGAAAGGTTGGATATGGCCGTTGTGGATGATGCCGAGCTGTTTGGCAATGCCGAGGACCAGCGTGCGTACGAGGACTTTTGCGCCAATCAGGAGGCGGTCGAGAAGTTTACGCTCGACAAGCCCGCGCTTGTCTGCCGTTGGCGTATGTCCAACAAAAAGGTGCCCATGCTCAACCGTCATATTCGTGCGCTGTCCGAGCGCCTGGTGCAGGGCGAGCCGCTCACCCATAACATGCTCAGCTGGGCCAAGCAGCACGTTGAGTGGTCGCTTGCCGAGGGCGATTACACCGCGCGCGACGGCGTGCTCATGCTGGTGATCGACGTTAACGGCAATGCCGCCATGACGGTGGGGGAGTACGAGCCGCTGGCCGATACTTCGGCCAAGGCGCTGCGTGCCCGCTCCGCCGAGGCCCGCTCCGAGGCCGACGAAACCGGCGTGGCGCCCGAGCTGCTCGCCGCCGTCAACAACGGCGAGCTGGTCTTTGTGGCACCGGCGGACGAGTGCCTGTGTGGCACGGCGACGCTTATCGAGCAGCTGGCCCAGACCAAGGGCATCCCGGTCACGCGCGTGGACATTCCCGCGCAGCTCAAGGGCGCGCTGTTCCTGGTGAGTGACGAGCACGGCGTGGTCCCTGCCGCCGAGACGGACGCCGTCGAGTCCGACGCCGCTACGGTTGCCTTCTTTGCCGAAGGCTACGAAAAGCTCCGTGCCCGCCGCTAAATGTTTTTCCTGGGACGGGGATTTAATAATCATTTGATCCTCGCTCCCGTTGCGAGCGAGGGGCGAGCCAAACGCTTTCGTTCGCGAACAGTTCTGTCACCTTGGTGCCTCGCGAGGCACGCACCTGCGGCTCCGCGGTCATAATGGGGCAAGACAACCAAGAGGGGAGCGGAATCCATGGCGCTGATCTATGTCGTTGAGGACGACGAGCGCATTCGTCGTGAGCTTGTCGACATCCTTGCCCGCGCCGGGTTTGAAATCGAGGCCTGCGAATCGTTTGAGCATGTCTCGCGCGATATCCTTGCCGCCGCGCCCGACCTGGTGTTGCTCGACCTCACGCTTCCCGTCAAGGACGGCCAACATATCTGCCACGAGGTTCGCCGCGAATCCGAGGTTCCTATCATCGTCCTCACGTCGCGCACGACCGAGATCGACGAGGTCATGGCCATGACGCTTGGCGCGGACGACTTTGTTCCCAAGCCTTACAGCGCCCGTGTGCTCGTGGCGCACATCAATGCGTTGCTGCGCCGCACCGCGGCGGCGGGCGATCGCAGCACGCTCGTCCACAAGGGGCTGGAGCTCGACCTCGCCCGCTCCATGGTCACCAATACGGCAACCGGCGACAGTACCGAGCTCACCAAAAACGAGCTGCGTATCCTCTCGCTGCTCTTGGGCCGCGCGGGCAAGATTGTCTCGCGCTCGGCTATCATGCAGGACCTGTGGGACTCCGACGCCTTCGTGGACGACAATACGCTCACCGTCAATATCAACCGCCTGCGCACCACGCTCGAAAAAATCGGCATCAAGGGGTATTTGACGACGCATCGCGGCCAAGGCTATTCGGTCTAGGGGCCGGTTATGTCGTTTGCCAAGTTCTTTAAAGATGCACTGCTTCCCGTTGCCGTGTGGATCTGCGGCGTGCTGCTGAGCTGTTTTGTACTGACGGTCGCCGGCGCCCCGGCATCCATCGTGGTCGTGGCGGTCGGTGTGTCCTTTATCTTTGGCATGCTGGGCATCGTGATCGAGTACGTGCGCCGTCGTCGTTTTCTGTGCCAGCTGGAGCGCGCGGCAGAGGAGCTGGGGAGCCCCGCATGGGTGCAGGAGATGGTGCAATGCCCGACCTATGCCGAGGGCGAGCTCGAATATGAGGTCTTGCGCCGGGTGGGCAAAGCCGCTTGCGACGAGGTGGCGGAAGGCCGGCGCCAGACCGATGATTACCGCGACTATATCGAGAGCTGGGTCCACGAGGCCAAGCTGCCCCTGGCGGCGGCTCATCTGATTTTGGAAAACCTGGACGGCAGCGAAGACGACCTGTCGCGCGTGGATGACCTGGGTCGCGAGCTGGCTCGCGTGGAGCGCTATATCGATCAGGCGCTGTACTATGCGCGCTCGGAAGTCGTAGAGCGCGACTACCTAATTCGCCGTTGGGGTCTCAAGAGCTTGGTGACGGGCGCGATTAAAGCCAACGCGCGCGAGCTCATTGCGGCGCACGTGGCTCCGGTGTGCGAGAACCTCGACTTTGAGGTGTTCACCGACGAGAAATGGCTCGAGTTTATTCTGGGCCAGCTCATTCAGAACAGCATTAAATATGCGCGTGAGGACGGCGCGAAGATTGTGTTTTCGGGTGCGTTGCTGGACGAGGGCCTGGCAAACGAGCGCATCGAGCTTACCGTCGCGGACAACGGCTGCGGCGTGAGCGCGGCTGACCTGCCGCGCGTGTTCGAGAAGGGCTTTACCGGCGATAACGGCCGCACCACCAAGCGCGCAACGGGCATCGGCCTCTACCTGGTGGCGCGCCTGTGTTCCAAGATGGGCATCGACGTCACCGCGGCATCCGACTCCGGCGAAGGCTTTGTCGTAACATTCGCTTTCTCGACCAACAAGTTTCAATACTTCGAGTAGTCGGGCCGTCTTGTGGTGCGGATGGCTATGTTCCCGAGCGTGAACATGGCTATGAGGCTAAAAAAATCACCCAAACAAAACGTGCCGCCCGACCAGGGCGGCACGCCATCTCTCTATTCAGCTAACTCGCTGAAGTACGGTGACGAAGGCGCAAGGCCGGGAGGGGTTATCTAAGCCGACATCCCGCAGCCGCGAAGCGGCGAGGACGTCGGCGTGATAACCCCGCAGGCCTTGCGCCGGCGGGAAGGAACCTACTTCACGACCAGAATGTCGCAGTCGGTGTTGCGCAGCAGGAATGTCGAAATCGAACCCAGGAGCGCATACTTGATCGAGGAAAGGCCACGAGCGCCGCAGAGCACCAGATCGGGCTTGACCACGTCGAGCATCTCGTCCTTGAGCGTCTCGCGAATACGGCCGGCGCGAATCATGACTTCGACCTCGGGAATGTTGGGATTAGCCTTGGCCTCTTCGAGCTGCTTGGCGATGGAGTTCTTAAAGGCCTCCTCCAGGCCGTTGACCAGATCGACCGGATAGGAACCGGCGCTCTCGAGCGCCGTGGAATCGATGACGTGACCGATGATCAGCTTGGCGCCATTGTTTGCGGCGACCTTGATAGCGCGTGTGAGCACAAAATCCTGCTGCTCAGTACCGTCGAGTGAAACAAATACCTTGGTATAGCCCTCGTTCATGGTTTCCTCCTTGGTCTATCGCACGGGCGCGGGGCTCGTGCATCGGACGACGTGTTGGCCGCCGGACACTTTAGCTTGTTGCAGTTATACCCAAGGATTTCGGTTTGACCGCTCGCAATTCTGTGAACGGGCGAGATTTTTGGTAAGGGTGGGCGCGGCCGCGGCCGAACGGTTGATAATGGGACATCGCCCGCAACCGTCCGCAGAACAACTATCGGCGGGTGACAAACGAGGGGGGTCCCTTTGGATATCATCGAGCTTCTAAAATCTGCCTTCATGGGCCTGGTCGAGGGCATCACCGAATGGCTGCCCGTTTCGTCGACGGGCCACATGATCTTGGTGGACGAGTTCGTCAAGATGAATGTGAGCGAGACATTCTGGAATATGTTCCTGGTCGTGATTCAGCTTGGCGCCATTTTGGCCGTTTGCGTTCTGTTCTTCTACGACTTAAATCCGTTCTCGCCCAGCAAGGGCAAGGAGGGTCGTCGCGACACCTGGGTGCTGTGGGGCAAGATTGTGCTTGGCTGTATTCCCGCCGCGGTGATCGGTCTGCCGCTCAACGACTGGATGGAGGAGCATTTCTATAACGCTCCCGTCGTGGCGCTGGCGCTCATCGTGTACGGCGTGTTGTTTATCGTGATTGAGAACTGGCGTGCAAGTAAGCGCGAGAACGCCGCTCTTGCCGATTCGTTTGGTTCGCGTGCTGTGGTGGCGGGCGGGCGTCCCGCCGGTGCACACTTCGCGGCGCCTGCGGCGGATATTGCCGAAGACAATGACGATGACGAGGATTTGGATTTTGGATCCATCGCCACGCTCGAGGACCTGAGCTGGAAGACCGCATTGGGTATCGGTTGCTTCCAGGTGCTTTCGTTGATTCCGGGCACATCACGTTCCGGCTCCACCATCATCGGCGGCCTGCTGCTGGGCTGCACGCGCTCGGTGGCGTCCAAGTTCACGTTTTTCCTGGCCATTCCCGTTATGTTTGGCGCGAGCGCGCTCAAGCTGGTCAAGTACTTCGTTAAGGGCGGTACGTTTGGCACCAACGAGATTGCCATTCTGGGCGTGGGCTGCGTCGTGGCCTTTGTGGTTTCGCTTATTGCCATCAAGTGGCTCATGGGCTTCGTTCGCCGTCACGACTTTAAGTGCTTTGGCGTCTACCGCATTATTCTGGGCATCGTGGTGCTCGCGTACTTCTTTGTTCTGGAGCCTATGCTCGGTCTGTAACTTGGTTGACGCTGCGCGGCGGCCAGAGCGCGGCGCACGGAGTCGTGGTGTGATTTGCGTCGGTGTCCGCGCGGCTCGGTATACTGGTACGGCTCAAACTATGGCGCCGCCCGCAGGCGCGCCGTCCGTCAGATGAGGAGTCGCCCATGACCCAGCCCTTGCCCTGGGAAAAGAACGCCGCGGTACCCGTGCCGCCCGCGCCGGAATCCGTGCCGCTCGATGCATACACCGCCCCCGCTGCGCCGGAGCCCGAGCTCGTTCCGCTCGACATCTACGACGCTCCCGCGCCGGCACCCAAGCCCGTCAAGCCGCTCGTCGACATTGACAGCCTTAATCCCGCCCAGCGCGAGGCCGTCCTGACCACCGAGGGCCCGTTGCTGGTCCTCGCCGGCGCAGGCTCGGGCAAGACTCGCGTCCTGACCTTCCGCATCGCGCATATGCTCGGCGACCTGGGTGTTAAGCCTTGGCAGGTTCTTGCCATCACGTTTACCAACAAAGCCGCGGCCGAGATGCGCGAGCGTCTGACGGCGCTCATTCCCAGCGGTACCCGCGGCATGTGGGTGTGCACCTTCCACGCCATGTGCGTGCGCATGCTGCGCGAGGACGCCGACCTGCTGGGTTACACCGGTCAGTTCACCATCTACGATGACGATGACTCAAAGCGCATGGTGCGTGACATTATGCAGGCGCTCGGCATCGAGCAAAAGCAGTTCCCCATCAACATGATTCGCAGCAAGATCAGTTCGGCCAAAAACGCCATGATCGGCCCCGAGGACATGCTCAAATCCGCCGATAGCCCCAACGACAAAAAGGCCGCGCAGGTCTACCTGGAGCTGGAGCGCCGCCTTCGCGCTGCCAACGCGATGGACTTCGACGATTTGCTCGTGCGCACACTCGAACTGCTGCGCACCCGCCCCGAGGTGCTCGACAAGTACCAGGAGCGCTTCCGCTACATTAGCGTCGACGAGTATCAGGACACCAACCACGTCCAGTACGAAATCGCCAACCTTCTGGCCGCCAAGTACCAAAACCTCATGGTTGTGGGCGACGATGACCAGTCCATTTACAGCTGGCGTGGCGCCGACATCACCAACATCTTGGACTTTGAGCAGGACTTTAAAAACTGCAAGACCGTTAAGCTCGAGCAGAACTACCGCTCTACGGGCCATATCCTAAACGCCGCCAACGCCGTGGTGCGCCACAACTCGCAGCGCAAGGACAAGCGCCTGTTTACGGCCGAGGGCGATGGCGAGAAGATTCAGGCCTTCCAGGCGAGCGACGAGCGCGACGAGGGCCGCTGGATTGCCGGCGAGATCGAGAAACTGCATGCCAAAGGCACGAGTTACGACGACATCGCCGTGTTTTATCGCACCAACGCCCAGTCGCGTATTCTCGAAGATATGTTTCTGCGCGCGGGCGTGCCCTACAAGATCGTGGGCGGCACTCGATTCTTCGACCGTGCCGAGATTCGCGACGTCATGGCCTACCTCAAGATGATCGTGAACCCGGCCGACGAGATGAGCGTCAAGCGCGTCATCAACACACCGCGCCGCGGCATTGGCTCCACCTCAATCCAAAAGATCGAGCAGCTGGCACGCGACAACCGTTGCTCGTTCTTCCAGGCTTGCGAGATCGCGTGCGCCGAAACCGGCATGTTTAGCGCCAAGGTGCGCAACGGCCTGTCGAGCTTTGTCTCACTGGTGCGCGAGGGCCGCCGCATGGACGGCGAGCTCAAGGACGTTGTCGAGATGATCGTCGATAAGACGGGCCTGCTGCAGGCGTTTCGCGCCGAGGGCACCATGGAGTCCGAGAGCCGCGCCGAGAACATCCAGGAATTTCTGGGCGTTGCCGCCGAATTTGAGGAGACGCACGAGGATATCGAGGGTACGCTCGAGAGCCTAGAAGAGCTGCGGGCAGCCGGTGTTGCCGATGTGCCTGCCGGCGCCGAGCCCGAGCCCGTCGTGGTGAGCGTGTCTGCGCCCGAACCGGGGCCATCTGCCCCGGCATCCTCGTTTGAGGCGCTCGTCGGCGCCCGTGACGCCGCGGGCTCCAATCCGCTCGATGGCTTGGCCGCTCCGGCGCTGTCTCCGCAGGATGCCCTGGCCGCCGCCATCGCAGGCAACGCGTATGCCGCGCCGACGGAGCTGCCGGCGGGTGCCGTGCATGCCGGCGAGATCGAGCGTACCTACGGTCCGCTCACCTGTAAGGCGCTGCCGGCACTCATGGAATGGCTGGCCTTGCGCTCCGACTTGGATTCCCTGGCCGGCGAGACGCATGCCATTACCATGATGACCATCCACTCCGCCAAGGGCCTGGAGTTTCCGGCGGTGTTCGTGGCCGGCATGGAGGAGGGTATCTTTCCGCACGTGCACGACTTTGGCGGCAGCGATGATCCGGGCAAGCTCGAGGAGGAGCGTCGCCTGGCCTACGTCGCCATCACGCGTGCCCGCAAGCGCCTGTTCTTGACCTATGCGGCCACGCGTCGCACCTACGGTTCGACCTCCGCCAACCCGCGTTCGCGCTTTCTCAACGAGATTCCGTTTGAGGATATCGAGTTTAGCGGTATCGGTTCTGCCGGTTTTGAGGGCACGGGCTGGGAGAAACGCGGCGACCGTCGCGGCACCTTTGGCTCGGGCATGGGTTCGGATATGTATGGCGGCAAGGTGTTTGGTTCGCATACGCGCTCGACCGGCGGTTCCGGTTCGCGCGGTGGATCGAGCTTCGACGATTTCTTTGGCGGCAGCAGCTACGGGACCGAGCGCCATCGTGGGGTCTCGCCCGACGCCGGTCGCGTTGCCTCGACCTTTGGCTCGGGCGCACCGCGAGCCAAAAAGCCGTCGTCCAAGGTGTCCCCAACAGTGGAGCGCAAGGTCGATCGCGCCAGCGCGTCGCAGGACTTTGCCGCGGGCGATACCGTGAGTCATAAGACCTTTGGCACGGGTACCGTGATCTCGGTCGCTGGAGACATGATCGAGGTCCAATTCGAAAAGACCGGCCAGACCAAAAAGCTAATGAAAGGCTTCGCTCCGATTGTTAAGCTGAATGCCTAACTGCGAGGTTGGCCGGGCGCGCCGGGGGCTTTGGTCGCCTGCTCGGACAGTCCTGCTCGCACGGAGAGCACATTAAGTGCTCTCCGGCTCGTGCGGAACTCGCGATCGACCAAAGCCCCCGGCGCGCCCTCTTCCTTGTGGCGTTTTGGCCTGCAGCTTTCGAACCTCGCTCTGCTCGTTTGCTTTTTGATCTGGAGAGCCGGGTGGGCTGATAGATAGATACGAGTAGGGGCTCTTCCGTACATGGTCGGGAGAGCCCCTTGTTGCGTTTTGGTTGTTGGCGCGACCTAGAGGTGGCTGATAATCAGTTCCATCTGGCCTTCGAGGTCAATGGAGCTGACGGTGCTGGGTGCCAGCAGGTGACTTCCCTTGTGGACGGGGTCGCCGCAGACGGTGCCTTCGCCGTCGATGACCGACAGGCACATGAAGGGCCAGCGCTGCTCCAAGGTCTTGCTGCCGTCGACGCGCACGCGATCGACGGTGTAGCAGGAGTTAGACTCGAGCTCGGTTACGCCGTTCACCTCGGGTGCGGTTATCGTGCCGTCGGTCGGAGCCTGAGCGTCAAAATCGATGCAATCGAGGCTCTGCTCAATGTGCAGCGGACGCAGTTTGCCGTCGGTGCCGGGACGGTCGTAGTCGTACAGGCGATATGTCACGTCGCTTGACTGCTGCGTCTCCAAAATGAGCGTGCTGGTCTTGATGGCGTGCACGGTACCGGAATCAATCTGGAAAAAGTCGCCCTTGTGGATCGGCAGCACGTTGAGCATGTCGTCCCAACGGCCTCCCTCGATCATCTGTGCGGCCTCGGCGCGGTCATGCGCGCGCTGGCCGACGATGATCGTGGCGCCGGGCTCGCAGTCCAGGACATACCAGCACTCGGTTTTGCCCAGGCTGCCGTTCTCGTGCTTGGCGGCGTACTCGTCGTTGGGATGAATCTGGATCGAAAGGTCGTCCTTGGCGTCCAGAATCTTAACGAGCAGCGGGAACTCCTTGCCCTCGCACCTGCCAAAGAGCTCGCGGTGCTCGGCCCACAGCCACGACAGCGTGTGGCCGGCATACGGGCCCTCCGCAATCTGGCAGTCGCCGTTGGGGTGGGCCGAGATGGCCCAACACTCACCGATGGGACCCTCGGGAATGTCGTAGCCAAATACGGTTTCGAGCTGGCGGCCGCCCCAGATCTTCTCGTGGAAGATCGGCGTCAGTTTAATCAAATCGGACATATTCATACCCCATTGTGTTGCGCGGGCGTTGCACAAACAGCTCAAAACGAGCGCCCGCATGACTACAAAAACCTATGCCAACGTTACGTTGTGCAACTCAAAGCGGTCGCCAACGTTGCGCGAGACCGAATACTCAAAGGCCGCGCCGCTGTCCAAAAAGCCAATCTGGTTGAGCTCGAGCAGGGGAGAGCCAGGTTTGGTGTCCAGGCGCTCGGCTTCTTCCTCGGTTGCTGCCACGGCGCGAATGGTACGGTGGAAGCTCGAGATCTTCAGCCCACATTGCTCGCGGATAAAGCGGTAGACCGATCCGTACAGGTCCTTCTTTTTAAGGCCCGGAATCAGCTCGAGGGGCATGTAGGTGTACTCGATAACGATGGGCTTCTCATCGGCCTGACGCACGCGCACGATGTGATAGGCAAAGTCATCCTCGGCAATTCCCAGCTGGGCTGCGATGTCCGCTGGTGGATTAACAATCGAGAAATCGTAGACCACCGAGGTCACCTTCTCCCCGCGGTGCTCATACGAAAAGCCCTGGGCACGGTCGTTTTTGCCCTGGAAAAACGCCTGGCCGGGAAGCCCCGCCGTGTCCTTAACGTAGGTACCCGATCCACGACGGCTGGTAACAAGACCTTCCTCGGTGATTTGCTCGATAGCTCGTTTGACGGTGATTTTGGAAACGCTATAGAGCTCGCAGAACTCAACGACGGTGGGAAGCTTGTCGCCTGGTTTAAGAGCGCCATCCTCAATACTTCGACGAATATCTGCAGCTATCGCCTCGTATTTGGGAATCATGGGACCTCCTTTCCAACTTTATTGAGTATAAAAGAAAGTATACTCAACACCTAAGTATCCCTATTGAGTCATTGAAAAGTTCGATAGATATATTACTAAAAGTCGCTTTGCGCTAAAAATAAAAGCGCTCTAAATAAATATACATTCGAATAATGTCGTGTTGAGAAATCTAATCGGTCCGAGGACGGGGCCGAACCGATTTAGCACCCAGCGAACCGAATCCTGTATTCTGCATTTCCCCAGATAAAACCTACCAAAACAAACCTGTCCCTTTTTGGTATGTTTTTGCCTTGGGAGCGGTACCATACAGACAATGTTTAAACGAGAAAGGCGGGCCCCTATGGAACCTAAGCAGTACTACATCGGCATCGACGTCGGCGGCACTTCGGTTAAGGAGGGCCTGTTCGATGGGGATGGCAACCTGCTTGCGAAGGTCAGCGTGCCCACGCCTCCCATCGTTGACGCTGCGGGCTTTGCCGCGGTGACCGAGGCTATCGACCAGGTGGTCGCCAAGGCACAGATTCCGCGCGCCTTTGTGGCGGGCATTGGCCTTGCTGTTCCGTGCCCCATTCCGGCAGCGGGCGATGCCAAGGTCAAGGCCAACATTGCCATTAACCTGCCCGAGTTGAAGATCGCCATTCAGGAGCACTGCCCCGATGCGGTCGTTAAGTACGAGAACGATGCCAACGCCGCTGCCATGGGCGAGGCTTGGCTCGGTTCTGCCAAGGACGTGCAGAATGTGGTGATGGTCACCATCGGTACCGGCGTGGGCGGCGGCGTTATCGTCAACGGCGATGTGGTGTCGGGTGTTGTGGGCGCCGGCGGCGAGATTGGCCATATGTGCCTGAATCCGGCTGAGGAGCGCACTTGCGGCTGCGGCGGCCATGGCCACCTGGAGCAGTATTCCAGCGCCACCGGCGTGGTGAGCAACTACCTTGCCGAGTGCAAGAAGGCGGGCGTCGAGCCCATCGAGCTCACCGGCCCCTCCGATTCCAAGGACGTGTTCCAAGCCTGCCGCGAGGGTGATAAGCTCGCGCTGGCCGCGGCCGATACCATGGCCGACTATCTCGGCCGCGCCCTGGCGCTTATTGCCAACGTGGTCGATCCCGAGATGTTCCTGATCGGCGGCGGCGCCTCCGCCTCGGCCGATGTCTACCTCGATAAGGTTCGCGAGTACTTCCAGCGCTACGTGCTTTTCGCCTCGCGCGAGACGCCCATTAAGGTTGCCTCGCTCGGAAACGACGCCGGCATCATCGGTTCTGCCTACGTAGCCCTGCGCGCCGCCGGTAAATAGCTGGTGCAAGGGGGCCAGGTTACTTTGCACCAACATGGTGCAAAAGGGACAGCCTTGGCCCCCATACCTGCCACAAAATATGCCGTGGCCCTTCCGTCCCCAAAGGCCAGCTGCCAGCGTGCTACCATAGCTACGTCTAAGTAAACATACCAAGTGGAGGATACCCATGGCAAACGTTCTTGTCTTTGGTCACCAGAACCCCGATAACGACGCCATCATGAGCGCCGTCGTTCTGTCTCAGCTGCTCAACCAGGTTGAGTATGCCGGCAACACCTATGAGGTCTGCACTCTTGGTCAGCTTCCGGCAGAGTCCGCCAAGCTGCTCGCAGACGCCGGCATTGCCGAGCCCCGCGTGATTGAGTCCGTCGAGGCCGGCCAGCTTGTCGTTCTCACCGACCATAACGAGTCCGCCCAGTCCGTCGCCGGCCTTAAGGACGCCACGGTCTTTGGCGTCGTTGACCATCACCGCATCGGCGACTTTGAGAGCGCCGGCCCGCTGCACTACATCTGCCTGCCTTGGGGTTCCAGCTGCACCATCGTCACTAAGCTCGCCGGCGTGCTCGGCGTTGAGCTTTCCGACGTTCAGGCCAAGCTGCTGCTCTCGGCCATGATGACCGACACGCTCATGCTCAAGAGCCCCACCACCACCGATGTCGACCGCGCCGTCGCCGCCAAGCTCGGCGAGCAGGTGGGTGTCGACCCGGTCAAGTTTGGCATGGAGGTCTTCCTTACCCGTCCGTCCGGCTCCTTCACCGCAGCCGAGATGGTCGGCAACGACATCAAGATGTTCGAGCCCGCCGGCAAGAAGCTGCTCATCGGCCAGTACGAGACCGTCGACAAGAGCCGTGCGCTCGGCATGATCGACGAGATCCGCGAGGCCATGCGCGCCTACGCCGCCGAGAAGGGTGCCGACGGCATCGTCCTGTGCATCACCGACATCATGGAGGAGGGCTCGCAGGTCCTGCTCGAGGGCGAGACCGAGGCCGCTCAGAAGGGCCTGGGCATTGCCGACGAGCACGACGGCGTCTGGATGCCGGGCGTCCTCTCCCGTAAGAAGCAGGTCGCTGCCCCCATCATGGCCGCCTGCTAGGTTTTGTAGCCTGCTACGACCGGACCGCGGACGCCCCGCGCTCCGGTCGTTTTTTATGCGTCGGACCGCGTCCTCTATTGGACAGGGGCGCCCGTACCGTCGGGCAAATAATGTTCAACCTGTGGTTCCGCTTTTCGGCCACGCCTGCGTGCTTGTCGTGCAGGGTAGGCTAGATGCAAGCGTAATACGTTGGAGCGCGGTGCCGCCACTTGGGCGGGCCGTGCTTTTTTAAGACGGGAGCTTTCCCGTGAAAGGAGCCGCCCATGGCAGCAACTGAGCAGCTGTTCAACGTTCGTGAGCGCAAGCGCTTTGAACGTCATGACATCTGGGAGCGCATCGCCGAGAACGGCACGATTTCCGCCGCCGTCATGGTCATCGCCGCCATCGCCGCCGTTATCTGCGCCAACACCGATGTCTACGAGGCTATCCATCACTTTTTGGAGACCCCGCTGTATGTGGGTCTGGGCAACCTTACGGCTGGCCTCACCGTCGAGCTTTTCGTCAACGACTTTCTCATGGCGATCTTCTTTTTGTTGGTGGGCATTGAGCTTAAGTACGAGATGACGGTCGGCGAGCTCAAGAATCCGCGTCAGGCCATGCTTCCCATGCTGGCAGCCGTGGGCGGCGTCGTCGTTCCCGCCTGCATCTACCTGATCTTTAACCATGCCGGCGCCCGCAACGGTTGGGCCATCCCCATGGCAACCGATATTGCCTTTGCGCTGGGCGTGCTGTCGCTTTTGGGCAATCGCGTGCCCAACGGCGTGCGCGTGTTCTTCTCGACGCTCGCCATCGCCGACGACCTCATCTCCATCGCCGCCATCGCCATTTTCTACGGCCAGAGCCCCAGTCCGTTTTGGCTGGGTGCCGCTGCAGTTGTGACCTGCGCACTTGTGTGGCTCAACAAAACTCAGCATTATCGCCTTGCCCCGTACTCGGTGCTTGGTCTGCTGCTGTGGTTTTGCATGTTTAAGAGCGGCGTGCACGCCACGCTTGCCGGTGTCATCCTGGCCTTCACCATCCCGGCCAAGTGCGGTGTTAAGCTCGATAGCCTTACCGATTGGCTAGGCGAGTACCTGCCGTTGCTCGACGACCGTTACGACGACGAGGCGCACATCCTGGGCCAGCACGACTTTACCTTTTCGACTACCAAGGTCGAGCGTGTCATGCACCGTGTGACCCCGCCGCTCATCCGCATGGAGCGCCTGATCTCCACGCCGGTCAACTTTGTGATCCTGCCGATCTTTGCGTTTGTCAACGCGCAGGTTCGCCTGGTGGGCGTGGACATGAGCGTGCTGCTTACCGACCCGGTGACCCTCGGCGTGTACTTTGGCATGCTGCTGGGTAAGCCGATCGGTATCTTTGGCGTGACGTTTGCCCTGGTCAAGCTTAAGGCTTGCGAGCTGCCTCATAACGTTAACTGGCATATGATCGCCGGCGTGGGCATTTTGGGTGGCATCGGCTTTACCATGTCGATCCTCATCAGCGGTCTCGCCTTCCCGACGGCCCAGTTCGAGGTTCTGGCCGCCAAGGCCGCCATTCTTGCCGGTTCTGTTACCGCGGCCGTGCTGGGCATGATCTACATGAGCGTGGTCTGCAAGCACCCTTCGCCCAAGGACGAGTAGGAGCGCGAAAACCGGGCCGGACATGCCCCGGATGCCCTCGTGTGAAAAAATGCCGTTTGTGAGCACTGTCACAAACGGCATTTCATTTATTTGCCATTTTTATTCCACGGTGCCGTAGACGGCGCCCCAGCCGTGGGCGGCAAGGGCCGAGTTAAGCTGGTCGCAAAGCGATTGGCGGTCGTAGTAGCCGGGCGGCAAAAGATTCACGATTTCCATGAGATCGGGCGCCAGGTCCAAGATCTCCGCCTGAACGATTAGATCCAGGCGGTCAATGGCCTTACGGTCATAAAACAAGCCGTCGACCAGACGCTGCAGGTCTCCGAACTCCTCGGCTTGAAAAGAGCCGTATTCCATACTGCCTCCTTGGATGTGCCATGCGGCTATACGGGTCATACGGTGGATATCGTAATTCATTGCGATGGACTTAATCTATCACGGCTTCATACCGTTGCGGCGGTAGCGGTCTATACTTAGACAAACTGCAACGTCCCGCTTTGCGAAAGGTCGCACCCATGCAGACGATCTACCAGAAGATGGAAACCACCGAACTCGATGCCGCCATCGAGGCGCTCAAAGCCGAGGTTGCCGAGGTCAAGGCCAAGGGCCTGGCGCTCGACATGGCGCGCGGCAAGCCGTCGCCCTCCCAGGTGGACATCTCGCGCCCCATGCTCAATATCCTCAATGCCGACGCCGATCTGCACGACGGTAACGTCGACTGCTCCAACTACGGCTGCTTTGAGGGCATTCCCTCGGCACGCAAGCTGGCGGGGGAGTTCCTGGGTTGCCCCGCCGATCAGACGCTCGTACTGGGTTCGTCGAGCCTTTTGATCGAGCACGATATCGCCGGTATGTTCTGGCGCTGCGGCTCGTGCGGCAGCGAGCCTTGGGAGGCTTATGAGGCCGCGCACGACGGCAAGAAGGTCAAGTTCCTGTGCCCGGTTCCCGGCTACGACCGTCATTTTGGCATCACCGCCGACCTGGGTATCGAGAACGTCCCCGTCGCGATGACCGGCAGCGGCCCCGACATGGAGGAGGTAGAGCGCCTGGTTGCCGCCGACGACTCCATCAAGGGCATCTGGTGCGTGCCCAAGTATTCCAACCCCACGGGCATCACCTTTAGCGAGGACACCGTGCGCCGCTTGGTCGAGATGCCCACCGCCGCGCCCGATTTTCGCATCTTTTGGGACAACGCCTACTGCGTGCACGACCTGTACGACGAGACCGACGAGCTCGCCAACATCTTCGATCTTGCCCGCGCGGCGGGTACCGAGGACCGCGTGGTGGCATTCGCCTCGACGTCCAAGATCACCTTCCCGGGCGCGGGCATCGGCTTTATCGGTGCGAGTCCCGCGGTCATCGCGGAGTTCTCCAAGCGCCTGAAGGCCGGTCTTATCAGCGCCGACAAGCTCAACCAGCTACGCCACGTGCGCTTCCTTCCCACCATCGAGGCGGTCAAGGAGCACATGAAAAAGCATGCCGAGTTCTTGCGTCCGCGCTTTGAGGCCGTCGAGCGCAAGCTCACTGAGGGCCTGGGCGATACGGGTTGCGCTACTTGGACGCATCCCCGCGGCGGCTACTTTGTGAGCTTTGATGGCCCCGAGGGCTCGGCCCAAAAGGTCGCCGCGCTTTGCGCCGACCTGGGTGTCAAGCTCACGCCGGCAGGTGCCACCTGGCCTTATGGCAAGGACCCGCGCGACACCAACATCCGCATCGCGCCGAGTTATCCCACGGTCGAGGACCTGGAGGCCGCACTCGACGTGCTGGTGCTGGCCGTCAAGCTCGTCGCTGCCGAGCTTGCTCGTGCCGAGCGCGCCTAACGCGTAGGGCCCCGTAAATCCGCATCCAGTACCATCCGCACTCTCGATACGCAAAGGAGCGTATACATGGATTTGGGTATTTCCACCAACCCCACGCCGGAGCTCTACACCATCAGGGTGACCGGTGAGATTGATATCTCTAACGCCGACAGCTTGCGTAACGCCATCGACTTGGCGCTCGAGCAGCCAACCGAGGCCGTTGAGCTCGACTTTGCCCAGGTAAGCTATATCGACTCGACAGGTATTGGCGTACTTGTGGGCGCCGCGCACCACGCAGCCGATCACGACAAGCGGTTTGGCTGCGTCAACGTGCAGCCCCCGGTGATGCGCGTGGTTCAGTTGTTGGGTGTCGACCAGGAGATTTCAATTACGGCGGCATAAGCCCTGCCCCAAAAAGGGCGTGCCGTTTGGTATATGTTTGTGATGCGCTCGGATGTTTTGACGTCCGGGCGCTATACTTGACCGAATGAATAGACGAGTTCCGGCCGAATGGCGCGGTGCGGGCTCGACTCACATCGAGCCTTGGAGGTATGTGTGTTTGGTATTGGAGAGGGTGAGCTCGCGATCATCGTGGTCTTCGGCTTTTTGCTGTTTGGCCCGGATAAGCTCCCGCAGATGGGCCGCACGATCGGCCGTGCCATCCGTCAGTTCCGCGAGACGCAGGAAAAGATGACGGCTGTTGTTCAGTCCGAGATTATCGATCCGGTAAGCGAGGCCGCTTCGGCTCCGGTCAAGCCCAAGAAGGCTGCCGTCGATGACGATTCCGATGCGGACGAGGATGCCGTCGAGACGGCCGCGCCCGCAAAGAAGGAGACCTTTGCCGAGCGCCGTGCCCGCCTTGCCGCCGAGAAGGCCGCGAGTGAGGGTGCTGCCGAGGACGAAGGTGCTGCTGGTGAGGCTGAGGGCGCCGAGCCTGCCGCTGCCGCCGTCGAGCCCGAGCCTGCTGCAGAGCCGGAGCCCGAGCCCGAGCCGGCAGAGCCCACGACGGCTGACCTCTACGCCCGTCGTCCCCGAAAGCGCAAGGCCGTCGTCGACCAGCTCGCTCGCGAGCTCGAGGCCGAGGACGACGCCGCTGCCGCCCATGCCCCGAAGGGAGGCGATGAGTAATGCCTATCGGACCTGCGCGCATGCCGCTCTTCGATCATCTGGGTGAGCTCCGTCGCCGCCTAACCATCGTGGTCGTGTCAGTCTTTGCCGCCGCCATCGTGCTGTATTTCGCCACGCCCGTGGTACTCGACATCCTGGAAGACCCCATCCGCTCCTTTGTGCCGGACGGTAAGTTCTACATCACCACCACGCTCGGCGGCTTTGGTCTGCGCTTTTCGCTGGCTCTCAAGATGGCCGTTGTCATGTGCACGCCTATGATCATTTGGCAGATTCTGGCGTTTTTCCTGCCGGCGCTTCGCCCCAACGAGCGCAAGTGGGTTGTGCCCACGGTGCTCGCCTCGACGGTGCTGTTCTTCCTGGGCGCAATCTTTTGCTACTTCATCATCATCCCTGCGGGCTTTGAGTGGCTCATCGGCGAAACCTCGGCCGTCGCTACGGCGCTGCCCGATCTGGAGAACTACGTCAACATGGAGCTGCTCTTTATGATCGGCTTTGGTGTGGCGTTTGAGCTGCCGCTCATCATCTTCTACCTTTCTGTCTTCCATATCGTGTCCTATGCGGCCTTCCGCGGTGCCTGGCGTTACGTATACGTTGGCCTGCTTGCGGGCTCGGCTGTGATTACGCCCGACGGCTCGCCCGTTACACTGGGTCTCATGTATGGCGCCCTGCTCTCGCTCTACGAGATTTCGCTCGCCATCGCCCGCGTGGTCATTACCGCGCGCGATGGCAAGGAAGGCTTGTTTGTGAGCCGTCTGGATCTGTTCTCGAACGACGACGAGGACGACGACGAGGAGTAAATCCGTATGCACGAGGTTGGCATTGTCAACGGCATACTCGATACAGTGATTCGCGCGGCGCGTGGGGCGGGGGCCTCGCGCGCTGTTTTGGTAACGCTGCGCATTGGGGATATGACCGAAGTTGTGCGTGAGGCGCTCGACTTTGCGTGGGAGACGTTTCGCGACGAGGACATACTCACGCGCGGCTGCGAGCTTGCCGTGGAGGAAGTCCATCCACAAAGCGAGTGCCTGGACTGCGGCGAGGCCTTTGAGCACGACCGCTTCCATTGCCGCTGTCCTCAGTGTGGCGGCACCAACGTGCGCCTGCTGCACGGACGCGAGCTCGACATCGCCAGCATCGAGATCGAAACCCCCGACAATTAACCAGCCTGCCATTTGGGGACGGGGTATAAATGGTAGAAGTAAGGAGTGCCGAGTATGGCCGAGAAAACTATTGATATCGCATCGCCGATTCTGTCGCGCAATGAGCGCCTGGCAGATCAGCTGCGTCAGCGATTCAAAGAGACAGGCACCTATGTGATCAATGTGCTGTCGAGTCCCGGCTCTGGTAAGACCACCACGATTCTGGGCACCAACGAGCGTCTGCGCGACAAAGCCGGTCTGCGCTGTGCCGTCATCGAGGGCGATATCGCCTCGGATGTCGACGCCATCACCATGAAGGAGGCCGGCATGCCCGCCATTCAGATCAACACGGGCGGTCTGTGCCACCTCGAGGGCAACATGATCATGGAGGCCGTTGACGCGTTCGACCAGGCAGTGGGCCTTCAAAACATCGATGTTATCTTTATCGAAAACGTGGGCAATCTGGTCTGTCCGGTCGACTTTGACCTGGGCGAGAACCTATCCATCATGATTCTCTCGGTGCCCGAGGGCGACGACAAGCCCATTAAGTACCCGGGCATCTTCCAGCACGCTGGCGCACAGCTGCTCAACAAGGTCGATGTGGCCCCGGCTTTCGATTTTGACATGGATAGGTATACTAAGACACTCGATGACCTCAATCCGCAGGCGCCGCGGTTTGCCGTGAGCGCACGCAAGGGCGAGGGCATGGATGCCTGGTGCGATTGGCTCATCGGGCAGATCGAACAAACAAGGGCGTAAGTCGGCCGTCGTACGTGCGGGCGCAGCCGCAGACACACGAGATAGGAGCCTCTTTTGAAGCTCATCATCGCCGAGAAAAACGACGCCGCGCGCCAGATTGCCGAGCGTCTTTCCACGGGCAAGCCCAAAAAGGACAAGGTGTACAACACCGCCATCTACCGTTTTGAGTGGAAGGGCGAGGAGTGCGTGACAATTGGCCTTGCCGGTCACATCCTTGCGCCCGATTTTTGCGACAGCGTGCTGTTCGATAAAAAGCTGGGTTGGTATTCGGTCACCGAGGACGGCGAGATGCTGCCGGCCGATATACCCGATGGCCTGGCGCGTCCGCCCTATGACACCAAGCGCAAACCGTTCCTTGCCGACGGTATCTCCATCAAAGGCTGGAAGCTCGAGAGCCTGCCCTACCTTACCTGGGCGCCCGTTATCAAGCTGCCGGCCGAGAAAGAGCTCATTCGCTCGCTCAAGAACCTTGCCAAGAAGTCCGACAGTGTCATCATCGCCACGGACTTCGATCGCGAGGGCGAGCTGATTGGTTCGGACGCCCTCAACAAGGTGCGCGAGGTTGCGCCCGACTTGCCGGTTGCCCGCGCCCAGTATTCTTCGTTTACCAAGGCCGAGATCACGCAGGCCTTTGATAACCTCGTCTCGCTCGACCAGAACCTGGCCGATGCCGGCGAGAGTCGTCAGCACATCGACCTCATTTGGGGTGCGGTGCTCACGCGCTACCTGACGCTCGCCAAGTTTGGCGGCTTTGGCAACGTGCGTTCTGCCGGCCGCGTGCAGACCCCGACGCTCGCCTTGGTGGTCGAGCGCGAGCGCGAGCGCATGGCGTTTGTGCCCGAGGACTACTGGCAGATTCGCGGCATGGCTGCCGCGCAGGCTGCTACCGAGGACGACCGCTTTAAGATCGCGCACAAGACGGCGCGTTTTACCGACAAGGATGCTGCCGAGATAGCGTACGGCCATGTCGACGGCGTTGCGACGGCAACCGTCGCCGCGGTGACCAAGCGCTCGCGCAAGCAGCAGCCGCCCACGCCGTTTGCGACCACCTCGCTGCAGGCTGCCGCTGCGGCGGAGGGCATCTCGCCCGCACGCACCATGCGCATCGCCGAGTCCCTCTACATGGCGGGTCTTATCAGCTATCCGCGTGTCGACAACACCGTGTACCCCGCGACGCTCGATCTGGGCGCCGTGGTGAGTGACCTGGCAAAGATCAACCCGGCGCTGGCGCCCATATGCAAAAAGGTGCTCGCCGGTCCCATGAAGCCCACGCGCGGCAAGGTCGAGACCACCGACCACCCGCCTATCTACCCCACGGGCGAGGGCGATCCGTCCACGCTCGACGGTGGCCAGCGCAAGCTCTACGACCTCATCGCTCGCCGCTTCCTGGCGACGCTTATGGGCCCTGCCACCATCGAGAACACCAAGCTCGAGCTCGACGTGAACGGCGAGCCGTTCGTGGCTTCGGGCGATGTGCTCGTGACCCCGGGTTTCCGCGAGGTATACCCGTACGGACTCAAGCGCGACGAGCAGATGCCGCCGCTGGAGCAGGGCGACATGGTCGACGTGTTCGACATTAAGCTCGAGGCCAAGCAGACCGAGCCGCCCGCACGCTACAGCCAGGGCAAGCTCGTGCAGGAGATGGAAAAGCGCGGCCTGGGTACCAAGTCCACGCGCGCGAGCATCATCGAGCGCCTGTACGCCGTGCGCTACCTCAAAAACGATCCCGTGGAGCCGAGTCAGCTGGGTATCGCCATCATCGATGCACTGTCGCAGTTTGCCCCGCGCATCACGAGCCCCGATATGACCAGCGAGCTCGACGGCGACATGACCCGCGTGGAGCGCGGCGAAGATACCGAAGAGCATGTCGTGACGCACTCGCGCGCGCTGCTGGCCGGCGTGCTCGATGAGCTGCTCAAGCATACGCAGGAGCTGGGCGACGCCATCAGCGATGCCGTCACGGCCGATGCGCGCGTGGGCGCCTGCCCCAAGTGCGGCAAGGATCTGGTCATGAAGACGAGCGCCAAGACCCGCGGCAGCTTTATCGGCTGCATGGGCTGGCCCGACTGCGACGTGACCTATCCGGTGCCGAGCGGCGTCAAGGTGAGCCCGCTCGAGGGCGAGGCTGCCGTGTGTCCCGAATGCGGCGCACCGCGCATTAAGTGCCAGCCGTTCCGCCAGAAGGCTTTCGAGATCTGCGTGAACCCCACGTGTCCCACCAATTACGAGCCCGACCTTAAGGTGGGCGAGTGCAAGGTGTGCGCCGAGGCCGGACGCCATGGCGATCTGATTGCGCACAAGAGCGAGAAGAGCGGCAAGCGCTTTATCCGCTGCACCAACTATGACGATTGCGGCGTGAGCTATCCGCTGCCGGCGCGTGGCAAACTCGAGGCGACGGGCGAGACCTGTCCCGAGTGCGGCGCTCCCATCGTGGTGGTCAACACGGCGCGCGGTCCGTGGCGCATCTGCGTCAACATGGACTGCCCGACCAAGGAGAAGAAGCCCGCCCGCGGCCGCAAGACGACGACCAAGGCGAGTACGGCGAAGAAGACCACGGCGAAAAAGACGACTGCCAAGAAGGCTGCCGCGAAAAAGACGACCACAAAGAAGGCGGCCGCCAGCAAGTAGCGGCGCAGCCGAAACATTGCCCAAAACAAAAACGGGCGAGGGTCCCATGATCCTCGCCCGTTTTTTGTTCGGCAGTTAGGGACGTTCCTTTTCTACCGGCAGTTTAGGAACGTCCCTAACTGCCAGCTCGGGAACGACAAAACGCTAGTTCACCTCGACGGGTTTGGCGCTGGGATAGCGGTCCTCAAAGTCCAAGCGATACTTGTTGCTGCTGGTTCCCGGCTCGTTGTCGCGTGCCAGCGGCGCCACGATTTCGTCCTTATGGTCCGAGGGCTTTGCGTACTTTAGGCTGATCTCCCAGGCATCGCAGATCGCGTCGATGCGGTGATCAAGGTCGTCATACAGGGCAATGATGTCTTTCCAGGAGTTGTAGTTCTTGGAGCTCATGGGGACGTTCAGGTCCTCGACGATATCGTAATACTGCTCGATGGTCTCCTCCGTGCGCTCGGCGACGTCGGCGAGATTTTGACGGGTGGTGCGATCTTCTTCCAGATAGCTACCATTGAAGGCCTGCGCGCAGGCGCGGACCTGGCTATCGAGGTCCTCGAGCAGGTCGTAGTATTCGCTCAGGCGACGGTAGAGGTTCTGCTCGGAGAGGGTTGCTTCGCCGCCAGCCTCGTCCTCGTCGTCATCGTCATCGTCGTAAAGGCTATTGGGGTCGCCGAGAGGCTTGAGGTCATCATCGTCAACATCGTGGTGCAGCTTGGTAACCTCGGCAGTCGTCTGCGTGGCGGAGTTGTCGAACGGTTTGATCACAAAGAAGATGACCAGGGCGATGATGATTGCCACCAGCGCAACGATAACGGCGACAAGCGCCCCGGTGCCGCTCTTTTTGGGAGCGGGGGTCTGTGGCGAAGCAGGCGCGTATGCGGGAGCCGGCTGCTGTTGGGGCGAGCCGCTCGCGACGGGTATGCACTGCGTGGTCTCGACGGCCGCGGGGCTTGCGGCGGGGTCGGGGCGATAAGCGAGGGGATCGTCCGCCTTGGCTTGCGGCGTATCAAGGGCCCCGGTCTGCTCAAAAGCGGGCTGGCTATCGCTCGCGGCTGTTTGCTCAACGGGTGCACCGCACGAGGTGCAGAACTTGGCATTATCTGCAAGAAGCTTGCCGCACGAGGCGCAATACCGAGACATTGCCACTCCTTTCGCCACATTTCAATGCCATATGACGATTATACCAAGCATCCAAAATTCCCCATCATAAGTTGCGGTGAAATAGGGACTGTTTGGCGGTCTTAGAGCTTCAGTCAGCCCCTATTTCACCGCAACTTTGTAAAGGCACCTTTAGTCATTGGGGACGTTCTTAAACGACCAGTCAATTAAGAACGTCCCCAATGACTAGGTTGGATTTGGGGTGCGCCTGCCCCTGGGGTATCATGATTTGGTTGATATATCTGCATTTACGCGCCTTGTAGGAAGGGACTGCGCCCATGGCTTTTGAGCCCGCTCAACATAGCTTTATCACGCTCGAGGGCGTCGATGGTGCCGGTAAGTCCACGCAGGCGCGCCTGCTGGCCCGTGCGCTCGAGCTCGCTGGCTACCAGGTCGTGACCCTGCGTGAGCCGGGTGGTACCGCCATTAGTGAAAAGATCCGTGCCCTGCTGCTCGACCCCGCCAATACGGCGATGGGGGATACCTGCGAGCTGCTGCTCTACGAGGCCGCACGCGCCCAGCTGGTGCACGAGGTCATAGCTCCCGCCCTTGCGGCCGGCAAGGTGGTCCTGTGTGACCGCTTCTATGATTCCACGACCTGCTACCAGGCGTTTGCCGACGGTCTCGATCGCCAGATGGTACGCGACGCCAACAACCTTGCTGTCGCGGGGACGCACCCGGCGCTCACGCTCGTCTATCACATCACGCCCGAGCAGGCGGCGCTGCGCATGTCCGCCCGTGGTGCGGTCGACCGCATGGAGGCCAAGGGCATGGCGTTCCAGGAGCGCGTTTACCAGGGATTTAGTGCCATTGCCGCCGAGGAACCAGATCGTGTGAAGCTCATCGATGCCACCGCTTCCATCGAGGACGTCTTCGCGCAGACGGTCGAGCAGGTTCGCGCGTACGGTCTCGACATTTCCCAGGACGCCGTCACCGCCACGCTTGCCCAGGAGGCCGAGTAACATGGCCCCCGCTCAGACAAGCCTGCTGGCCAAGCTCGACACCCAAGAGCGCGTACGCGATTTTTTGACCAACGCCGTCGCCAGCGGCCGCGCATCGCACGCCTACCTGTTTTTGGGCGCTCCCGGTGCCGGCAAGCTCGATGCCGCCTGGGCGCTCGCCCAAGCCTTCCTGTGCGAGCAGGACGGCTGCGGCTCATGCGATAGCTGTGTGCGTGTCGCCCGCCATACGCACCCCGACGTGCACTATTACACGCCCGAGAGCGCCACGGGCTACCTCATCGCCCAGACCCGCGAGCTGCTCGACGACGTGCCGCTGGCGCCCATCCGTGCCAAGGCCAAGGTCTACATCATCGACCGTGCCGAGCAGCTGCGCGCCAACACCGCCAACGCACTGCTCAAGACGCTCGAGGAGCCGCCCGAGGGCGTTATGTTTATCTTGCTGGGCACCTCGGCAGACGTGATGTTGCCCACCATCGTGAGCCGCTGCCAGTGCGTGCCGTTTCGGCTGGTGTCGCCCGCCGTGGCCACGAAGGCCGTGAGCCGCGCGACGGGCCAGGATCTCGCACGCTGTCGCATGGCGGTCGCCGTGGCGGGGAGCCCCACGCGCGGCATCGAGTTCCTTAAGAGCGCCGAGCGCCAGGATGCTCGCCGCCAGATGATCCGCGCCATCGATTCGCTCATCGCCGCCGACGAGGCCGATGTACTCAGCCGCGCCAAGTCGCTCATCGTCGCCGTTAAGGCTCCGCTCGCCGAGGTCAAGTCCACGCAGGAAAAGGTGCTCGAGCAAAACGTCGATTATCTGTCGCGTGGAGCATTGAAGCAGCTTGAGGACCGCAACAAGCGCGAACTCAACGCGCGCGAGCGTTCGGGTATCATGGAAGCGCTGGCGAGCGCGCGGACGCTCATGCGCGATGTGCTGCTGACGCTTCAGGATGAGGCGGCAGACATTGTGAACGAGGACGTGCGCGACACGATCGGGCGGCTTGCCGCCGCGACGAATGTTGCGGGTGCCACCCGGGCGCTCGAGGCGGTCGCGACCGCCGAGCGCAACATTGCCAGAAACGTTACTCCCCAGCTGGCCATCGAGGTCATGCTGTTCGATATCAGGAAGGCACTGAAATGCCGTTAGTCGTACCCGTTAAGTTTACCTACGCCTCGCGCGACCTGTGGTTTGACCCGCAGGATCTGGATATCCTCGAGGCCGATTATGCCATTTGCTCCACCGAGCGCGGAACCGAGATCGGCCTGGTCACGGCCGATCCCTTCGAGGTGCCGCAAGACGAGATCGGTCAGCCGCTCAAGCCCGTGCTGCGTGTGGCGAGCGATATCGACCTGCAGCTTGCCGACGACCTGGCCATCCAGGGCGATGAGGCCATGGTCGATTTCCGCCGTCTGGTCAAAGATCTCGACCTCGAGATGAAGCCGGTGGGTGTCGAATACCTGTTTGGCGGCGAGAAAGCCGTGTTCTACTTTGCGGCCGAGGAGCGCGTCGATTTTCGTCAGCTCGTCAAGGACCTGTCCTCGACGCTGCACATTCGCGTTGACATGCGCCAGATTGGCGTGCGCGACGAGACCCGCTTGGTGGGCGGCTATGCCCAATGCGGACAGGAGCTCTGCTGCACGCGCTTTGGCGGACAGTTTGAGCCCGTCTCGATTCGCATGGCAAAAGAGCAGGACCTGCCGCTCAATTCGTCTAAGATCAGCGGCGTGTGCGGCCGCCTGATGTGCTGCCTGCGCTATGAGTTCGAGGCGTACAAGGACTTTAAGAGCCGCGCGCCCAAAAAGAAGACGCTCATCGATACGCCGCTCGGCAAGGCGCGTATCCAGGAATATGACACGCCGCGTGAGCAGCTGGTGCTGCGCCTGGAGAACGGTAAAGTCTTTAAGGTCAACCTGGCCGATATGACGTGCTCTGAGGGTTGCAAAAAGAAGGCCGCCGAGCAGGGCTGCAGCTGCCGTCCCGACTGCGTGACGCGCGATGTGCTCGAGCGCATCGAGTCGCCCGAGATGCGCCTGGCGCTCATGGAGCTCGATCGCGAGAACGGCGTCGACGTGGGCGATGGCCTGTCGAGTGCCGACCGTCTGGCCGGCACGTCGATGCCCAAGCGCCGTCGTCGCGATGCCGAATCCGATGCTTGTGCCGGTCAGGGCCAGGGCGAGGGTCGTGGCCGCGGAAAGGGCCACGGTAAGGCCGAGGCTTCCGAGGCCGAGGAGGCGGCCGGCGGCCGTCGTCGCCGCAAGCGCGCGGCGTCCGTCGACAACGGCGAGACCGCGGGCAAGAACGCCTCTCGCGAGCGCGAGGCTCAGCAGCCCCAGCAGCAAAACCGCGGCGGCGGCATGAACCCCACGCGCCGTCGTCGCCGCCACCTGTCGAGCGAGGAGCGCGAGGACGCCTTCCGCGCCGCAGCCGCTCGCGAGGCCGGTGCCGCTCCCAAGGGCGCCTCGGCCTCCGACGCGCCTGCCGACAAGGCTGGCAGGCCACGTGGCGAGGAGGAGCGCGCGCCGCGTCCTCGCCGTCGCCATTCCTCGGGCACGCAGCAGAAACCCTCGGTTCCTTCTGTGGCCGATCAGGTTTCGGATGGTGAAGTCAAGGTCACGCGTCGTCGCCCCGGCGATGGCGGAGGAGCTGCCGCCAAGGCTTCGCGCGGCGGTGCTCGCGACGAGCGCGAACCGCGTGAGGATCGCAGTGGCGAGGGCTCGGCCGACCAGAGTCAGAAGCGCCGCCGCCGTCGCCGTTCCCGCAAGCCGCGCCAGGATGGTGGCGAAGGCTCGACCCACACCTCGTCCGCACCGCAACCGCCTGCCGGCGAATAGCGCCCGCAAGCGGATTCGACTTGTCTGACCCCAAGTGCAACGGGGTATCATGGCACTGAATCGACAACCCTCCCTTCGCCCAAGCGTAGGGAGGGTTTTGTCATAAATAACTATCTGAATGGTTTGAGCCGCTTACGGAGTGCCGGCATCTTGCCGTTAGCGGATGAATTGCTACCGTTTGCCGAGCGCGCGGTGCATGAGGCACTCGAGGTTCTTTCGCCCACGCGATGCGCCGGCTGCGAGCGTGCCGGTGCGCTTATTTGTCGGGAGTGCCTGGCGTCGCTCACGCTTGTCGATCCGCGCCACAGCTGCACGAGGTGCGGCGCTCCGTTTGGAGACCTGCTGTGTACCGAGTGCTCGGTCGAGGGTGCGTCTTCGGCGGTGGCTAAGGCCCTCGATCGCTGCCTGGCGTGCGCTGTCTATGCACATCCGTTGCCGCGCATCATCAAGGCATACAAGGATGCGGGCGAGCGCCGTCTGGCACCGTATCTGGCAGAGCTGCTCTACGACACCGCCCTGCATGCCCAGGTAGCAGCCCCCGACCGTTACGGCGGCGTGCTGTCCGGTGCCGACGCGGTGGTATTTGTGCCCGCGACTGCGGCGGCGTTTCGGCGGCGTGGATTTGATCACATGGAAGCAATCGCGCGCTCGTTTTGCGATCTTTCGGGCGTGCCATTGCTGGACGCCTTGGTCAAATACGGTCATGGCGACCAGCGCGAACTCGGTCGCGCCGAGCGCCGGGAACATGCCCGGGACATGTACGAGACGGTCGAGGATGTACGTGGCTGCCGTCTGCTGCTCATCGACGATGTCATTACCACGGGCGCAACAATGGCAGCGGCCTCGGCGGAGCTTAAGCGCGCCGGCGCCAAAGCCGTCGATGGCCTCGCTATCGCACGCGTTTGGTAGGGGTGGTTTTGTGGCAGTGAAGATTGCGCGGCGCGTCGAGCCGACAGGCGAGCAACTGGCAACCTTTGTAATCCTGACCGGCGCCTCGGCGCTACGCATGATGCGCGCCGAGCGCCGGCATATGGGTCACATCAGTTGAAGGGACTTCCATCCCGATGAAGAGCGCCGTGTGCTGCCCGCCTCGACCTGCGAAATCTGTACTCGCGGTGCGAATGACGACCTAACCTTAAACTTTAGCTTGAACTTAGCTATAATGCGCTACGTTCCCGCCAGGCTGTGGTTGCGGACGGGCAATGCGCCCATCCAAGTCCAAGACAGACGCGGTCAAAGGGATCCACGTAAGCGACCGCGTGCGCGCGGCGCGATCATGGCGCGTCCTAGATGTAAGCCGCACCGTCCGTTCTACTTTCTTTGGGGCAATACCGCCTCGCGGGCGAGCGGGCCAGTCGTGAAGGTGGCTGCGGCCTCCCGAGCAAACGCCCCGGTGCGCAAGTGTGGGGTCAAATACCAGGTCAGCTGGTGGGAACAACCCGATATTCCGTGCAGGGCACGGATCGTATACGATACAGAAGGCAGGGTAGCGGACATGGTGAGGGGCAGCTTGATGCATGCAGCTCGGTTGGGTGCTGGGACCGCGGCGGTCATTGCCGTTTTGGGCCTGAGTGGATGCGCGTTCAATCCACTGTCCACGTTCACGACGCCCACGATCGACCAGATCGAGCGCGAGACCGTTACCCCCACGGTATCGGACGATGCCCTGGTCACGCCGGGAACCCTGACGGTCGCCCTCGATACTTCCGATGCCCCGCAAGCCATGCAGGATGCCGACGGAAACCTCACGGGCTATGCGGTCGATGCCGCTCGTGCCCTCGCATGCCGCATGGGTCTCAAGGTCGCCTTTGTCGATGCGTCCTCGGCCGATTCCGCGCTCAGCGATAAAAAGGCCGATATCTTCATTGGCGACGTCAGCTCTACGGACGGCGATATCAGCTCGCTTGGCACCTGTCTGTACGACGCCCCCGCCGTATTCGGCAAGAGCAGTGACGGCGAGTCGTTGAGCGTTTCCACCGAAATGCTTAACACCGCTACCCTGGGCGTTCAGACCTTCTCGGCCTCGCAGGAAGCGCTCGCCAAGCAGGGCATCACGGCCAACCAAAAGACCTTCTCCAACATCAACGAGTGCTTCGAGGCACTCGAGTCGGGCGAGGTCGATTACGTGATCTGTGATTCCACGGCCGGTGGTTACCTCGCGCGCCTGATGAGCCAGATCTCCTGTGTCGGCACGCTCGAGACGCCCTCCACGCTTGGCGTCGCAGGCCTTAGCTCTAACGATGAGCTGTGCCGTGCCGTGGGCGATGCCCTCGACGACATCACGGTCGACGGCACGCTCGAGGCGGTCCACTGCGTCTGGTACGGCCAAATGCCCTATGACCTTACCGCCAAGACTGTTTCGGGGGCCAATGTGCAGGCATCCGAATCCACGTCCAACGAGACCGAGTCCTCCGATGGCGACACCTCCGATAACAACGGCGACAGCCCGTCGTCTAGTCAGGAGGGCGCCATCACCGACGATGACATCAACAAGCTCAATAGCTAGTTATTGGTAGGGGTGGCGCCTGCCATACATTGAACAAGGCGCTTCTTCACGGTTTCAACACGCATGGCCGGGTCTCCCCAATAGGGGAGCCCGGCTTTTCAATTTTGATAAAACCAGCAGCTCAAGGGCAATTTCCAGGAGAAAAACCAACTCCGCCGACGCCCTCATATAGCGCACTTTGCCGCGGAAAAGTGCGAGACTTCGGTATGCGGTATCAAGCAGTCGTTATTCGGGCCTTTGGGAATTCGGGTGATTAAATGCACGGCAATGGGTACATAGCCAGTACAGTAAGTCCCCGAGGCAGATTGGAGCCACGTATGGATATCAAGGTTTCTGGACGCAAGACGACGGTAACCGATGCTCTGCGTGCGCATGTGGACGAGAAGATCGGCGAGGCGCTCAAGGTTTTCGATATCGAGCCCATGACAGTCGACGTCGTGCTTCGTTATGAGAAGAACCCCTCGAATCCCAACCCGGCAATCGTCGAGGTCACGGTTCGTGCCCGCGGCTCTGTGATTCGCGTCGCCGAGCACGGCGCAGATATGTATGCCGCCATCGATCTCTCCGCCGATAAGGTCACCCGCCAGCTGCGCAAGTTCAAGACCAAGGTTGTGGACAACCGCCAGGGCGGTGCCAGCGCCGCGGATGTCGCACCGGTCGAGCGCGTCGAGGATCTGGCCGACCTGCTGCTGCCCGAGGAGGACGACGACCTGCTCGTCCGCGAGAAGGTCATCGATGTCACCCCGATGACTGAGGAGCAGGCGCTGGTGCAGACCGATCTGCTCGGCCACGACTTCTACGTGTTCGAGAACGCGACGACTGGCCTCATCAATGTGGTGTATCACCGTAAGAATGGTGGATATGGCATCATCAAGCCCCGCATCGAAACACTTGACGAGTAAAATACGTTAACTTGCATGAGTTAACGGTTGGCGGCCATCCCATGCGGGTGGCCGCCTTTTTTACGTAAGGAGTCGCTTTGATGGACAAGGCCGCATCCGCCGGTCATTCGGACCGTTGCCGTATCGTCGTCGATACCTGCTGCGACTTTAACCCCGAGGTCGCCGCGAACCTCGATGTCGATATCTTGGGCTTCCCTTTCATTATCGATGGCGAGGAGCGCACGGACGACATCTGGTCGAGCATGAGCCCTAAGGAGTTCTACGACCGCATGCGCGCCGGTGCCCGCGTGTCCACCTCGGCTGTGTCGCTCGGTCGCTATATCGAGTTCTTTACCGAGTGCGCCAAAGAGGGCACGCCCACGGTTTACCTGTGCTTTACCTCGGCGCTGTCGTCGAGCTACAACTCCGCGTGCCAGGCGGCAGATGCCGTGCGCGCCGAGTATCCCAACTTTGAGCTCTACGTGGTCGACAACGCTCTGCCCTGCGCGACCGGCGAGCTCCTGGCGCTTGAGGCCGTGCGCCAGCGTTCGGCGGGACTGACTGCCAAGCAGCTGGTCGATTGGGCAAACGAGGCCAAGACCTACGTGCACGGCTACTTTACGCTCGAGAGCTTCGATGCGCTGGCTGCCGGCGGCCGCATTCCGCCCGCGGCGGCGCAGCTCACGGCAAAGCTCGACGTCAAGCCCGAGCTCTCCTACGACCTTGCCGGCTCGCTGTCGCTGATCGGCGTCAACCGCGGCCGCAAGAAGGCGCTCAAGTCCATCCTCAAGTCGTTCCGCGAGAACTACGTGCCCGATCGCACCATGCCCATCGCCATCATGACGGCCGATGCCGAAAAGGACGGTGACTGGCTCGAAGCCGCCATCCGCAAGGAGGAGGGCTGCGCCGACGTCACGATCATTCGCAGCTCCGTGGGCCCCACCATCGGCTCGCACGTGGGCCCCGGCATGGTGGCCTGCGCGTTTTGGGGCAAGAACCGCACCGACAAGGCGTCGCTTTCCGACCGCATCGCCCGCCGCGTGCGCGGCCAGTAGACAAGCGCTGCGTCCGTAATCGCCCTCGACTCACAGCCCAAACGCTGGCAACGAGTATTCAACCTGGTAATAACACCCAACCCAAAAGGAAAGGTTTCATGGCAAACAAGCTCTCTGTCGCATTTATCGGCACCGGAATCATGGGTGCCCCTATCGCCGGCCACATTCTGGACGCTGGCTATCCCGTCACGGTCAACAACCGCACCAAGTCCAAGGCTGCAGCGCTTGTTGAGCGCGGTGCCGTCTGGGCCGATACGCCGGCAGATGCCGCGGCGAACGCCGACGTCGTCTTTACCATGGTGGGCTATCCCTCCGAGGTCGAGGAGCTCTACCTGGCGGGCGACGGTCTGCTCGCGTGCACTAAGCCCGGTGCGGTCCTAATCGACCTCACCACGAGCTCGCCCGAGCTGGCGCGCGACATTGCCGAGGCCGCCCAGGTTTCCGGCCGCATGGCGTTTGACTGCCCCGTCACCGGCGGCGAGTCGGGTGCTATCGCCGGCACGCTTACGGCTATCGTGGGCGCTACCGAGAACGACATTGCCCCGGTCCGCGATATCCTTTCCACCTTTGCGGCAACCATCTGCTGCTTCGATGGCGCCGGCAAGGGCCAGGCTGCCAAGCTCGCCAACCAGGTGTCGCTGGGCGCCTGCATGGTCGGCATGGCCGATGCGCTGGCGTTTGCCGAGCTGAGCGGCCTTGATATGGAGAAGACCCGTCAGATGATCCTGGGCGGCACCGGCAAGTCCGGTGCCATGGAGAGCCTGGCGCCCAAGGCGCTCGACGGCGACTACAAGCCCGGTTTTATGGTGGAGCACTTCATCAAGGACCTGCGCTTGGCGCTCGCCTATGCCGACGACCGCGAGCTTGCGCTGCCCGGCGCCGACGTGGCCTTTACGCTCTATGACATGCTCGACGCCATCGGTGGTGCCAAGCTGGGTACCCAGGCCATCAATGTCCTCTATAAGGAGGAGGCCGACGCCATTGCCGCCGGTCTGGACTGGTCGCAGTATCGTCCCGAGGAGCATGGTGCTCACGAGGAAGGCTGTGGTTGCGGCGAGTATGGCGACGACCACGAGTGCGGTTGTGGCCACCACCATGGCGAGGACCACGAGTGCTGCGGCGGCCACGGCCATGACGACGGCCACGAGTGCTGCTGCGGCCACCATCACGAGGAGTAGCGCCCATGAGCTGGACGTTCGTGGTGCTCGCACTAGTGCTCTTTCTCTTTGCGATCTACATTGGCTTTTTGTGCGGCCAGTGGGCGTGCGAAAAGCGCGTCGTCACCAAGCGCGACTACTGGATTGCCAACTTTGCAGGAGCGGCGGCAGTCGTCCTGCTGACCTGGGTGTTCTCGCTGTTCCCGCTGGTGCAGTTTGCGCCGATCGGCTGGCTTGGCGGCTTTATCGCCGGCCTTAAGATGAGCTTTGGCGAGTCCGTTGGTCCGTGGCGCAAGCACGATGAGGTCTTTAACGTCAACCAGGCTCATCGCGCCGCCGCCGACGCAGGAGACGCCGAGGAGCGCCGCCGCGCGCGTCGCAATGGCGCGGCTGACCGACAGCTCATCTCGGTCACCGATGACAGCAAGGGTGCTGGCAGGCACACTAAGAAATAGTAAGAAGAGGTAACTATGGCAGAAAACAAAGACGAACAGCTCACCGACGAGGAGCTGGCACAGCTTCAGCTGGCAGAGGAGAACGAGAACACCGTCGACCGCTTGGTCCAGGAGCTCGGCTGCCCCACGCGCCGTATCCGCCAGTTTGCCGCCCGCGTGCTGCACCTGCTTGCCGAGCGCGATCCGCAGCGCGTCGTGCCCTGCGTGCCCGCGCTGATCGAGGCGCTCGACCGCCCCGAGGCTCAGACTCGCTGGGAGGTCCTCGATGCCCTGGCGGCGCTCGCCACCACCTGCCCCGACCAGCTGGGTGATGCCTTTGAGGGCGCCGAGACCGCACTGTTTGACGAGATTTCCTCCACGCTGCGCTATGCCGCCTTCCGCCTGCTGTGCGTGTGGGGTGCCACGAGCGTCGAGCGTTCGCGCGAGGCTTGGCCCATCCTGGACGAGGCCATCCAGTGCTACCACGGTGATCTCGAGTATCGCGATATGCTCGGCTGCCTGTACGAGTTTGGCAAAGGCGAGATCGATGCCGAGATCGCCGAGAAGCTTGCGCTGCGCCTTAAGTTCGATGCCGAGAACGGCAAGGGCAGCTATCTCAAGGCCCGTTCGAGCGAGATTTGCGAAATGCTTGTTAAACGTTTTGGCCTGGATCTCGCCAAAAAGAAGAAGCGTGCTAGCGTTAAAAAATCTGACGACGCCGAAGACGAGGAGTAACAGATTATGGCGCACGATGTAGTCCTGATTCCCGGTGACGGTATCGGTCCCGAGATTACGCAGGCCATGCGCCGCGTGGTCGAGGCCGCCGGTGTCCAGATCAATTGGAACGTCCAGGAGGCCGGTGCCGGCGTCATGGACGAGTTTGGCACGCCGCTGCCCCAACATGTGCTCGATGCCGTCGCCCAGACCAAAGTTGCCATCAAGGGCCCCATCACCACGCCGGTCGGTACGGGGTTCCGCAGCGTCAACGTTGCCCTGCGTAAGTACTTCGATCTGTACGCCTGCGTGCGCCCCTGCCTGTCGCAACCGGGCGATGGCTCGCGCTTCCGCGATGTCGACCTGGTTATCGTGCGCGAGAACACCGAGGACCTCTACGCTGGTATTGAGTTCGACGAAGGCGTTGCCGAGGTCGAGGAGCTTTCACAGCTTGTCGAGCGCTCGGGTCAGAAAACCTTCGCCGCGGATTCCGCCATCTCGATCAAGCCCATCTCCATCGCCAAGAGTCGCCGTATTGTGGAGTACGCCTTTGAGTATGCTCGCCGCTGCGGTCGCAAAAAGGTGACGGCCGTGCATAAGGCCAACATCATGAAGGCGACTGACGGCCTGTTCCTGCGCGTGGCTCGCGAGGTGGCTGCCAACTATCCCGATATCGAGTTCAACGACAAGATCGTCGACGCCACCTGCATGGGTCTGGTTCAGAACCCCAACGACTTCGATGTTCTAGTCCTGCCCAATTTGTATGGCGATATCGTCAGCGACTTGTGCGCCGGTCTTGTAGGCGGCCTTGGCATGGCCCCCGGCTCCAATATCGGAGCCGACTGTGCCATCTTTGAGGCCACACATGGCTCCGCGCCCGATATCGCTGGCCAGGATATCGCTAACCCCACGGCCGAGATTCTGTCTGCGGCTATGATGCTCGATCATCTGGGCGAGAACGACGCTGCCAATCGCATTCGCGCCGCCGTATCTGCCACGCTCGACGAGGGCGAGCAGGTTACCGGTGACGTGCGTCGTGCCCAGACCGGCTCCATTGAGGGCGCCGTGGGCACGCAGGCCTTTGCCGATGCCGTTATCGCGCATCTTGCCTAAGGGGATACGGCTTCAAACGCCTAAGCGGTACTTATACGTTTGCGGATAACCTGAGAATGAATACGCCCGGCGCTCTGTCGGGCGTATTCTATTGAGGACTATGTTTCTTAACAAGGAGTAACTGATATGGGTCTGATTCAAAAGAAGGACGAAAAGGACGAGATCGACGGCATCCAGATCATCGAGCGCGGCGAAGGCCCCGACGGTGACGAGGACGAGAAGATCGATCTGGTCGCAGGTACGTCTGCCGAGCACATTGCTGCCGGCACGACCGCCGAGGAGGAGGACTCCCGCCTGGAGGCTCAGATTGCCGCGGATGCCGCCGACGAGAACCTCATGCCTGAGGAGCAGGACGAGGACGATGACTCCGACGTGGACGACAGCGCATCCAAGCACAAGAAGACGATCATTGCCGCCTTTGTGGTCGCCATCGTGATCGCTGCTGTGGTCGGCTTCTTTATCGGCAACGGTGGTTTTGGCGGCAAGGGCGTCGGCTCGGCGACCCTCACCGAGGACCAGCTCGATTCGACCGTGGCAAGCTACAGCTACAACGGCAAGAAGAGCGACATCACCGCGCGCGAGGCCATCGAGAGCCAGTACAGCCTTGATACCGTCAAGGATAGCGATGGCAACTACACCGCTCCCTCTGCCGACGTTATCCTGTCCTACGTGCGCAACAAGATCCTGCTCGACGCCGCCGAGGACGAGGGCATCACCGTCTCTTCTAAGGAGATGAAGAAGTACGCCGAGGATTCTATCGGCACTTCGGACTACAAGACCATGGCCACGCAGTATGGCGTGTCCAAGGACCAGGCCAAGCAGATCGTCCGCCAGTCCGCAACGCTGCAGAAGCTCTACAAGAAGAAGGTGGGCGATAGCTCCGCAAGCATGCCGATCGCTCCGACCGAGCCTTCTGACGGCAACGAGGACGCCGCGAGCAAGGACTACGCCGATTACATCATCAACCTTGCCGGTGACGAGTGGGATAGCAAGAAGGGTACCTGGAAGGACGCCGATAGCACCTACGCTAAGGCCTTCGCTGACGATGCCTTTACGGCCGATAGCGCTACCTATAAGCAGGCCATGACCGCCTATTACACCGCCTACCAGCAGTACTCTTCGCAGGCTTCGAGCGCCAGCTCCAAGTGGACCGAGTACGCCAACGGCCTCTACGCCAAGGCCAATATCAGCATCTACGGCCTGTTTGCGTAAAGATTACCTGAGCCTTCGAGTACGAAGCCGAAATATTTGCTGAAGCCCCCTAGAGCGGACATCGTTCTAGGGGGCTTTTTGCGTTGGAGGGCTATCTATTGAGACGGAAAGGGCAGATTGAATGATCACGCACGTGCTTCATCGGGTCTCCCTAATTCATCTGGGAAAACAACTGCAAACGATTGCAAGTAACCGGTGAACGGTCGAAAACGACCGTTCACCGATAATCTCAAAACTGGTTCAGACTGGTATTAAGTCAAAAAGACCAATTCACATATCTTCACAATGACCTGCAATTTTTCTACACGCTATTTTTAGCCGCCCTGCGTTGTTTAGACACGGAAAAAGATCCGATCTTTTGCCAAAGCATTTCGAAACGGTTTCAAAACCGCAGGTAGATGTGTTAACGACCGGTAAACGGTCGAAATATCACCGTGAGCGGTGCAAAAACGTTTTACTGTATGAATCAACGAAAGCGACCTCTTCTGGGGTGATATAGTGACAACAACACGTCACGTGGTTACTACCAGTTGAGAAACCACTGGTCTTCAAAGAACGCTTTCCAAGAAGCTTTAAGGGCGAGCGCCCGCTGGCTTCCGAAAATCATCGGACTCAGATCGTACACACCTTCGGAAGGGAAATTTGAATGGTTGGCTTTATTCTTACCGGTCATGGACAGTTCGCACCCGGTCTCGCAAGCGCTATCGCTATGGTTGCCGGTGACCAGCCCGCTTTTACCGTCGTTCCTTTTGAGGGCGATCAGGCTGCTTCCTACGGTGAGGATCTCCGCGCCGCTATTACCGCCATGCGCGAGGAGTGCGATGGCGTGCTCGTCTTTACCGACCTGCTTGGCGGCACCCCGTTTAACCAGTCGATGATGATTGCCCAGGATGTCGACAACGTCGAGGTTCTGACTGGCACTAACCTCCCCATGGTTATTGAGCTTCTGTTCCTCCGCGGCAATGCCACGCTCGCCGAGCTTGGCGAGCAGGCAGTGACCGTTGGCCAGACGGGCATCACCGCCCAGACGGTCGCATCCGTTGCCGGCTCCGACGAAGAGGATATCTTCGGCGACGAGGACGGCATCTAATGGCCGATTTCGGAGCCAACGTCCTGAGCTCCTCGGTCGCTCTTTTAGGCCTGCTTGTCATCATGGGCTTGATTTACACCATCTGGTCGCAAATCAACATGAAGAAGAAGCAGAAGTACTTCAAGGAGCTGCACACCGAGCTCAAGCCGGGTCAGGAGGTTCTTTTCGCCGGCGGTATCTACGGAACCGTCAAGGGCATCGAAGGCGAGAAGGTCCAGATCAAAGTCCGATCCGGAGCCGTCGTAGATGTTTCGCGTTACGCGATTCAGGAGATCAAGTAACTGTCGTCAGCAAATAGCGAAAGGAAGCTGATCAACATGGCAGAACCCAACATTCTTCTTACCCGCATCGATAACCGACTGATTCATGGTCAGGTTGCCACCCAGTGGAACTCCACTCTGGGCTCCAACCTCATCCTCGTCGCCAACGACGACGTGTCAACCAATACCATGCGCCAGAACCTCATGAAGATGGCCGCTCCCGCCGGCGTCGCTACGCGTTTCTTCTCCCTGCAGAAGACCATCGACGTCATCGGCAAGGCGAGCCCGCGCCAGAAGATCTTCATCGTGGCCGAAACACCGGAAGACGTGCTTACGCTCGTCAAGGGCGGTGTGCCTATAAAGAAGGTAAACATCGGCAACATGCACATGTCGGAAGGAAAGCGCCAAGTCGCCACCTCTGTCGCAGTTAACGACGAGGATGTCGCTGCGTTTAAAGAGCTGCAGGAATTGGGGGTGGAGCTGGAGATCAGGCGCGTTCCGAGCACGCCTGTTGAGGACACGAGCAAGCTCTTCTCGTAATCCTCGTGATCCACATTGTCAGGAGTGAAACCCTGACGTTCTGTACGTGATATCAAAAGTGCGTACATGCATTTTGAAAGGAGGAGCAAGATGGAATACTCGATCATCCAGGTCGCTCTGGTCTTCATCGTCACGTTCGTCGCGGCAATCGACCAGTTCAACTTCCTCGAGTCTCTCTATCAGCCCATCGTCACCGGCGCCGTCATCGGTCTTATCCTTGGCGACCTCAACACCGGTCTTCTCGTGGGTGGTACCTATCAGCTCATGACGATCGGCAACATGCCGATCGGAGGCGCTCAGCCGCCTAACGCCGTCATCGGCGGCATCATGGCAGCCATTCTCGCAATCGCCACGGGCCTCGAGCCCAACGCGGCAGTCGGCCTTGCCATTCCGTTCGCTCTGCTTGGTCAGCTCGGCGTTACCCTGGTCTTCACGCTTATGTCGCCGCTCATGTCCTCCGCGGACAACATGGCTCACAACGCTGACACCAAGGGTATCGAGCGTCTGAACTACTTCGCCATGGCTCTGCTCGGCCTGATCTTCGCTATCGTCGTCACCCTGTTCTTCATCGCTGGCGCTACCATCGGTCAGACCATCGCTTCCGCCATCCCGGCTTGGCTGCAGACCGGTCTCTCCGCTGCAGGCGGCATGATGCGCTTCGTCGGCTTCGCCGTCCTGCTCAAGGTTATGATGAACCGCGATATGTGGGGCTTCTTCCTCATGGGCTTTGGCCTCGCGATCATCACCGTTGCCAACGATTCTCTGGCAACTCCTGCCCTGCTCATCCTCGCTCTCATCGGCTTCGGCATTGCTTTCTGGGACTTCCAGCAGCAGACCGAGCTGAAGGGTGCAGCTGTTTCTGACGGAGGTGACTTCGAAGATGGCATCTAATGAGTATGTGATCCCGGAGCACTACGAGGATCTCACTCCTGCTCCGCAGCTCGACCAGAAGACCCTCAACAAGATGGCTTGGCGCTCCTGCTTCCTGCAGGCCTCGTTCAACTACGAGCGTATGCAGGCCGCTGGCTGGCTCTACTCCATCATCCCCGGTCTGGAGAAGATCCACACCAACAAGAACGACCTCGCGGCTTCCATGAGCCACAACCTGGAGTTCTTCAACACTCACCCGTTCCTCGTCACCTTTGTTATGGGCATCGTGCTTTCGCTCGAGCAGAACAAGGTTGACATCCCCACGATTCGCGCCGTCCGCGTCGCCGCAATGGGCCCGCTCGGTGGTATCGGTGACGCCCTGTTCTGGCTGACGCTCGTGCCTATCACGGCTGGCATCACCTCCAACATGGCCATCAACGGCAACGCCGCTGCGCCGATCATCTTCCTGGTGATCTTCAACGCCGTCCAGTTCGCACTGCGCTTCTGGCTCATGAACTGGTCCTACAAGCTTGGCACCAGCGCTATTGACGCTCTGACCGCCAACATGCAGGCCTTCACGCGCGCCGCTTCCATCATGGGCGTCTTCGTCGTCGGTTGCCTGGTCGTCACCATGGGTGGCACCCAGATCAACCTCCAGATTCCCAACGGCACCACCCGTGGCCTCTCCGCTACTACCGTGATCGTCTCCGAGAAGGAGGCCGAGAACTTCACCGGTATGGAGGGCATCGATACCGAGACCGCTGAGGCCGGTACCATCGCCATGACCGATAAGGACGGCAACGCCCTCACCGCTTCCGATGCCGACGGCAACGCTGTCGAGTGCGGCGTCACCGATCTGGGCAACGGCATGGAGTCCGTGACCTACGGCACCGTTACCGAGGATCCGGTCAACTTCTCTGTTGCCGACACCCTCAACACCATCGTCCCGAAGCTCGTCCCGCTTATGCTTACGCTGCTGCTTTACTACATGTTCGCTAAGCACAGCTGGACCCCGACCAAGGGCATTCTGCTGCTCTTCGTCCTGGGCATCCTGGGCGCTGGCCCGCTTGGTCTCTGGCCGAGCATCTGGTAAGGCTCTAGCTTGAGGGGTGTGTCCCTACGCGGCTCACACCCCGACCCCTTAAGCCATGTGTATGTTAAAAGCCGCGTGCTCGAAAGAGCGCGCGGCTTTTGTTTTCTTGATGATTCGGATGTGGCAGACAGATAATGTTAACCACCCAAGGTAGTAGCCGAGTTTGAGAAAATGGGAGGATAGGATGGCGATCGGGGCGCGTAAGCAACCGCTGTACGATCAGCTGGTCGATATTCTGACCGAAAAGATTGACCATGAATATCGTGCCGGTGACATGATTCCTTCCGAGCGCGAACTTTCGGAGCGCTATGGTCTCTCGCGCACCACGGTACGCCTGGCTCTGCAGGAACTGGAGCGTTTAGGACTGGTGGTTCGGCAGCACGGTCGCGGTACCTTTGTGACCGACCGTTCGGCAAAGGCAACCAATCTTATGCAGTCCTACAGCTTTACCGAACAGATGCGCGCGATGGGTCGCGACCCCGAGACCACGATTCTCGAGTTTTGTGAGATGGAGGCCGATAAGAATCTAGCCGAGCATATGGGATTGCATATCGGTGATCGCATTTTTAAGCTCAAGCGCCTTCGTTCTGCCGACAACATGCCCATGATGGTCGAACGCAGCTATCTGCCGGTTCGTCAATTTCTGTCCCTAAAGCGACCACTGCTGGAGAGTAAGCCGCTTTACGATGTGATTGAGCAGGACTTTCAGCAAAAGATTCGCGTGGCCGAAGAGGAGTTCTATGCGAGCATAGCCCGTCCCACCGATGCCCACCTTTTGGCAATTGTCGAGGGGTCGCCTGTGCTCGATTTGGTCAGGACTACGTATAACGAGTCAAACGAGGTTGTGGAGTATACGCTCTCGGTTGCTCGTGCCGATCAGTTTAAATACAAGGTTTACCACCAGCGTAGCAACTAGTGTTCGCATCGTTTCCATATGGTGATTCCTTGCATTTAACTGGTTACTACCAGATAACCAACCGAAGTGTATAATTGCACGTCAGAGGATTACTTCTAGAGAGAGGTATTAGAAATGTTCGAGAAGAGTGTCGAGGAGCTCACCGAGCTCGGCGCCCAGATCACCACGGCCGAGATTGCTCAGCAGCCCGAGCTTTGGCGTGATACGCTCAACATCTATCGTGAGAACAAGGAGACCATCGAGGCCTTTCTGGCCGAGGCTCGCGCTATGGGCGAGGGCCGTCTGTCCGTTGTCTTCACCGGTGCCGGTACGTCTGACTACGTTGGCGATACCTGCGCCCCGTACCTGCGTCACGCTGGCAACACTGATCTCTACGACTTTAAGCCCATTGCCACGACCGACATCGTGAGCGCCCCGCGCGACTTCCTGCGTGCCGAGGATCCCACGCTCGTGGTTTCCTTTGCCCGCTCTGGCAACAGCCCCGAGAGCCTTGCCGCCGTTGCCGTTGCCAAGGAGCTTGTCCACAACGTCAAATTCCTCAACATCACCTGCGCTCCCGAGGGCAAGCTCGCCGTCGAGTCTGCCGATGATCCCAACGCGCTGACGCTGCTCATTCCGCGCGCCAACGACAAGGGCTTCGCCATGACCGGTTCTTATTCCTGCATGACCCTGCTCGCCACCCTTATTTTCGACACTGCCTCTGACGAGCAGAAGGCCGAGTGGGTCGAGACCATCGCCAAGATGGGCGAGGAGGTCATCTCCCGTGAGCCCGAGGTCGCCGATTACCTCGCTGGAGACTTCAACCGCGTGACCTACTTGGGTTCTGGCTCCTTCGGTGGCCTTGCCCAGGAGAGCCAGCTCAAGATCCTCGAGCTCGCTCACGGCCTGGTCGCCACTTCTTACGACACTTCCATGGGCTATCGTCACGGACCCAAGTCCTTCGTCGACGACAAGACCCTCGTGTTCGTGTTCGTCAACAACGACGCCTACACCCGTCAGTACGACATCGACATCCTCAATGAGATCGGTGGCGACGAGATCGCTCAGCACACCGTTGCCGTTCAGCAGGATGGCGCTACTGTCTACGAGGGTGAGTCCTTCACCTTTAAGGGCTACGAGGCACTTCCCGAGGGCTACCTTGCTCTGCCGTTCGTGATGTTTGCCCAGGCTATCAGCCTGCTTAACTCCGTGCGCGTGGGCAACACGCCCGACACGCCGAGCCCCACCGGCACGGTCAACCGCGTGGTCAAGGGCGTGACGATTCACCCCTTCACCGCTTAATCGCGTCCCCCTGTAAGGGCGCCCGTCCGCTCATAACGGCGGGCGGGCGCTTTTTGTTTTACGTGAGCTGGGTATAAACATCACCACAGCCAACTGCTTTAGAAGTAAGGAGTACATATGAGCACGTATGCAATTAAGGCTGACAAGTTCTTCTTGCCGGCAGGCCCGCAACTGGGCGGCTATCTTATGGTCGAGGACGGCGTCTTTGGCGCTTGGCAGGCCGACGAGCCCTCCTGCGAGATCAAGGACTACACGGGATCGTGGATCGCTCCGGGCATGGTCGACACCCACATCCATGGCTTCTATAACCATTCGACTACCGATAACGATCCCGAGGGCATCGATATCAGCTCGACCGAGCTCGCCCGTCGCGGTACCACCAGCTGGCTGCCCACGACGTTCACCGATGGCGTCGAGCAGATCAAGGACGCCTGCGCTGCCATCGCTCAGGCGGACGAGGGCCGTGGCCCCGACTTCTGCGGTGCTCGCATTCAGGGCATCTACCTGGAAGGCCCTTTCTTTACCATGAAGCACGTGGGCGCGCAGAACCCCGCTTATCTTATCGGTCCCTCCGAGGAGGTCTTCGATCAGTGGCAGGAGGCTGCGGGTGGTCGCATCGTTAAGAGTGCCATGGCAGCCGAGCACGACGGTGCCGCTGCTTATGCGGCTGCCCTGAACGCCAAGGGTGTGGTGACCAGCATCGGTCACTCCGACGCCACCTACGATGAGTGCATCGCCGCCATCAACGCCGGTGCCAGCTGCTTTACGCATACCTATAACGGCCAGCGCGGACTGCATCACCGTGAGCCCGGTGTTGTGGGTGCTGCCATGTCCACGCCCGAGACCTACGCCGAGATCATCTGTGACGGCAAGCACGTAAACCCTGGCGCTATCAAGGCGCTGCTGCAGGCAAAGGGCTGGCAGCATACGGTGCTCATTACCGACTGCCTGGGTTGCGGCGGCATGCCCGAGGGCAGCTACACCAGTGGCGGCATGGACGTCATCATGAAGGACAACCTGTGCTGGCTCGCCGACGGCAAGAGCATTGCCGGCTCGGTGCTCACGCTTGCCCAGGGCGTTAAGAACATCGTCGACTGGGGCATTGCCAGTGCCGATATCGCCATTCGCATGGCAACCGAGGTGCCGGCACGCTCCGTGCACATCGAGGATAAGTGCGGCAGCATCATGCCGGGTCGCGACGCCGACTTTGTCGTGTTCGACCATGAGCTCACCCTCGTCGAGACGTATGTTGGCGGTCAGAGCGTCGGTAACGCCTTTACCGAGTAACGATAGAAAAAGACGGCGGGCCCGAATCTGCTCGGACCCGCCGCATGGGTTAAACGCTCAAAAGTACCTTCACAGTTACAGCTTGTTAGCGATCTTCTTTACCGTGCGCTTAACGCCGGCCACCAGGCCTCCTGCAGGATGCTCCTTCTCGTATGCTAGGCGCTTCTCGCGCTTGGCGTACTCTTCGACGATGATGTCGCCATACTCGTCTTCGATCTTGTCGAAGAAGTCGACGGCGCCCTTAATTTCCTCAGCGGTCGGGTGTCCCTTTTGGACACCGCCGGTGAGTTTGAACGGCCCCCACGTATCAAAGCCGGGGCAGCCGTAGACACCCATAAAGATGGCCTGCCTCATGCGGCAGATGCCATCGATATCCTTGCCGTACCACTTGTTTTTGCCGCCGTAGGTCATAAGGCCAAACACCTTGTCCTGCGGCTGCAGCACGTTGGTGAGCACGCGTGCCATGTCCTTGTCGATCTCGGAGTAATAGATGCCCGTGGCGACACCGATCAGATGATATTCGTGCAGATTGGGATACTCGTTTTTGCCGAGCGCCTTGACATCGAGGGTATCGATCTCGGGGTGTGCCTCGACGATGGCGTCCACGAGCTTTTTCGTATTGCCGTGATGGCGCGAGGCGTAGAGGATGATGGTTCGCATAAGAAGGCCTTCCAGCTGTAATTGCATCAATGTCTGTATGGTACCCCGTTGCATGGCTGGGATACCGGACACATCGTTGAGCGTGCGGGTTTGTCCTTTGGTCAGGGCCGAGACGGATACTTGCGAGCAAAAGCAGTTGTTCGAAAGGATGGGCAATGGTATACGCTCTCTCCAACGATTCGATTTCTATTAAGGTGTCCACGGCTGGTGGTTCGTTTACCTCGATTGAGGCCGGAGGCCGCGAGTACTTGTGGCAGGGCGATCCCGCCGTGTGGTCCGGCCAGGCACCGATTTGCTTCCCGATTTGCGGAGGCCTGCGCGATGGCAGCGCCATGACGTTTGCCGGGCATCATGTAAAGCTCGCTCGCCACGGGTTTGCGCGCAAACAGGAGTGGAAGCTGCTGAGCCAAAGCGCAAACGAGCTGGCTATGTGCCTGGCTTCGGAGGATAACGCCGCGCTGCTGAGAGATTATCCCTACCCGTTTAAGCTTGTCGCTCGTTATACGCTCGAGGACGCTGCCGTGCGCGTTTCCTATGAGGTGACCAACGAGGGCACCGAGGACATGCCGTTCTTTATCGGTGGACACCCCGGCTTTAGGTGCCCGCTCGACGAGGGCGAGGCCTATACGGACTACGAGTTGCGCTTCGAGAAAGACGAGGCTGCGGAGCTTTGCACCGCCGTACCCTCGACTGGCTTGATTGATGTAGCTAACCGTTCAAAGAATCCCATGGTGGGAAAGACGCTGCCCCTGTCGCATGAGCTCTTCGATTTTGCGGAGACCATCTTTGACGTGCTCGAGAGTCGTCAGGTCACGCTTTCCAAGAAGGGCGAGGACAAGGGCGTTCGCTTGAGTTTTGAGGGTTTCCCGTACCTCATCGTGTGGAGTAAGCCCGAGGGCGATTTTGTGGCAGTTGAGCCCTGGGGCGGCCTCTCGACCTGCTCCGATGAGGACGACGTACTTGAGCATAAGCGCGGCTGCCTTGTCGCCAAGCCCAAGGAGACCGTCGTTCGCTCGTTCACGATTGAGATTCTGTAATTCCGTTTTGTCGACTCGTATCGCGAGGCCCAAGGAGCCCGCGAGATAAGGAGCTAAAATGATCCTCACCGTTACGATGAACCCGTCTGTCGATACGCGCTATCAGCTCGATGAGCTCATTATCGACGACGTCAACCGTGTGACGCCCGAAAAGACCGCCGGCGGCAAGGGTCTCAACGTGGCCCGTGTGCTGGGCCAGCTGGGCGACGACGTTGTGGCAACCGGTCTGCTCGGTGGCCATATGGGCGCCTATATGGTAGAGCTCATGGATGCCAACGGTATTAACAACGACTTTGTGCCCATCAAGGGAGAGACTCGCATTTGCCTCAACATCCTCCACGCCGGCAACCAGACCGAGCTGCTCGAGAGCGGCCCGACGATTGCCCCCGAGGAGCTGGATGCCTTTACCGCCAAGTTTACCGAGCTTGCGAGCAAGGCCGACGTCGTCACTATTTCGGGTTCGCTGCCCCGCGGTGTCGAGGCAGACTACTATGCCAAGATTACGGGCATTGCCGAGAACGCCGGCGCCAAGGTGCTGCTCGATACCTCGGGCGCTTCGCTTGAGGCTGCCCTCAAGTCCGAGGTCAAGCCCGAGCTGGTCAAGCCTAACCTAACCGAGATCAACGGCTTGTTGGGCACGAGCTTTACCACCGACGATGTGGACGAGCTCCGTGCTGCGCTCGCCTCTGACGCCCGCTTCTCCGATATCCCCTGGGTCGTCGTGTCCATGGGCGCTGCCGGCTCCGTGGGCTTCCACAACGGCCGTGCGTTCCGTGCCAAGACCCCCGATATTCCTGCCGTTAACGCTACGGGTTCCGGCGACTCCACTATCGCCGGTTTCGCGCATGCCATCGCTGCCGGCGCGGACGACGAGACGGTGCTGCGTACCGCCAACACCTGCGGCAAGCTCAATGCCATGGATCCCATGACCGGTCATCTGGTCATGGATCGTTGGGACGAGGTCTACAACGGCGTTGTCGTGACCGAGCTGTAAGAGCTTGGGCGTCGGCTCTGGCATCGGTTGTTTGCTTGTGGTTAGAGCCAACGACAAGTGCGGTAGCATTATGCCGGGGCGCGACGCCGATACTGTCGTGTTCAATCCCGACCTTACCCTGGTCGAGACGTATGTGGGTGGCAACAGCGTCGGTAACGCGTTTGCCGAGTAACCGCCAAAGAAACGATCCGAGAGGGGATTTAGATGATTTACGGTGCATTGGGCGATATCGAGGAGTACCGCGGAATGCTCAAGGGCCTCGACGTGCTGATCGACTGGCTCGAGGAGAACGACCCGGCGGAGCTCGAGGTCGGCAGCCATCCGATTTTGGGCGACAAGGTCTTTGCGAACGTCATGGCTCCCACGACGCGTCCCGAGGCCGAGGCTCACTATGAGACGCATCAGCGCTATCACGACCTGCAAATCGACGTCGAGGGTCGCGAGGCCTTTAAGGTCGCTACGGGCAGCCTGACGCTGGTCCAGGAGTTTGACGAGAAGGACGACTACGATCTGGTCGATTCCGACGCCTCGATCGCCGGCGATCTTGCCGACGACAAGTTCGCGCTGTTCGTTGCCGGCGAGCCTCACATGCCCACGCTCGAGTTCCCGGGCGATGGCGCGCAGCCGGTCAAGAAGATCTGCTTTAAGCTGCTTGCAGACGCCTACTGGGAGGAGTAGCGAACTGTCCGACTGAGATGTTCGTATGCTGGCGTGTTTTCCCTAAGGGAAGCACGCTACGACCCCGTTAATCGTGTTTTCCCTAGGGGAATCACGATTAACGGGGTTTCTGTTTTTGAATAGGGGAGCTGACGCTGTTGCGATGCGTGGGTGGGCATGCGCACTCAAAATCGGCAACAAAAAAGCCGCCCGAAGGCGGCTGTCTTGTACAATGGAGCCAGCGACCGGGCTCGAACCGGTGACCCCCGCTTTACGAGAGCGGTGCTCTACCAACTGAGCTACGCTGGCGGCCATGTGATGACGCAGCTGAGGCGTCAACGGCTGTCTATGATACGGGACATCGCAAATCCGCGCAAGTGCTCTGACGGCTTTTCTCACGTTAAATGCACTAATCATTCAAGCCGAGATGTGCCTGGTTGCCTACAACTAGGTAGAAAAACGCCCGTCGGCGGTGTGCCGGCGGGCGCTGCTGTGCGATATGTTGCGTTATGGGCTTAGTGCCTCATAAAGTGGTATTCGATCACATTGCTGTAGGGATGACCCGGGCCCACGATGCCCTGGGGGAACAGCGGCTGGTGCGGCGTGTCGGGGTACATCTCGGCCTCGAGGGCAAAGCCGGCGCCCCAGCCGTAGTTGGCATCGTCCTTGGCGTGCTCGTCGCCTAGCCAGTTGCCGGTGTAGAGCTGCACGCCCGGGGCGGTGGTGTAGTAGTCCAGCTCACGGCCGGTCCACATCTCCTCGACGTGCAGGGCACGGCGCAGATTGCGGCCGTACTGATAGCCGCCAATGCACAGGCAGTGATCGTAGCCGCGTGCCTGCTTAATCTGCGGATGGTCGGCCTCCATGCCAGGCGCGACGGGGCGTAACTCGCGAAAATCAAACGGTGTTCCCTCGACCGGAGCAATCTCGCCAGTAGGAATGTTCTGGTCGTCGATGGGCAGGTAGTGGGCAGCGTTAGCAACAAAGAAGTGTTCGCAGTCCATGCCGGCGTTATGGCCGGCAAGGTTAAAGTACGTGTGGTTGGTCATGGACACGTACGTGGCGCGGTCGCTCTCGCAGCCATATTCGATACGGAAGCGGCCGGTGTGCGTCACGGTAAACACGGCCGTAAAGGTGCGGTTGCCGGGCAGGCCCAACTCGCCATCCTCAAGTGAGGTGGTCATGCGCACGGCGTTGTAGGCCTCGTCAAGCTCAACATCCCACACGCGCTTGTGCAGGCCGTGCTCAAGATCGCTGTGCAGGTTGTTGGCGCCCTCGTTGGCGGGCATATGCCAGTCCGTACCGTCGATGGTGATCGTGGCGCCCGCGGTGCGGTTTGCCACGGGGCCGATGGTCGCGCCAAAGCAGGCGGGATTGTCAAAGTAATCCTCGAGCTTATCGAAGCCCAGCACCACATCGCGCACGTTGCCGGGAATGTCGGGCACATCGATACCCAGCACGGTGGCGCCATAGTCCATAATGCGAACGCAGATCTCGGGCCCGTTGAGGGTGTAACGATGAACGGGGGTACCGCACGGCGCGGTGCCGAAAAGCTCAGAAGTGATCATTTGGTTCCTAACATCGAGGTATTTCCGACAAACTGTAGCGCGAACAGGTGAGATTATCACTACATCCCACTAAAGCAGGGGGTATTTTTCTCAAAAAAGTGATGATTGGAGCTGTGCGGGCGTTCATTTTTGACGCGCACGAGTCTGATACAATTTGTTCGTTACTGTTTGAATGATATGCGCGCAAAGAACGGCGAGGATTCATCGTGATTAAAGCGGAGCGACAGGATAAGGTTCGTCAGCTGCTCGAGGAGCAGGGCACGGTCTCGGTCAAGGAGATTTCGGATGCACTGGGCGTCTCGGATATGACGATCCGCCGTGATCTTGAGGAGCTTGCGAGCCTGGGCGAGATCGAGCGCGTGCACGGCGGCGCCCGCAGTGCGCAGGGTCGTCCCCACGCTATGTTGCGCCACGAGTACTCGCACAGCGAAAAGCGCACCAAGCATGCCGAGGAAAAGCTGCAGATTGCGCGCCGCGCCGTGGAGCTTATCGAGGAAGGTTCGACCATCTTTTTGGGTACGGGCACCACGGTTGAGCAGATGGCATCGATGCTGCCGGCGTGCCGCCTGCGCATTGTGACCAACTCGCTTTCGGTGTTTAACCTGCTCGAGGCGCGAGAGGACTGCGACCTGTGCCTCGTGGGCGGCATGTATCGTCGCCGCACCGCCGCTTTTGTGGGACCAACGGCCGAGGATACCCTGCGTGCGTTGGGTATCGACGCGGCGTTTATCGGTGCCAACGGCATTTTGGACGGCGACGTGTCCACATCTAACATGGAAGAGGGTCGTATCCAGCAGCTCGCTTTTAGCAAGGCAGACTCGCGCTATCTGATCGCCGACTCCAGCAAGATCGGCAAGCGCGACTTCTACACCTTCTGCCGTCTGGACAGCCTGGATGCCGTGGTGTGCGAGCCGGGTATTACCGCCGAGGATCGTGCCGCCATCGAGGAGCATACGCAGGTTATTTGTTAGCTAACGCTGCAGGCGATACTTCTGCCCCCCTGCCGGCGCGGGGATTATCGTTTCAATATGACGTGCAGAATGACACGTATAAGTAAAAACACCATTTGTGCGTCAAATTTGATGACGCGTAACAATTTGCGCGTCATTTTACGCGTCAACGTGACGCGATATGACACGCAAATGTGCTCGGGCCAAGTACTCAGCTTGTGGGCTAGACCAGACGGGCGTAGTCCTGTGACTGATGAAAGATGTGGGCGATATAGATTGTTTCGTGCTCAAACTTATAAAGGCACACGTAGTTGTTGATGGGAAACGATCGGTAATTACGTGCCGCCAGCTCTTGCATGTGCGAGAGGGGACGTAGGAGCGGCTGCTCGCGAAGCAGATCAAGCTGATATTCAAACTCAGCGACAAAATTGCCTGCTGCACGCGGATTTTTGAGGATTTGGGCAAGGTATCCGACAATACTCTCGTACTCATATCGCGCGCTTTTGAGGATTACGACGTTATAGGTCATATTTGTCTCGTATCGAAGACGCGAAGGATTCGTAGTCGCTGTAGTCGCCTTGCGATATTTCGTCTTCTGCCAACATCATACGAGACAGCAGTTTTGCCTTGGCGATTTCTTCTTGCATGAGGCGATACTGGTCGCTGCTGATGCAGTGCATGGCCTCGTAGCCGTTCTTGGTTACGGTGACGTCGCGCTCAGACTCAACAAGCGTAGTGAATGCAGCAGTGTCCTTCATATCTCGGACGGGCACACAAGCTGACATAGGTACCTCCTTTACGTTGGGACACAATTGTACCACGGTGTGTCCATGTGGACGATACCGTCGAATCGTCTCAATCTGTAACAGTTGGGATCGGAAAACTCGGCTAGATGTTACAGATTGAGATTAAAGGGATTGACCTGTGGCGTTTGTCTTGATCTGTAACAGTTAGACGGTTAAAAGCGAGTTAGATGTTACAGATTGAGATATTTCTGCTCGGGCGTTCTGTTTGTCTCGATTTGTAACAGATAGGGCCGAAATATTCGGCTAGATGTTACAAATCGAGATAAACGACCTGCTCGGGCCGAGCCAAAACAAAAAGGCCGCATGCGAACCCGTGGAGGGATTCGTATGCGGCCGACAGGGGGTATGCGGCAAAAACTAGGCCATGAGCAGGCCGGTCTCCGCGACGTTCTTGTACCAGTACGCGCTCGCCTTGGGATAGCGCTTCTGGGTCTCAAAGTCGATGTAGAACAGGCCATAGCGCTTGTTGTAGCCGTTGGTCCAGGAGAACTGGTCCTGCAGCGACCACACAAAGTAACCGTCGACGTTTACGCCGCCGTCGATCGCCTTGAGGATCCATGCGAGATGCTGACGCATATAGTCGATGCGAGGGGCGTCATCGATAAAGCCGTCCTCAAAGTCGTCCTTATAGCCCATGCCGTTCTCGGTGATGTAGATCTTCTTGTAGTTGGGGTAATCGTTCTTAATGCGGAGCAGCAGATCGTACAGGCCCTCGGGATAGATGATCCAGTCCCAATCGGTGGTGGGTACGCCTTCGCGCACGCATGCCTCGCCCACGCCCTTGAGGAACCAGCGCGAGGAGCCCTTGTCGCCGGTGCCATTGTGGTTGATGTCGTTTTCGCCCTCGGCAGCACGCAGGAACTGGCACTTGTAGGTGTTGACGCCCAGGCAATCGTTGTAGGGGAGCGCGGCGGTCAGCGCGGCGATGTCCTCGTCGCGGACGTCGAGCTCGCCGCCGGCGATATGGGCCAGCTTGGTCGCAGCCTCCATGGTGTCGGCGGCATAGTGGCCGCGGAAGGTGGCGTCGAGTACCCAGCGGTTGTTGATGACGTCGGCCATGCGAGCTGCCTCGCAGTCGGCAGCGTTGTTGGGGTCGAGGGGATACTTGGGCTCCAGGTTCTGGACAATGCCGATCTCGCCCTCAAAGCCGCCCTCATGGAAGGCGACGACAGCCTTGGCGTGGGCCACCATCATGTTGTGCATGAGCTGGAAGGCCTTGTCCAGGCGGTACTTCTCGCCGTGCGGCCAGTTGCCGACGATAAAGCTGCCCTCGGCGGTTGCGGGAATCTCGTTAAACGTGAACCAGTGCTTGACCTCGGTGAACTCGGCAAAGCAGAACTTGGCGTACTCGACAAAGGCGTCGATCGTCGTGCGCGTCAGGAAGCCCTCGCCGCCGTCCTGGTAAAAGGCCTCGGGCGTATCAAAGTGATCGAGCGTGACATAGGGGATAACGCCGGCTTTATTGCAGGTGGCAAAGAGCTCGTGATAGAAGGCGACACCCTCGGGGTTAATCTCACCGGTGCCGTTGGGGAAGATGCGGCTCCAAGCGATGGAGACGCGGATACCGTTGATGCCGAAGCGCTGGCACAGGTCGATATCGACCGGGTACTTGTTGTAGAAATCGCTTGCGGGGTCGGGGGAGAAGCGACCCTGAGCGGCCAGGAAATCGTCCCAGGGCACTTTGCCCTTGCCGTGCGTGCGGGTCTCGCCCTCAACCTGGTAAGCAGCGGTGGCGCCGCCAAACACAAAGCCGTCGGGGAACTGCATGGGGTTGGTCATGAGTCATCCTTTCTGTGGGATTCGAATAGGGAGAGGTGCCCGAACTGGGGATCCGGGCACCAACAGAGGGAGGAACTAGTCGAGGTTCTCGCGGAGCCACTTGATGGCGCCAGCGGGGTCGCGAGTAAGGTCGATATATTCCTTACCGCGCGGGGCGAGCAGCTTAATGCCCAGGCGATCGGTGTCGGCCTTCATGTCGTTGTAGTAGCTACGAACCTGCGGGGCAAGCACGATAACGTCGTACTGATCCATGATGGCAGTGTGCTGACCATAGGCGCCCGCGGAGGAAGCGATGTTCTCTCCGGTCTGCGCGGCACCTTCCTTGATGGCGTTGGCAAGCATGGCAGAGGTGCCAGCGCCGGCGCACAGGACGAGGACCTTCAGGCCATCGACATCCTTCTTGGCGGATGCATCGGCGGCGGACTCGGGCTGATCGGCGACAGGCTTGCTGTCGGCGGCAGCGGCGGTCGGCTCGACGGCGGGCTCAGAGGTGCTGGCGGCGATGGTGGCAGCACCGTCGGACTCAAGACCCAGCTCGGCGGCGCGCTCGGCCTCCTGGTCGCAGAGCAGCTTGTCGTATGCCTTCAAGAACGGCAGGTAGATGATGGCGTCCAGCAAGATGATGATCGCGACAAATACCAAGGCGATAAGCTGGAAGTTCGTGGTGATGAAAATGCCGATGGGGGCAGGGGTAGCCCAAGGCACCACGAAGGAGAAGCCGTTCATGCCCACGTTATCGATAAAGAACTTGGCAACACTCACGTTGACGCAGCCGGCGGCAACAAAGGGGATGAGCATGTAGGGGTTAAGGATCATCGGCGCGCCAAAGAGCAGCGGTTCGTTGACGGCGAAGGCAACAGGAACAATCGAAGCCTTACCGACGGCTTTGAGCTGCTTGGACTTCATGAAGAGAATCAGCAGAAGCGGCACGATGAACGTGGCGCCGGTGCCGCCGAACTCACCCACGAGCGACATGTTGAAGGTGAGGGAATGGGCGGGGTGACCACCGGCCAGCAGAACCTGCAGGTTCTCGGCCTGGTTGGCAAGACGGATGGGGTCGATGCCCGGCTGGACAATTGAAGGACCATGGACACCGATGAACCAGAAGAACGCGGTGGCTGCCTGGATAAGGATAAGGCCAGGATAGGTTTCTGCAGCGGTAAAGAGCGGGGAGAGCAGTTTGATGAGCAGCTCGGAGAACGGAACGCCCATGAGGTTGCGCACGACGACATCGATGATGCCGCAGATGATGACGGCGCCGCCAAAGGGGATGATGTCGCGGAAGTTCTGAGCGATGGCGCCCGGAACCTCCTTGGGCAGCTTAATGGTCAGATCGCGCGAGACGCAGAACTTATAAACCCAAACGGTAATGAACGCTGCGATATAGGCCGAGAACAGACCGCGCGTACCCATGCTGGTGCAATCGAAGACCGAAAGCTCGGAGCCGTCGAACTTGGTGGTGAACTGCGTAACAGCGAGCAGCAGCATGCTGCACTGGGCGGCTACCATGGTGGAGCCGTCGTTGAGCACCTTGCCGGCGGGCATGCGACGGTTCATGGAAGCCGTAAAGTTCTTGGCGGTGGTGCCGGCAACCATGATGCCCATAACGCCCATGGTGAAGTTGTACAGCTTGTTGCACCAGTCGATGAGCGGCTGGGGCAGCGTGATGCCAACTACGCCAGGAAGGGTGGCGATCAACAGGAAGATCGAAGAGGTGAGGACAATGGGCATGCACCCAAGGAATCCGTCCTTGATGGCCTGGAGGTAGATGTTCCTCGAGATCTTCTCAAAGAACGGTTGATGCTTTTCGAGCATCTTTACGATGGCGTCCATAGAGCTCCTTTGCTACTTGATGCGCGATGCATGTGGATGGAACTGGTCGTCGATGGATGGTCAGGACTGCCCGGAAACCTTCCCGCTTAAGGAAGGCATTGCGAAATGACAACGTTGTCATTTCGTTAATGACAACGTAAGACATTTTTGGATGAGCAACAAGGATTTACAGGTGAACGGTCGATATCGTCCGATAAACGGCTGATTTATCAGTCAGGCAGGTAGTGTATGCTAGAACACAAAAAACAAGCGATAGAGAACCGACTGGAGAAGCAGTGGCAACGATGGACAAGAAAAATGTCTCAATGAATGATGTGGCGATTGCCGCGGGCGTTTCTCTCAAGACGGTGTCGCGCGTAATCAACGAGCCCGATAGCGTGCGCGAGTCGACGCGCGATAGGGTCCATGCTGCCATGGAGGCGCTCGGGTTTCGAACCAACTTTGCCGCGCGTTCGCTCAAGCTGGGCCGTTACGGGTGCATCGGCGTCGTGCTGTTCCACTTGTCGGGCGGCGCCGTGGACATGATTGACGGAATCGCCGATGCCGCCGAAGAGCGAGGCTTTGCGCTCACGATGATCAAAAAGCGGGCGGGGGAGAAGATGACCCTTGCCGAAGCGGCGCGCAGGATGTCGCAGCTTCCCGTCGACGGCATGATCTTCAATCTGCGCCAGATGGTCGATGACTTTGATACCTTTGAGGCGCCGAAGGACCTCAAGACGGTGATTATCACGCCGATGGAGCATCCTACCTGTTCTACCGTCAGTGACGATCAAGAGGGTGGTGCGCGCATGGCGTGCGAGTACTTCTTGGATCATGGTCACAAGAACGTGTATTTCGTTTCTGGTAAAAAAGAGTCGCTGTCGAGCCAGTGCCGTATGAAAGGTTGGCGTGCAGCACTCGAGACGCGTGGCATTGAGCCGCCCGAGCCTCTGCAAGGTGATTGGAATGCGGATAGTGGCTATGCCGCGGGCCTTGTGCTTGCCGATAAACCCGATTGCACGGCGGTCCTCGCTGCTAACGACTGCATGGCAAACGGCGTGATGATGGCTCTACGTGACAAAGGGCTCAGTGTGCCCGACGACGTGTCCGTGATCGGCTTCGACGATGAGCTCTACAAGACGATTCCCAACTCGATTCTGACGTCGGTGAAGTTTCGCCACCGCGAGCTGGGCATCCGTGCGCTTAACGAGGTCGTCGCAGGTCTGGAAGCCCCGAGCTCCAGAAGCCGTACGCTCGTCTCGGGCGTGTTGGTCGAGCGTTCCAGCGTGAAGGACCTGCGGGTGTAGACGTGCTCGGCTCGTTCATCTCAATCTGTAACAGTTAGGACCGAAATACTCGGCTAGATGTTACAGATCGAGATTGAGAGGATTGTCCTGTGCGTTTATCTCAATCTGTAACAACCAGACGTCCAAAACCGGTTTTAGTGTTACAGATTTAGACAATTCGGCCCCGTCTTCCCGGTTTGTCTTGATTTGTAACAGCTAGGGACCAAAAACTCGGCTAGATGTTACAGATCGAGACAAACGGCCCCCCAGCCGAACAAAAACAAAAGGCCGGGGGCGGCGCGCCGTGTGACGTGCCACCCCCGGCTGAGAAATGGGGACAGGTTATGTGAGCGGGGCAATTCCGCTGGTCGCCAGCCGCTAGTCCAGGCGACGGGTCTGCGCCACGTGCTTGTACCAGTAGGCGCTTGCCTTGGGCGTGCGCTTCTGGGTTTCATAGTCAACGTAGAAGAAGCCATAGCGCTTGTTGTAACCATTGGTCCAGGAGAACTGATCTTGCAGACTCCACAGGAAGTAGCCGCCCACGTTGACGCCCACCTCCATGGCCTTGAGCAGCCAGCGCAAGTGCTGCTCGATGTAGTCGATGCGCGGCTGGTCGTCCACAAAACCGTCCTTGTAGGGGTCCTTGTAGCCCATGCCGTTTTCTGTAATGAAGATCTGCTTGTAGTTGGGGTAGCGCTGCTTAATGTAGACGAGCAGATCGAACAGGCCCTCGGGATAGATGATCCAGTCCCAGTCGGTGGTGGGGATGCCAGGCTTGTTCACGTGCTCGCCAATACCCTTAACGCGCCAGCGGCCGGTGCCCTTCTCGCCCGTACCGTTGTGGTGCAGGTCGTTCTCGCCGTCGTAAGCCTTCAAGAAGCGGCACTGGTAGTTGTTGACGCCCAGATAGTCGTTGTAGAGCGCGGCCTCGCGCATAATCTCGAGGTCCTCGTCCAGGATCTCGATGGTGCCGCCCGAGACGGCAGCCAGACGGTTGGCGCACTCGAGGGTGTCGGGCGCGTAGTCGCCTCGGAAGGTGGCGTCGAGCAAGAACTGGTTCTGCAACACGTGCTCGTTGTTGGCGGCTTTGATGTCGGCGGGGTCGTTCTCGTTGAGCGGATACTTAAACTCCAACGACTGAATGACGCCGATCTTGCCCTTAAAACCGCCGTTGTGGAAGGCCAGTACGGCCTTGGCGTGGGCGAGCATCATGTTGTGCTCGCACTGGAAAGCCTCGGCCAGATGCGCCTTGACGCCGCCGGGGAAGGTGCCCTCGATGTAGGTGTTGGAGGCATCGGCCCAAATCTCGTTAAAGGTGAACCAGTAGGTCACCTGGTCGGCGTACTCCTTAAAGCAGAAGGTGGCAAAGTCCACAAAGGCATCGATGGTCTCGCGGTTGAGGAAGTCGCCCTTCTCAAAGAGGGCAAGCGGCGTGTCGAAGTGATGCAGCGTGACAAACGGCTCAACGTGGTGCTTGTGGCACTCGGCGAAGAGATCGTGGTAGAACTGCACGCCCTCAGGGTTGATCTCGCCGGTGCCGTTGGGGAAGATGCGGCTCCAGGCAATGGAGAGGCGAATGCCGTTGATGCCGAACTCCTCGCACAGCTCCAGATCGACGGGGTACTGGTTGTAGAAGTCCGAAGCGGGATCGGGGGAAAAGCGCCCCTGGGCCTCCAGGAAGTCGTCCCAGGCAACCTTGCCTTTACCGTGGGTGCGGGTCTCGCCCTCTACCTGGTAGGCAGCAGTGGCGCCGCCAAAGACAAAGTCCTCGGGAAACTGCGCAGGCGGGTTGGTGACGCTAGCAGGGTTAACGGACATGATAATCCAATCGTCTAAATCGAAGGGCCAGCCGGTCTTGGATGGTCGGCTGGCCCTGTGCGTTACTTACTTCGAGAGTTGCTCGCTTACGAAGGCGAGAGACTTATCGCCGTTCTGGGAAAGCTCAATGTACTGCTTACCGCGGCAGGCGACGCACTTGTTGCCCACGCGCTCGCAGTCCTTCTGCAGGTCGGCCAGGTAGCTTGCGGCTTGCGGGGCCAGGACGACCAGATCGAAGTCGGGGAGCATGTCCACGTGGTTGCCATAGGCCTCGGCAGCGGTTTCAAGATTGATGCCGCGCTCCTTGGCGGCCTTGGCCAGCGCGTTGGCGAGCAGGCCCGAGGTACCGCCACCCTGGCAGAGCACGAGCACGCGTTTGCCGTTGAGGTCGCTGGTGGCCGTTGCCTCGGCAGCGGGTGCTGCGGAAGCGGCGGGAGCGCCGGCTTCCACGGCCTCGGCAGCAGCGCCGGCGGCAACGCTCTTGGCGTCGGCCTTGCCCTGGAAGGCATCGTTGAGCTTGGCGGCCTTCTCGGCGTTCTTGGCGGCGAGCTCCTCCTGGGAAATCTCGGCCTCCTCGGCGCACTTCTGGGCGTCATAGGCACGGAAGAACGGATAGTACAGAACGAAGTCGACGACCAGGATAAGGGCGAGCATCACAAAGGCGAGCGGCTGGAAGCCCAGGCCCATGATGGTGCCGATGGGGCCGGGGACGGTCCAAGGCAGGGTGTACATAAAGCCGTTCATGCCCAAGAAGTCGATAAAGATCTTGAGGATCCAGATGTTGGCGATCGGGGCAAAGACAAACGGGACAAAGAAGACGGGGTTGAGCACGATAGGCGCGGCGAACAGCAGCGGCTCGTTGACGGCAAAGCACACGGGGACGATGGCGGCCTTACCGACAGCGCGCATCTCCTGGGACTTGGCCAGGAAGCAGAACATAAAGACCAGGACGAGCGTGGCGCCGGTGCCGCCCATGCAGACGACGAAGTACTGGGCACCCTGGGTCAGGACAGCGGAAGCGTGCTGGCCGGCCTGGAACGCAGCCAGGTTGTCGGTCATGTTGGAAACGAGGGCGGCGGCGATGGCGGGCTCGACGATCGAGGGGCCGTGGACGCCCACGAACCAGAACAGGCTCATGGCGCCGTAAATCACAGCAAGGCCGATGTAGCCGTCGGCAGCGGTGAACAGGGGCTGGAACACCTGGATGACGCCCTGGGCAAAGCAGAAGCCAAAGGCAGCGCGGAAGACGATGTCAAAGACCCAAAAGACGGTGATGCAGACGGAGAAGGGGATGATGTCCTTAAAGGTCTGCGAGATGTTGGGCGGAACCTGCTCGGGCATCTTGACGGTGATGTTGCGCTTGATAAAGAACTTGTAGATGATGCCGGTCACAAACGCAGCGATGAAGGCGGTCAGTAGGCCCTTGGAACCAAGGTAGGTGGTGTTGAAGCCACTGGCGGCATCCGTGGCGATGGTGTCGCTCGAAAGGAGCAAGAAGCCGATGATGGCCGCGCACATGCACGAGATAAAGTTGATCTGGTTATTCTTGGGCAGATCGCGGTTCTGGGCGTCGGCGAAATGCTTGGCCGTGGTAGCGGCGCAGGCGATGGCCAGGATGCCCATGGAGTAGTTGTAGCACTTCCACAGGGCGTTGTTGATGTCATCGGGCCAGTAGAAACCCCAGATGTTGGGGACCGAGGCTACCAGGCAGAAGATGGACGAGAAGATGATGATGGGGATGACGGAGATAAAACCGTCGCGGATCGCCTTGAGGTACTTGTTGCGGGCGATCGCGTTGAAAAAGGGCTGGCCCTTTTCGATGGTGGCGATGAGTTGCTCCATGCAAAGCTCCTAAGAGTCGGTGGGTTAGCAACGATGGTAGCTTTTGACGTTTGGTTGCCAAAATGTTGACGTTGCCATTTTGTGACACAAAATAAGACGCGAACCGATGGCCCCTGTGCCTGCGGACCGTCGATTTCTTGCGCGTAAACGTTTGAGCCGCCCGGTGGCTCTGTGTTTGCGCAATGGCAACGTTAACATTTGGGCGATAAAAGCCGTTCGGGGAAGCAAAAATGTCGGTGAACGGTAGGTTTTGGGTGGTGAGCGTATGGTGGGGGAGGCGTTAGATATACTTGAAGACGTTTCATTTGACTGCGTAGGGTGCCACCAATGGCATCGTTGACATAGAAAGATCGACCTATGGCCGCTGTTAAAAAATCGGTTTCCGTTAAGGATGTGGCGCTCCTCGCGGGCGTCTCAGAACAGACGGTCTCGCGCACCGTCCACGATTCACCCAGCGTGCGCCCCGAGACCAAGGAGCGCGTGCGTGCCGCCATGCGCGAGCTGGGGTATCGCCCCAATTTTGCCGGTCGATCGCTGCGCCGCGGCAAGTTTAAGACCGTCGGCGTCGCCATGTTCAACATTACCGGTACCGGCAACCTCGACCGTATGGAGGGCTTTGCCGCCGCCGCCGATAAGCACGGCTACGCCATTACCCTCACTAAAGTAGATGGACATCCGTATACCCTCGAGAGCGCATCGTCGCGCATGAGCGCACTGCCGGTGGATGGCATGGTTGTGATCATGAATCGCATGCCGGCGGACTTTGGCACCTTTGAGCCGCTGCCTGGTATGCAGACGGTGCTCGTTACCATGCTGGAGCACCCGCTGTGCTCGACGGTCGATAACGATCAGTTCGATTGTTCGCGCCAGGTTGTCGAGTACTTGCTGGGGCAGGGACACAAGACCGTGCACTTTATCTCGTGTCCCGAACGCTCGCTTTCGGGCATGCAGCGCGAGGAGGGCTGGCGCGAGACATTGCGCGCGCATGGTATTGAGCTGCCGCGACTCATCCGTGGCGACTGGACGGCGCGGAGTGGATATGCCGCAGGCCAGGCTCTGGCGGACGATCCGACCTGTACTGCCATCTATGCCTCCAATGACGCCATGGCCTACGGCTGCATTCGCGGACTCGAGTCGCGCGGAAGGCGTGTGCCCGAGGACGTGAGCGTGGTGGGGGTTGATGATAGTCTGGGCGACATCGTGCCCGATCGTCGCCTGACCACCGTGCGCTTTGACAACAAGCGTGTCGGCATGTGGGCAGTCGACAAGATCGCCGGCGCCGAGGGAGTTGCGTCTGGCGTGGAGCACATGCTGATCCCCGGCGTGCTCGTAGAGGGCGATACGGTGCACGATTTGCGTTAGGGCGCGGTCCTGTTTGGGTTTCCGTTAATCATGTTTGATATTGTTCGAAATGGTTTGGAAACCGTTCGCGGGTTAAAAGTGACCGTTCATAGCTCGAAATTACGTTTTGTATTGTTCTTTATTGTTTGAATGTTAATGTTTCTGTCATACACAGCGCAGCGCGGATGCCCGGACGCGATGCTCTCCGTTGGTTCATATGTGAAAGGAACGCAATATGGCAACCAAAGAAGAAATCTCGATGGTTGGATTCGAGATTGTCGCATACGCAGGTGACGCCCAGACCGATCTGCTTGCAGCGCTCGATGCTGCTCGCGAGGGTGACTTTGAGAAGGCCGAACAGCTGCACAAGGATGCCAGCGATGCACTTATCGGCGCCCACGACACGCAGACCAAGCTGCTTTCGCAGGAGGCCGGCGGCGGCGAGATGGAGATGACCTTCATCATGGCTCACGCTCAGGACACCCTCATGACCACTATGATCTTGGAGAAGCAGGCCCGCTTTACCATCGATGCCTACAAGCGCATCGCCGAGCTCGAGGCCAAGCTCGCCTAACGAGTCCTCACAACCAAGCCCCTTCCAAAAGTCCTGCCGCTACCCGCAGCAGGGCTTTTTCTGTCCTCCTCCAAGTTGCGGTGAAATAGGGGCTGACGGCCCAAAATGATCCGTTCTCCTCCGTTCCCAGGGGATCGGTTGGCAGCGTCGCCACGAAACTGGCGCATCTACTACGTTTAACCCGATACCCCCGAACACACCTGCGTTTCATGAAAAACTGCAAGCGTTCTACCTGTGGTTTTGTTTTTACGCCACGGGGCATGGTCGGGGATGGGCAGTTAAACGTAGTAGATGGGCCCATTTCGTGGCAAGCGGGTCATGCGGCAGCCCGTTGCGCCTCCTCCCGTTCGGTTTTTCGCTGGGTGGGTATACTTCCATCCGCAATACAGGCCGGAATGAGGAGGTATCCAAATGCCGGACAACGGATCGATTCAAAAGAGAGACGCGAGCGAGATGGCTCATGGGCGTCCTGTCCAGATAACCGAGCAAACAACGGTGACCGAGCTGCAGCCCAGCCTATCCGATGTCGTGTGCGCAAACAAAAAACTGCAGATTGGCCTCATCGTTGCGCTCGTGGTACTGGCGCTGCTGTCGGGGTTTGTGGCTCGTCCGCATTTTGCCGATACCAAGACTTGGGACTCTACCGTCGAGGTCATCGATCAAAAGAAGGGCAATGTATTGGCGCTCACGACCTCGTGCGTCGCCCTATCTGCGGGCATTACCGCGCTGCCGGGTGATACGGGAACGCCAGTTGCCGAGCAGCTCGCACAGCTTTCGGGTAATCTTGGTATCGTGCTTGCCGTGCTATACCTAGAGAAATATTTACTCACGATTTTGTGGTCGGTTGGCCTGGGCATCCTGATCCCGTTTGCGCTGGTGCTCTTTGCAGCGTCGCTTGGCATTCACGGACGCTGGAGCACGAGCACGGTCATTCGTCGCGTGGCAACGCGTGTGCTGGTGGTCGCCATCATTAGCATGGTGTTGGTGCCCGCGAGCGTATGGGTGTCGCAGAAGGTTGATGAAACGTATCGAGTGAGCATCGAGGCGGCCGAGCAAAAGGCGACTGACGCTGCGAGTGCGGCAGATAGCGATAGCTCCAAAGCAAACAAGAAAAAGACCGAGTCCGCAGAGTCCAAGAACGTGCTTGAACAGCTTGCCGACGGTGCCTCGGGTCTCGTCACGACGGTGACCAGCGGCGCCAAGCAGATGACCGATGAGATTGTGCAGCAGGTGACCGATCTGATCGAAGGTGTCATCGTGATGATAGTGACCTCGTGCGTTATCCCATTGCTGGTGCTCGCGGCGTTTTTGTGGCTGGGGCACACACTGCTGGGGATTGATATTTCCGGGCCGACGAATTATTTGACGGGCCGCTTTCTGGGCACTCCGTCCAAGCATGCCAAGAAGGGCGGCCAGTCCTAGTAGCTAAAGCTGCCGTATATACCGGGGAATACCGCCGAAGGGCGGCCGAGACACGTTCTCGGCCGCCCTTTTGTTTGTTGAACACATGGTCGCTACGCCCGCGCCCGGTCCAAACGGTCAGCAATCATCCGTGAACGGTATTTGTTCAAAAAAGAACAAAGATAAACAAATAATTGTTGCAGTTACTGTTCGAATGTGTTCAAATAAACATGAACAGTGAAGAATCGCACATTCAGATGCCCGGACCTGAACGAGATTCAACACTTCCAAACAGAAACAACGCACCTGCGTATCTCTCAAGGAGGATGTCATGAGGGTTGTAATCGCTTCCGATGCCGACGGCATGTCGATGAAGGAGTCCATCAAGGAGATGCTCATCGCCGATGGTCACGAGGTCGTCGACTATTCCGAGACCCCTGCCGCGGACTTTGTCGATTCCGCTACCGCCGTTGCCAAGGACCTGCTGGAGCACAAGGATTCCCAGGGCTTCGCATTCGATAAGTACGGTGTCGGCTCCTATATGGCCGCCGTCAAGATCAAGGGCATGGTCGTCGCTAACATTTCCGACGAGCGTTCCGCCTACATGACCCGCGAGCACAACGGCTCGCGCATGGTCACCATGGGCCCGGGCGTTGTGGGCACCGAGGTCGCCAAGAAGATCGCCCGCGAGTTCCTGCGTGCACAGTACGCCGGCGGCCGTCACCAGATCCGTGTCGACATGCTCAACAAGATGGCCTAACGAGAGCCAACGAGAACTCGAACTTCTACCTCAACTTGTGAATTCAGACGAAAGGACGTTCTGATGAAGAAGACCATCGCAATCGGTTGCGACCATATCGTTACGGACGAGAAGATCTATCTGGCCGACCGCCTGGAGCAGGCTGGCTACAAGGTGCTCGACTGCGGCACCTACAGCCACACCCGTACGCACTATCCCATCTACGGCAAGGCCGTGGGCGAGGCTGTTGCCAGCGGCAAGGCCGACTTTGGCGTGGCCCTGTGCGGCACCGGCATCGGCATCACCAACGCCGTCAACAAGGTTCCCGGCGCCCGCTGCGCCCTGGTTCGCGACATGACCTCTGCCCTGTATGCCCGTCGCGAGCTCAACGCCAACATCGTGGGCTTTGGCGGCAAGATCACCGGTGAGTTCCTGATGGCCGATATTATGCTTGCCTTCCTGGAGGAGCCCTACGAGAAGACCCCCGAGCACGATGCCCTGATCGCCAAGATCGATGCCTGCAATAAGGCCGACGCCGAGGCACAGGCTGACCCACACTTCTTTGATGAGTTTCTTGAGAAGTGGGACCGCGGCGAGTATCACGACTAGTGGGGTTACGCGGTTTTGCCAAACCGCGTAACGGGTCGACGCTGCGCGACGCCCAGGCACCCCATCTCGCCACTCAAACCGTCGCTCGCGTACATGAAGTACGCGTCGCTCCTCTTTCGCGGCGACCTGGGGCACCTGATCGCCGCTCGCTGACGTTGGGGGCACCTGTGGGGTTACCGCTGTTGTTGCGAAGCTTTCTGGTTCAGTAAGCTGCTCCGATAACACGTTTGCTTGCTTGGCTTGAGTGCTTCGCTCTTGGCGGTACCCGGCATTCTGCAGCTTTTCAATTGACGGCTCGCGTTTCTGTGAGGGGGCGCGGGCCGGTTTTCTATCAGCCCTATTGACTTGGTGGGCTGTCGTAAGAAAGGGAAGACTCCTATGGAGTTTGTTCTTGATAACGGTTCTATCCGCGTGGCACTGAGCACGGCGGGCGGGTCGTTCACTTCTATTGCGGCCAACGGCCGTGAGTACCTGTGGCAGGGTGATCCGGCAGTCTGGTCGGGCCAGGCCCCCATTTGCTTCCCGATCTGCGGTGGCCTTCGTGACGGCCACGCAATGACCATGGGCGGCCGCGAGGTAAAGCTCGCCCGCCACGGCTTTGCGCGCAAGCAGGAGTGGAAGCTCGAGGAACAGAGCGACAACATGGTTGCGCTGAGCTTAAGCTCTGCCGACCATGCCGAGTTGCTCGAGCAGTACCCGTATCCGTTTAAGATCGTTGCTCGTTACACGATCGATTCGGAAAAGGTTGCCGTGTCGTACGAGGTGACCAATGAGGGCACCGAGGACATGCCGTTCTTTGTGGGCGGTCACCCCGGCTTTAAGTGCCCGCTCGACGAGGGCGAGTCCTATGACGACTACGAGCTTCGTTTTGAGCAGCGTGAGGCCACCGACCTCTGCACTGCCGTTCCCTCGACGGGCCTGATTGATGTTGAGCATCGCAGCAAGAACCCGATGGTTGGCCATGACCTGCCGCTGACCCACGAACTCTTTGACTTCGCGGAGACCATCTTTGACGTGCTCGAGAGCCGCGTGGTTACGCTGACCAAGAAGACCGAGGACAAGGGCGTGCGCCTGACGTTCCCCGATATGCCGTACCTGATTGTGTGGAGCAAGCCCGAGGGTGACTTTGTGGCCGTGGAACCGTGGGGCGGCCTGTCCACCTGCTCCGACGAGGACGATATTCTGGAGCACAAGCGCGGCTGCCTGGTGGCCAAGCCGGGGGAGACCGTCACCCGCGGCTTTGAGATCGAGATCCTTTAACGAGCTATCGTATGTTTGGGGTCGCGCGTGTCGTGCCCCGGAAACAGGAGTTCAACATGATTCTGACCGTTACCATGAACCCGTCGATTGATACGCGCTATCAGCTCGACAAGCTGATCATCGACGACGTGAACCGTGTGACGCCCGAAAAGACCGCTGGCGGCAAGGGCCTCAACGTGAGCCGTGTGCTGCTGCAGTTGGGCGACGATGTGCTCGCGACTGGCCTGCTTGGCGGTCACATGGGTGCCTATATGGCCGAGCTTATGGATGCCGACGGCGTCAAGAACGACTTTGTACCCATTGCCGGCGAGACGCGTATTTGCCTGAATATTCTGCACGAGGGTAATCAGACCGAGCTTTTGGAGAGCGGCCCGCAGATCGCCCCGGCCGAGCTCGAGGCCTTTACGGCCAAGTTCGCCGAGCTTGCAGCGAAGGCGGACGTTGTGACGCTTTCGGGCTCGCTGCCGCGCGGCGTCGATGCCGGCTACTATGCCGAGCTCGTCAAGATCGCCGAAGAGGCGGGCGCCAAGGTGCTGCTCGACACCTCGGGTGCATCGCTGGGGGCCGCGCTGGAGTCCGACGCTAAGCCTGAGCTCGTAAAGCCCAACCTGACCGAGATTAACGGCCTGCTGGGTACGTCCTTTACGACCGATGATGTCGATGCCCTGCGCGAGGCGCTTGCCGCCGATGACCGTTTTGCCGGTATCCCCTGGGTCGTCGTTTCGATGGGCGCTGCCGGCTCGGTGGGCTTCCATGAGGGCCGCGCGTTCCGCGCCAAGACGCCCGCGATTGCGGCTGTGAACGCGACGGGTTCCGGTGACTCGACCATCGCCGGTTTTGCGCATGCCATTGCTGCTGGCGCCGACGACGTCACGGTGCTCAAGACCGCCAATGCCTGCGGCAAGCTCAACGCCATGGATCCCAAGACCGGCCACCTGGTCATGGACCGCTGGGACGAGGTCTACAACAGCGTAGAGGTAACCGAACTTTAGAGTTACGGCGTACCGAACAAAACGAGAGTGGATAATCTCCCATTTTGGGCTCGCAAGCGGGCTTAGAGTGGGAGATTTTCCACTCTCATGAGAGGCAGCTAATTTGGGACGGGGCTATTTTGACTACTTCTAGATGCAAAGTAGTCAAAATAGCCCCGTCCCAAATTAGCTGCCCTTGCACCAAAAACGGCGCCCGCCGGCGATGTTGCCGGCGGGCGCCGTTGTCTTGAAGACGAAATGATCCGTTTTCCTCCGTCCCCAAGGGATCATTACAGCGAGTCAATGAAGCGCTGCTGGGCGGCGCGACCGGCTTCGTCCCATTTAAAGACGCCGGCGTTGTCGAGCACGTGGCCAAACACCATGCCGACCTCCTCGTGCAGGATGTCGATGGCGCTATCCGCCGTAAGCTCGTCGGCGCGGCGGGCAAAGACATCCTCGGCCCATGCGGCGTGGCTGCGGCAAAGGTCGTCGCACTCGAGCGCGCCGGCAAGGTCGTAACTGACATCGGCCTTGGCTGCCAGCAAGTGCTCGCGGACAGCGCCGAGCTCGGGAACCAAGCGCGGCGGCAAAATGGCCAGGCCCATGACCTCGATCAAGCCGATGTTCTCTTTCTTGATGTGGTGGTACTCGGCATGCGGGTGAAATACGCCCAGCGGATGCTCGTCGGTTGTGATGTTGCAGCGAAGCGCCAGGTAGGCCTCGTAGATCTTGCCGCCGGCATTGCCGCGAGAGTCGACGCGGCGGATGACGGGCGTCACAGTGTTATGCGCCACGCCGTCGGCTGTGTGCGCGATGGCGCCCACAGACTCATCGGTCCACTCGCGCCAGGCGAGGATAATCTTCTCGGCGGCGTCGAGCAGCTGGGCGCGGTCATGCGAGCGCAGTCTCAGCACCGAAAGCGGCCACTGCAACACGGTGCCGCTGACCTGGTCAAAGCCGGGCACGTTAAACTGCGAGACCTCGGCGGCATGCATCATGGGGAACTCGTGCGCGCCGCCCTGGAAGTGGTCGTGCGACAGAATCGAGCCGCCCACGATGGGCAGGTCGGCGTTGGAGCCAATAAAGTAGTGCGGGAACAGGTCCACAAAATCGAGCAGGCAGGTCAGTCCCTTACGGTCGACGTGCATCGGGCGATGCTCGGCGCTCATAGCGATGCAGTGCTCGTTAAAGTACGCGTACGGGCTGTACTGGAAGCCCCAGCGCTCGCCGTCGAGCTGGATGGGTATGACGCGCAGGTTCTGGCGAGCGGGATGGGCGCCGCCGTCGGCTGCGGCGGAGCGTCCAGGGTAGCCCTCGTTCTCGATGCACAGTTGACAGGCGGGATACTTCTCGCCCGTGTTCTTTGCGGCGCCGGCCGCGGCAATGTCGCGCGGGTCCTTCTCGGGCTTCGACAGGTTAATGGTGATTTCCAGGTCGCCCCAGTTGGTGGGGGTGCTCCATTTGATATTGCGCGCGATGGCGGCGCGGCGCACGTAACCGGCGTCACAGCACAGACCATAGAACCAGTCGGTCGCGGCGCGGGGCTCGTTGACGCCCATGCGTCCGTTGAACTCCTCGTTTACAACCGAAGGCCTCGGCATGAGCGCGCCCATGATGCGCATGGCGATGCGGTCGCGGCCCGACGCCGTGTCCTCGGCAGCGCCGTTGGCAACGGCGTCCTCGGAAAGCGCGGCAAGCGTGCCCTCCAGGTCAAAATTGGGGAGCATATCGGGGTGCAAGAGCGAGAGCTTCTCGTTCTGCATCGCCCAAGCCATGTCGAGCGCGGGACCCGTGGCGCCGATGCACTCGAGAATGGTGTTGTAGGCCCAGATGCGGTCATCCTGTCCGATCATGGATCGATGGATGGCATACTCAATCAGGCCCTGCGCGGCCTCGCGCACATCAGTCATTACAGCCATGCCGCGTAAGCCCCCTTGTCAGAAATTGCGTAGTGGCGGGCAGAGCCCTCGCCCAGCCAGCCGTTCATCTTGGTGATGAAGGTGTCGACCAGGTCGAGCGGCACGAAGGCCTGGATGGTGCCACCAAAGCCGCCACCGTGGATGCGGACGGCGCCGCGGCCGTCGAGCACATGCTCGGCCAGCGCCAAGGCATACATGGAAGGTTGCTCGGAGCCCAGTTTGGCGACGACATTCTGCAGGTACATGGCGGAGCTGGCACCGGACTCGCGCGTCAGGACCAGGAACTGGTCGATGTCGCCGGCGCTAAGGGCTGCCCAGCGCTTATCGACCAGGCCGTTCTCGTACCAGTAGTGAACGGCGCGCAGGCAGGCACGGTCGCCCAGCTTGGCGCGTAGCTCAGGGAGCTTGGCGTCAAAATCCGCCACGTTTACCTCGCACAGGCGTGTCTTGCCAAGCTCGGCGGCGATGTCCTGCATCTCGCGCGGAACGGCGGCGTAGTCGTCGGTAGCTGCCACATGGTCGGCGCCAACCTTAACGAGCACGAGCGCATAGCCGTGATCCTCAAAGTTGAGTTCGAGCTTCTGGGTTTTAGGCTGAGCCTGGTCCTCAAAGTCCATGTAGGCGAGGCCGCCCAAGCAAACGGCGGCCTGGTCCATAAGACCGCAGGGCTTGCCATAGTAGTTGTTCTCGGTGCGCTGGCTCATCTGGGCGAGCGCGACGGGCTCGATGGCGGGTGCGCCCCAGAGCGTCTCCATGGCACGACCGTACGCCGCCTCGACGGCGGCAGAGCTGGAAAGGCCGCCGCCCGAGGGGACGGAGCAGGTGAAGGCGAAGTCGAAGCCCTGGGGCTCAACGCCCAGAGCAGCGATTTCGTGGGCCATGCCGCGGACGAGGCTCGCGGACGTGCCCTTCTCGGACTCTTGAATATCCAGCGTGTCGAGCATGATCGTAAACGTAGGATAGCCCTCGTCGGCGACGCGGATCTTGTTGGAGTCGGTTGCCACGGCGATACCGTCAACGGCGACATCGAGCGAGCCGGCGATAACATGGCCGCCCTCGTGATCGGTGTGATTGCCGCTGATCTCGGAACGCCCGGGTGCGTGCACGTAGAGCACCTGGCGGTCGCCGATGGGTCCAAACTCCTCCTCAAACAGCCTGGTGAGCATGGTGAGTGTCTTTTCGTCGGGGGTGGTCATGGGAGTCCTTTCCTTGGCGCGCACGGGTGAGTTTTGCGTCGCTATGAGTACGTTAACAACTTGAAGCGGCATGAACCAAGTGTTCACGATGCCGCACGTTACGGGCTATGTTAACGTACTCATAACACATCGCTTGTCACTTTTTGAGAATCCGGTAGCCGGTAGAATTACAGCCGTGAACGGTACCGCCGTATGGACTTATAAAGCAGAAGAGATGCAGATAGAAAAAGTAGAGTACGTTAACATGCGTCCGACGATAGCGGGCTTCGGCGCGGGGTGTGTTTCTGCCTGGGTCGGCATGCACGCTATTCAGATTTCGCAAAGGTGAAGGTGGTTCTGTGGCAAGGCACTCGTCCAACGATACAGGTACGCGTCCGGTCTCCATGGCCGACGTCGCCCGCGCTGCCGGTGTTTCGCAGCAGACGGTTTCGCGCGTCGCCAACGGCTTGCCCAACGTTAACGAGCAGACGCGCCAGCGCGTGCAGGCCGCTATGCAAGAGCTCGGTTTTCGTCCGAGTTATGCCGGCCGCTCGCTGCGCGACGGCCGTTACCATTCGGTCGGTCTGTGCGTCAACGATATCACCAAGTTTGGCAACCTCTCAATGATCGACGGCATCGCCAGCGCTGCTCGCGAGCATAATTGCGCCATCACGCTGGTCGAGATGTCCAAGACCGAGGAGTTTTCGCTTGCCGAGGCCACGCGTCGTATGGCTGCGCTGCCGGTGGACGGCATCATCATCGGCATGAGCCGCATGGCGCCCGATTTTGAGACGTTTGATCCGCTGCCGGGCATTGGCACGGTTATTGTTACCATGTACGCGCACCCGCGGGTGACCACGGTCGACTCCGACCATTACGGCTGCTCGCTCTTGCTTATGGATCATCTGTTTGAGCTGGGGCACGAGCAAATTCGCTATATTGGCGGCCCGTCGTTCTCGGTCGACGAGCAATTTCGTCGCGCCGGCTGGCAGGATGCGCTCGAGCATAAGCACATTAAGCCGCAGGCGCCGCTCGAGGGCGACTGGTCTGCCAACAGCGGCTACGAGGCCGGCAGGTACCTGGCCGAGCACGATCGCACCATGACGGCGATTTATGCGGCAAACGATCAGATGGCAAATGGCGCGATTGCCGCGCTGCGTGATAGCGGCCTGCGCGTGCCCGAGGACGCAAGCGTGGTGGGCGTCGACGATTCGCTCGACGACTTTGTCGCGCATAACGAGCTCACGACCGTTCGGTTCGATTTACATCAGCGTGGACGCGAGGTGTTTGAGCACGCGGTTCCCGAGGCGGGTACGGCGGGCAAAACCGTTGCTATTCGTATTCCCGGCCAGCTCATTATTCGACATAGCACGGCGATGCCACGCTCATAGTTTGCGCAGGTAAACGGCGATTTATCGTATTTTAATAACAATCGGTAAGGATGCCGGCAGATAACAGTTGGAATGCTGCCAAGTGCTATGATAGACAGGTTATTTTGTCTATCTAGGAGGCTTTGTCTGATGGAGATCACCAAGGATATCCGCTACATTGGCGTCGACGACCACGACATTGACCTGTTCGAGGGCCAGTACGATGTGTCCGAGAACGGTATGGCATACAACAGCTACGTTATCTTGGGCGATAAAATCGCTGTCGCCGATTCGGTCGACGGTGGTTTTGTCGACGAGTGGCTCGGCAACCTCGAGGCCGCGCTCGATGGCCGTACGCCCGACTACCTGGTCATCCATCATATGGAGCCTGATCACTCCGCCGGTATCGCCGCCTTTATGGAGCGCTATCCCCAGGCGCAGATTGTGGCCAGCATGGGTGCTTTCCGCATGATGGTCAACTACTTTGGCACCGACTTCCCCGAGCGCAAAATGGTTGTCAAAGAGGGCGATGTGCTCGACCTGGGCGGCCACAGCCTGACCTTTATCGGCGCCCCCAACGTTCACTGGCCCGAGGTGCTCTTCTCCTATGAGGCCACCGACAAGGTGCTCTTTAGCGCCGACGGCTTTGGCAAGTTTGGCGCCAACGACATCGAGGATCCCGAGGGCTGGGCCTGCGAGGCTCGCCGCTACTACTTTGGCATCGTCGGTAAGTTCGGCAAGTTCGTGCAGGCCGTGCTCAAAAAGGCTGCCGATCTGGATATCCAGATCATCTGCCCGCTCCACGGTCCTGTCCTTACCGAGAATCTGGGCTATTACCTCGACACCTATAACACCTGGTCGAGCTATCAGCCCGAGGACGAGGGCATCACGATTGCCTATGCGAGTGTGTATGGACATCTGAAGGCTGCCGTCGAGGAGCTCGCCGCAGCGCTCGAGGCTCGCGGCCAGAAGGTTTCCGTCTTTGACCTGGCTCGCGACGACATGGCCGAGGCCGTTGAGGATGCGTTCCGCTATGACCGCCTGGTGCTCGCCTCCATCACCTATCAGGGCGAGATCTTCCCGTTCATGAGCACCTTTATCCACACGCTCGCCGAGCATGCCTACCAGAACCGCACCGTGGCGCTCGTCGAGGCCGGTTCCTGGACGCCCGCCGCTGCCAAGGTTATGACCAAGGAGCTCGAGGGCATGAAGGACATCACCCTGGCGCAGAACAAGGTGACTGTCCTGGGCTCGCTCAACGACACATCGCGCGCCCAGATCGAGGCCCTCGCCGACGAGCTTTCCAAGTAGCGATATTTCGCTTTTAACGGGCAAAACCACCACAAAGGGACAGGCCCTTTGTGGTGGTTTTTGTTTAAGTGCCGGCGATGATGAGGGCTGGACGTGCGCTGTCGGCGGCCTCGGCGATTGAGGTGGCGACGGCGGCGTCGGGGTCGCTGTCCATCACGATGATGTCGACGTCGGCAAGCTCGGCAAAACGGTACATGCCGCGTCCGTTGACCTTACTGGCATCCATGAGGGCGACGCTTTGACGGGCGGCACCGACCATAGCCGCTTTGGTCTCGGCCATCTGCGGAAAGTCGGTCGTAAAGCCGCAGCCGGGAACAAAAGCGCCAGGACACATGACGGCAAGGTCGGCGTGGACCTTTTGGAGCGCCTGCATGGTAAGTGGGCCGTACAGATAGCGATGACCTTTGCGCAGTGCCCCGCCCAGCATGACGACATCGACCGAGGGCATGCTCTCGTCAATATAATCGGCGATGGTAATGTCGGCCGTGATAACGGTGATGCCGTCGCGCTGATCGAGGAGCCGGACGAATTCGAGCGCCGTGGTGCCCGAGTCGACGAGCAGCCTGTCGCCGTCATTAACGAGCTCGATGGCGCTTTGCGCGATGGCCTGCTTGGCGGCGACGTTGACATTGATGCGGCGATCTTGCGTGGAGACGGTCAGGCGTTTGTGGAGCGATACGGCACCACCATGTGTGCGACGCAGCTTGCCTGCTTCGGCGAGCGCGTCCAGGTCGGCGCGGGCGGTGACGGAGGACACGCCAAAGGTCTGGGCGATTTCTGCTACCTGCACCGAGGCGTTATGCTCGAGTATTTCCATAATGGCGGTACGGCGCTCGTCAGCAAAAGCACGGTTGGTAGCTTGGGCCATATTTGCTCCATTCTCGGCTAAATTTGCAGGAATTGTGTTGACTCTATTTTCGTTCATTTTCTTTTTGAGTAAGAAAACACCTTTCGATTACTTATCTTTTCTATAAAAGAAAGACGCTAAACGCTCAAAATTCAATATCGAACACGCCCACTCGGTTCCGATTCCTTCCGTTTACTTTTCAAAAACGACTGTATTGGCCTGCATGGACTCAATATCTCGCACGTGCAAAGCCGCTGAATTTCATACAATGAGCGCAGTAAAACGCAAGGTAAAACGCCTTGTGAACAACTACGCCCGATGTCCAGATGCGGGCGAGGGAGAGGAGCAAACGCTCATGGCACTTGTTACCACCGAAAAGATGCTCAAGGACGCTCAGGCCGGCCACTACGCCGTCGGCGCGTTCAACGTCGAGAACCTCGAGTTTGTTATGGCCGTTCTGGCCGCTGCCGAGGAGACTAAGTCCCCCGTCATCATGCAGACCACCCCGGGCACCATCAAGACCGCTGGTCTGGACTACTTCTACGGCATGGTGAAGGCCGCTGCCGAGCGCGCTTCCGTGCCCGTCGCTCTGCACCTCGATCACGGCGATGGCTATGACCGCTGCATGCAGGCTTTCCGCACGGGCTACACCTCCGTCATGATTGACGGCTCGCACGAGTCCTTCGAGGACAACATTGCCCTGACCAAGTCCGTCGCCGACGCTGGCCGCGCCATGGGCGTGCCCGTCGAGGCCGAGCTCGGCAAGGTTGGCGGCAAGGAGGACGACGGTCCCGCGGTTGAGGGCGAGAGCCCCTACACCGATCCTGCCGAGGCCAAGGAGTTCGTCGAGCGCACCGGCTGCACCTCGCTGGCCATTGGCGTTGGCACCAGCCACGGCGTGTACACGAGCGATCCGCACATCGAGCAGTCCGTGGTCAAGGCCATCCGCGACGCCGTCGACGTGCCGCTGGTTCTGCACGGCACTTCCGGTGTGCCCGATGAGCAGGTTGCCGAGGCTGTGAAGAACGGCATCTGCAAGGTTAACTACGCTACCGAGCTGCGTCAGGCCTACACCAAGGGCTTCATGGCCTACATGGCCGAGAACCCCGCCTGCTTCGATCCCAAGAAGCCGGCCAAGGAGGGCATGCGTGAGATCACCGAGCTGGTTAAGATCCGCATGACCAACCTCAACTCTGTGGGCAAAGCAGAGTAACAGCAAGGGTACTCTGATCCCACCGGGCCGTCCGGAAACGGAAAAGGGCCTATCTCTCAGAACGTCCTCGGACATGTCGGAAGCCCCGCTGCGCGCTACGCGCTGCGGGGCTTCCTCCGTCCTGCGGAATGTTCTGAGAGATAGGCCCTTTTCCGTTTCCGGACGGCCCTGCTCAATCGCCCTTGTGGCGTTGGGGCGGAATAGTGGTGCGCTAGGGACGCTTTGTTGATGGGGGACTAGTATGCCCGGGCTTGGTTGGGGAATGACTTGTTTAGGGATGCTCGGAGCTTATCGAAGGATATTCGCAAGTTGAGATTCTGATCGGTTGAGCGTTTGGCTTTTGTGGTGGGGGAGTCGAGGAGGCCGTTTCTCTGTGTCGGGGGGAAGGAGAAAAGGTCTGCATGTTTTAGGGATGGCTGCTGTGCTGCGTCATTGGAAGAATGCATGCTTATGCGGCCTCCTCGATGTCCACCAAAAGGTTGCGCACGGGGTGTGCTGCTAGGTCCCGTTCGTCGGCAGTATTATGCCGCGGCTGCTGCAAAGAAGCGCTAAAGAAAGGCTTAATCAGGTTTGATATAACAATGAAACCGCAGTTCAAAGGTATCGAATAACACTCTTGAAAGGTTTTGAGCTTAAGGGCTTTCTAAGGTTTGCGGCTCGGATGTGGCGCGGACGTGCGGAGCGTGTGAATGATCGCTGTTAGCGCTGCGGTGCGGCGGCGCGCACCTGTTCGATGACCTTTTCCATGGTGGCGTCGATGCGGTCTTTCTTGAGCTCACATTCCCAGACGGTGATGGGCGTCCAGCCCATTTGGGTAAGCGCGTCGATGGCGGCTCGGTCGCGCTCGACGTTGCGGCGAAACTTTGCCTCCCAAAACTCAACATTGCGCTTGGGCTGGCTCGGATTGCACTTAGGGCAGCGATGCCAAAAGCAGCCGTTGACGAAGATGGCGATCTTGCGCCCGGGAAAGGCGATGTCGGGCTTGCCGGGTACCTTCCATTCCAGACGGTATCCCGTAAGGCCCGCTGCCCGCAGGCGCTGGCGAACGAGCAGCTCGGGTTTGGTGTTGGCGCGCTTGTTGCCCTTCATGGACTTTTTTATAGCGGCGCGACGGCGCACCAATTCGCGCTCGTCAGCGGAGAGGTCCGAGGTATCGATGCCGTCGAGCAGACCTGGCTTGGGACGCTTTTTGCTGCGGCGCTTAGGTGCGCGCTTGGGTTTGGCGGCGGGTTTGTCGGCCGTGTTGGGCGTGGCGTCATCGGCGGCGCCGTTGGCCTCAAGCCGATCTTCCTTCAGCTCAATCAGAGCATCGATAAGCCCCTTGTCGGCGGGCATCCACTCAACGGTGGCAAGCGAGGTGCGCGGAATCCAGCGGATATCGAGCTGGCGGTCGTGCTTCTGGGGCTCATCGGATTCTTTAGCCAGCGAGCAGTAGTAACACTCCATTGAGAGATGAAAATCGGGGTAGTCATACTCAACGGTGTAAAAATCGCGCAGGTTGGTGACTTTTACCTGCAGCTCTTCCATGAGCTCGCGGCGTACGGCGTCCTCGGGCGTCTCGCCGCGCATGAGCTTGCCGCCGGGAAACTCCCAAAGTCCCCGCATGTCGCCATAGCCGCGCTGCACGGCAAGCAGCTCGTCAGATCCTTCCTTGCGAATGATCCCAGCGGCAACATGAACAGTCTTCAACAGGAGTCCTCTCTCAACATCGACACGTGGCAGGGTAGCTCATTTGGGTAGTCTTTTTGGGACGGGGCTTTTTTAGCTACCCTATGTCAAATGCGGCCTCATGCTTCGAAGGCTACGGATAGGGTAGCTAAAAAAGCCCCGTCCCAAAAAGACTACCCCTACCTTACGCAACGGTAAGGCAAGCGTAAGCGATATCGATGGTAGCCGACTCGGCTTCTTGCGACTATAGATGCCGTAGACTAATCGCAAGAAAGGACTCGGTATGCAAACCACGCACATGGCGACTCCGGTACTGGAAGTCGTGCATCTCGAAAAGGTATACGGAGCGCTGGGCAACGTGACCCGCGCGCTCAACGACGTCAGCTTTACCGTCAACCGCGGCGAATTCGTTGGCATCATGGGCGCTTCGGGCTCGGGCAAGTCGACGTTGCTCAACTGCGTGTCGACCATCGATAGTGCCACAAGTGGCACGATCCGCATCAACGGCCAGGACGTGACGCGCATGAAGCAGGCTAAGCTTTCGCAGTTCCGCCGCGAGGAGCTCGGCTTTATCTTCCAGGACTCCAACCTGCTCGATACGCTCACGGCACGCGAGAACATCGCCCTGCCGCTCACCATCGCCCGCACAAACTCGGCAGAGATCTCGACCCGCGTGCAGGATGTGGCAGCGCGCCTGTCCATCAGTCAGGTGCTCGACAAGTATCCCTACCAGATGTCCGGCGGTCAGCAGCAGCGCGTTGCCGCGGCTCGCGCGCTCGTCACCGACCCCACCATGATCATGGCCGACGAGCCCACCGGCGCCCTCGATTCCAAGAGCGCTCGCCTGCTGCTCGAGAGCCTGGAGGCCCTTAACCGCCGCCTGCGCGCCACCGTGCTCATGGTCACGCACGACAGCTTTGCCGCCAGCTACACGAGCCGTGTGCTGTTTATTCGCGACGGCAAGATCTTCACCGAGCTGCGCCGCGGAGACACCGACCGCCGCGAGTTCTTCGACCGCATTTTGGAGGTCGTTGCCATGATGGGCGGTGAGGGCTCCGATGCTCTGTAAACTCGCTTGGGGCAACGTCCGCCGCGCCGGCCGCGACTACCTCGTCTACCTTTTGACGCTCACCCTGGGCGTCACGGTCTTCTATGCCTTTAACACCATCTCGATGCAGGTCGACATCGCCGGAATCGATGAAGAGGGCTTGGCGCAGGTTATGGGCAGCATGCTCGGCGACCTGACGTACTTTTTGGCCGGTGTCATGGCCTTTTTGATGGTGTATGCCAATAACTTCATCATGAAACGCCGCAAGAAGGAGTTTGGCCTGTACCAGGTGCTCGGCATGGGGCGCGGGCGCGTCGCCACGATCATGGCGCTCGAGACCGTGATAGTATCGGTTGTGGCCTTTGTCGCCGGCATTGTGCTGGGTGTGGGACTCTCCCAGCTCATGACGTTCTTTACGGCCTCGCTCTTTAAGACACAGATCGCCAATTTCCACTTCTTTTTCTCGGTGCATGCGTTCAACCTGACCCTTGCCTGCATGCTCGTAATGTTTGTGCTCACGCTACTGCTGAACCTTCGCGCCGTGCGTCGTACCAAACTCATCGAGCTTATGGGTGCCGAGCGTCGCAACGAGAGCATCAAGACACGCAACCCCTGGATCGCGATTGCCATCTTTGCCGTGGGCGTGGTGCTTGTGGGCGTGGCCTATTACCGTCTGCTACGTGATGGGTTCCCGCTAACCGCGACGGACAGCAAGCTGCAAGAGGCCATGAACCAGTTTGGCATTACGACCGCTATGGTTACCGTGGGCACCTTTGCCCTGTTCTGGGGACTCTCGGGCATGCTTATCAAGCTGCTGCAGAGCCTGCGCGGCGTGTATTGGCGCGGCCTCAACATGTTTATCGTGCGCCAGCTTGCGGCCAAGGTCAACACGGTGTGCTTTTCGATGGGTGTCATCGCGATGCTCCTGTTTTTGGCCATCACCTCGGTGACGTGCGGTATGTCGATTGCCAATGTGATGAACGAGAATCTGGAGCGCTATACGCCGGTCGATATGTCGCAGACGTATGTCTATTACACGCCCGATACGCTCGGCTACTACAAGGAGTATGTCAATTCGTCTGAGGCCGATCGCATGGTGCTGGCCGATACAACGGTCGATTTGTACCCCGCATGGCACGGTAAGGACAAGTCGGCGGACAACAACGACGAGACCGGCAAGAAGGTCAATATCGCCGATGTTGCCGGTGAGCATGTGCAGATCGATTCGTATCTAAGTTACCCGTTTGGCGGTTCGAGCCCTTCGGTGTCTGCGGGTGAGATGTGCAAGACCATGGGCGAAAAGCTTCCCAAGGCGTTCGGGGGTAGCAAGGCCGATGCGATGGGTCTGTTTGTGACGCCGGCGAGCCAGTACAACAAGCTGCGTCAGATGATGGGCGAGGAGCCGGTGAGCATTGGCCGCGACCAGTACTTGCTTACGTGTGATATGGGCGGTGAGCTGGTCGACCTGTACACCAAGTATATGGCTGGCGGCCATGCCCTTACCTTGGGCGGGCATACGCTCAAGCCCGCAACCGATAAGTCGGACGAGGACACGGCGGCCATCGCCAACTCGGCGATGGGCAGTAATCCGGGTACCGTCGTCGTTGCCGACGAGCTGTTGTCCCAAATTAATCTGCAGCCGTATTCCAGTAGCCTGCTCGCTAACTACAAACAGGGGATGGATACGACCGAGGCAGACGAGAGCATTGAATACACTGTGCTCGACAATCTGCTCGTCGACGGCAAGGAGCCGGGATCGTGGGGAATCTTCATCACACGCTCCGAGATGTACACACAAGCAGCGCAAATGAACGGTCTTATTAGCTACCTAGCCATCTACATCGGCTTTGTATTGGTCGTTGCATGCGCGGCGATTCTGTCGATCCAGCAACTCTCCAACGTGGCCGACGGCAGCCGCAGCTATCGTGTGCTGGCACAGATCGGCTGCGACGACCGCCAGATTCGCCATTCGGTGATGGCGCAGCAGGCGGTATTCTTCCTGTTCCCGCTGGCAGTGGGTCTGGCGCACTCCTTTGTGGCACTTAAGGTGATTATCGAGCTGGTGAGCATATTCGGAAATATGAGCATCGGCGGCACTGTGGGCCTCACCTGCGCGATCTTCCTGGCAGCATACGGTGGCTACTTCCTGGTGACCTACCTCATGAGCACCGGAATGGTGCGAGCTGCCATAGCCACCCGCTACAGCGAGTAACCTTCTAGTCCAGAACCACCACAAAGGGGACAGGCACCTTTGTGGTGGTTTTTACGTCTATCTCAATCTGTAACATATGGCTGGCAAAATCGCCTCTATCTGTTATAGATTGAGATTGTTTGTCCCGAGCCATACGGTTTGTCTCGATCTGTAACAACAAGACGGGGATTCGGCCCCTAGATGTTACAGATCGAGACAGCGATCGTTCGATTTGGAGGAAGCCTTATGCGCACGATTACCGAGTCCGAGTCCACCCCCAAGGCCGACGGCTTCTTTATGCCCGCTGAGTTCGCTCCGCAGGATCGCGTGTGGATGGGTTGGCCCCATCGCACCGACACTTGGGCCCATGGTGCCAAGCCGGCTCAGAAGCAGTATGCCGCCATCGCCCGCGCCATTGCCGAGTTCACCCCGGTTACCATATGCGCCAACCAGGCCGACTACGCCAACTGCAAGGCCGTCTTTGAGGAAGACGAGAACGTCACCGTTATCGAGATGACCACCGACGACGCTTGGTTCCGTGACACCGCTGCCACGTTTGTTATCAACGGCAAGGGCGATAAACGCGCCAACCACTGGCACTTCAACGCTTATGGCGGTCTTGTCGACGGCCTGTACTTCCCGTGGGACAAGGACGAGCAGATCGCCCTTAAGATGGCTGAGCTTTCCGGCTGTCGTCGTTATCGTCCCGATGACATGATTCTCGAGGGCGGTTCCATCACCGTCGACGGCGAAGGCACCGTGGTTGTGACCGACCAGTGCCTGCTTTCCCCGGGCCGCACCTGCTCTGCGGTTCTGGAGGAGGAAGAGGACCCCGAGTCCATCTGGCCCAAGTTCAAGAGGAAGTTCGAGCCCTGGAGCGAGGAACTTCGCGCCTATATGGACGAGCACCTCAAGGATTACCTGGGTGTCGAGAAGGTCATCTGGGTCAAGGAGGGCATCGATCCCGAGGAGACCAACGGCCACATCGATGACGTCGCCACGTTCATCGCTCCGGGCGTCATGGCCTGCATCTGGACTGACGATCCCGAGTATCCGTTCTACGAGCAGTGCCACGCCGTCTACGAGACCCTCTCCAACGCCGTTGACGCCAAGGGTCGCAAGATGAAGGTCTACAAGCTCTGCATGCCCGTGAACCCACTGTTCATGGATCGGGCTTCCTGCGACACCATCGACGCCGACGAGAACGCCGAGCCGCGCGTTGCCGACGAGCCGCTGATCGCCTCCTACATGAACTACCTGGTCACCAACCACGGCGTTATCGTCCCGCAGTACGGCGACGAGAACGACCAGCTGGCCGTTGACACGCTCCAGAAAATCTACGACGAGGTCTGGGGCGAGGGCGTCTACAAGTGCGTCGGCGTTCAGTCCGAGCAGGTCGTCTTCGGTGGCGGAAACATCCACTGCATCACGCAGCAGGAGCCCTCGGCGTAATTGTCTGTCTTCCCGGGGCACGGCACCTTGCCCTTCAATCGTCGGGCATGACCCTTAAGGTCTATGCCCTTCTCTTTCAGGGCAATCTGCCGCACCTCGGAAACCCAGCCAATCACGCCGACGCTTAATCGTCTGGCTTCCTGAGGCACCCCATCTCGCCGCTCAAACCGTCGCACGCGTACCAAAGTACGCTTCGCTCCTCTTTCGCGGCGACCTGGGGCACCTCGAAAACCCAGCCGATCAATCGGACCGACGCAGCTTGTTACCGCATCAGTCATTGGTGCCAACCCTGGCAACGATGCAGGTCGAAAAACGTCAGCGAAAACCCGTACACGCGAGCAATGTGCCTTGAAGCGAGGCGGCATTGACCTTTTGGTCATGCCGTCGAAGCTGAAAGGCAGATTGCTCGCGTGTACGGGTTTGCAGCGTCGGCCGGTTACGGCGTTTGGTAAAACGCCGTAACCTACACCCGCTCTGCGATCTCGTGGATGAGGTAGTCGGTCTTTTCCCAGCCCAGGCACGGGTCGGTGATGGACTTGCCAAAGACGCCGCCGTCGACAGACTGGTTGCCGTCCTCCAGGTAGGATTCGATCATAAAGCCCTTGACCAGCTTGGAGATGGACTCGTTGCGGCGGCAGCTGTCGAGCACCTCCTTGCAGATACGGTGCTGCTCCAGCGGGCGCTTGCCCGAGTTGTCGTGGTTGCAGTCGATGACCGCCGCCGGGTTGGCGTAGCCGGCATGCTCGGTATAGCGCTCGGCCAGACGCTCCAGATGCTCGTAGTGGTAATTGGGGTAGGTACGACCGTCGAGACCAATGTAGCCACGCATGACGGCGTGCGCGAGCGGATTGCCGTCGCACTCGACCTCCCAGTTGCGGAAGATGAAGCTTTGATGTGCCTGGGCGGCGTAGATGGAGTTGAGCATGACGGTGGTGGAACCGGCGGTGGGGTTCTTCATGCCCACAGGCACCGAAATGCCGCTCGACACCAGACGATGCTCCTGGTTCTCGACCGAGCGCGCGCCCACGGCGACGTAGCTCAGCAGGTCGACGAGGTACTGGTAGTTGGACGGGTAGAGCATCTCATCGGCGGTAAAGAAACCGGTCTCCTCGATGACGCGCAGGTGCATATGGCGGATGGCCTTGACGCCCTCGAGCAGGTCGTCGGGAGCCTCGGGGTCGGGGTTGTGCAGCAGGCCCTTGTAGCCAGTACCCTTGGTGCGCGGCTTGTTGGTATAGACGCGCGGAATGATGATGAGTTTGTCCTTGACCTCTTCGGCGACCTTGGCCAGTCGGCTCATGTACTCAAGCACCGAGTCCTCGCGGTCGGCAGAGCACGGGCCGATGATGAGCACCTTGCGCGCGTCCTCGCCGGTAAAGACCTTGGCGACCTCGGCGTCGAATGCCTGTTTTTTGGCGGTAAGATCGGCGGAAAGCGGCATTTCCTCGCGGATTTCCATGGGGATCGGCAACCTGCGCTTGAATTCCATGGCCATACGGGGCCTCCTCAATCAAATAAGACAAAGTGTGCATTGTCGAATGCTCGGCATTATCCGCTGTCGCACGCTAAAGTGCAAGCCCTCGTCACCCCAAAACCTGCCAAAAAGGGACAGGTTTATTTTGGCAGGTTTTATCTGGGCAAACGTTGGCTGGCCCTGGAATGGAATGATGCCACGCGGCTTGGAAGAGGCCGTCGATTTGGTCCCAGGGGAGGCGGTTTGAGGGTCGCAGAACAAAAAACGGGGCACAGGTTGTCCTGCGCCCCCGTTTTCGGGTGTTATCCGTTCCCTGCGGCAGAATTTACGCCGCTTCGTCGAACTGCGAGTTGTACAGGTCGGCGTAGAAGCCGCCTTGGGCGAGCAGCTCGTCGTGCGTGCCCTTCTCGACGATGTCGCCGTCGCGAATTACCAAGATCACGTCGGCGTTGCGGATCGTGGACAGGCGGTGTGCGATAACAAAGCTGGTGCGGCCCTGCATCAGCGCATCCGTGGCGCGCTGAATAAGCTCCTCGGTGCGGGTATCGACGTTGGATGTCGCCTCGTCCAAAATCAGCGCCGGGCGGTCGGCCAAAATGGCGCGGGCAATGGTCACGAGCTGGCGTTGGCCCTGCGAAAGGTTGGTGCCTTCCTCGTTGATCATAAAGTTGTAACCGCCGGCGAGCGTATGGATAAAGTGGTCGCAGCGTGCAGCGCGTGCAGCGGCCTCGACCTCGGCATCGCTTGCATCGGGGCGTCCGTAACGGATGTTCTCGCGGATGGTGCCGTTAAACAGCCACGTATCCTGCAACACCATGGCAAACTCGCCGCGCAGTGCCGCGCGGTCCCAATCGCGTACGTCGACGCCATCGACGCGCAGCGAGCCGCCGTCCACGTCGTAGAAGCGCTGAAGCAGCTTAATGAGCGTGGTCTTGCCCGCGCCGGTGGGACCGACGATGGCGATGGTCTGGCCGGGCTGTGCCTCGCAGCTAAAGTTGTGGATGATGGTCTTGTCGGGCGTGTAGCCAAACTTGACGTGGTCAAACTCCACATGGCCAGGGCGCTTTTCGGGAATCTGCGCGTCGGCCTTCTGCTCCTCCTCGGGCGCGGCCAGGAACTCAAAGACGCGCTCGGTGGCAGCGGCCATAGACTGCATCGTGTTGCTCACGTTGCCCAGCTGCTGCACGGGTTGCGTAAAGTTGCGAACGTACTGGATAAAGCTCTGGATGTCGCCGGGCGTGGCATTGCCGGTCAGCGCGAGCTGTGCGCCCACCACGACGACGCCCACGTAGCCCATGTTGCCCACCAAGCTCATAAGCGGCATCATCAGGCCCGACAGGAACTGCGAGCGCCAGCCACTAATAAAGAGGCGGTCGTTTTGACGGTCAAACTCTTCGATTGAGGCCTCGGCGCGGTCGAACACCTGAATGACGTTCTGGCCGGCAAAGTCCTCCTCGATAATGCCGTTGACGGTGCCCAGGACCTGCTGCTGTTCGCGGAAGTACGGCTGCGAGAAATGAATCATCACGGTCAGGATAATCGCGGCGGCCGGCAGTGTGAGCACGGTGACGCCGGTAAGCGGCAGGCTGATCGACAGCATCATGACGAGCACGCCGACAATCTGCGTCACCGACGTGATGAGCTGCGTCACGCTCTGGTTGAGCGACTGACCCAGCGTATCGACGTCGTTGGTGATGCGGCTGAGCACATCGCCCTTGCTGTGTCCGTTAAAGTAGCTCATCGGCACGACGGCAATCTTGGCGGCGATCTCCTTGCGCATGCGGTAGCAAATCTTTTGCGTGACGCCGGTCATGAGCCAGCCCTGGATGAGGCTGCAAACAGAGCTTGCCAGATACAGGCAGAGCAAAAAGCCGAGCGTCTTGGCGATCCAGGCAAAGTCGACATCGCCGGTACCGTTGACCTTGGCGACCAGGCCTTCGAACAGCTTGGTCGTAACCTGGCCGAGCACCTTGGGTCCCACAATGTTAAAGACGACCGAGCACACGGCAAAGGCGACGGCGGCAAGCACGGCAACCTTGTGTTGACCGATATAGCCGAGCAACTGCCGCATGGCGCCCTTAAAGTCCTTGGCCTTCTCGCCGCGGCCCATGCCACCCATGCGGCCCATGGGACCGCGCTGGCGGGTGGGCTTGGGAATCTGAGTCTTGGTCTCGTCTGCCATTAGTGCTCGCCTCCCTCCATAACGGCTGCAATTTCTTCTTGAGTGAGCCCCAGCTCCTCGGCGGAAAGCTGCGACTGTGCGATCTCCAGGTACGCCGGGCAGCTGTGCAGCAGCTCCTCGTGCGTACCAGTGCCCACCACGTGGCCGTCGTCGAGCACGATGATCTGGTCGGCGTGCATGATGGTCGCGATGCGCTGGGCTACGACAACGAGCGCGGCGTCGGTAACGTTTTTGGCAAGCTCTTCGCGCAGGCGCGCGTCGGTCTTGTAGTCGAGGGCGCTAAACGAGTCATCGAACACCAGGACCTCGGGCTTTTTTGCCAACGCGCGGGCGATGGCCAGACGCTGGCGCTGACCGCCCGAGACATTGGAGCCGCCCTGGCTGATGGGGGAGTCGTAGCCGCCCTCGCGCTCGGCGATAAAGTCCTCGGCTTGGGCGATGCGCGCGGCCTCGTGCATGTTCTCGTCGCTTACCATGTCGCCGGCAAACTTAAGGTTGCTCTCCACGGTGCCCGAGAACAGACGCCCCTGCTGCGGGATGTAACCAATGCGGCGGCGAAGCTCGGAAAGGGTCATATCGCGCACGTCGATACCGTCGAGCGAAATGCTGCCGCCCGTGACGTCGTATAAGCGCGGAATCAGCTGTACGAGCGTGGACTTGCCCGAGCCCGTGGAACCAATGATGCCGAGCATCTGACCGGCATGCGTGGTGAAGTTCACGCCGCTAATGACGTCGGCGCGGGCATCGGGATACTGGAAGCTCACGTCGCGGAAGGTGAGCTCACCGTGCGGTGCGCTGGCCGCGGGCAGTTTGGGCGAGGCGGGGTCGTTGATGCTCGTGGGGCAGGTGATGACCTCTTCCACGCGCTCGGCTGCGACCTCGGCGCGGGGCAGGATGACCGAAACCATGGTGAGGATCATAAACGCCATGACGATCTGCATGGTGTAGGAGATAAACGCCATCATGTTGCCGACCTGCATCACGCCATCGGACACGCCCTGCGCGCCAAACCAGACGATAAGCACGGTGATGCAGTTCATGACGAGCATCATGAGCGGCATCATAAAGCTCATGGCACGATTGGTGTAGAGCTGCGTGGTCATTAGGTCGAGCGAAGCCTTGTCAAAACGCTCGAGCTCATGCTCCTCGCGGTTGAACGAGCGGATGGGCATAAGGCCGTCGAGCAGCTCGCGGGCGGTGAGGTTCACGCGGTCCACAAAGCTCTGCATCTTTTTGAACTTGGGCATGGTGAGGCCCATAAGCACGCCGACGACGGCCGAGACCGCGATGATGGCCACAGCGATGGTCCATTCCAGGCCGGTGTGGTTGGCCAGGACGCGCATGACGGCGACGATGCCCATGACGGGGGCCATCAGGCACATGCGGATAAACAGGGTTGAGGCCATCTGAATCTGCTGAATGTCGTTGGTGCAGCGGGTGATGAGCGAGGCCTGGCTAAACTTGCCCACCTCGGCCGGCGAGAAGTGCATAACCTTGTTGAAGGTCTCGCGGCGCAGGTCGCGTGCGATGGAACAGGCGGTGCGCGAGGCCACGGCGCCGGTCAGGATGGTGGCGATGAGCGAGATCAGGCACAGACCAAACATCGTGGTTGCCATGCGGCCCAGATAGGCGTTCTGCACGTCGGCGGGGTCGATGCCCTGCGCCTTGTACTCGTTTTGTACATAGCTCACGGCGCGTTGGGTCACGATGGAACCCGACATGGAGCCCATTTTGTCCGCCATATCGTTGGCACCCTCGACGAGCTTGCCCTGGTCGATTAGGCCGCCTTCAACGCCTAGGCGCAGGCTCTTCATGGTGATCTTACCGCCGTCGGTATCAATCTGCTTTTGCATGTTCTGCGCCGCCGCGGCCTTCTGCTGCATCTCGGCGAGCTGCTCGGGCGTCATTGCCGCCATCTGCTCGGGGGTGGGCATGGCCTGGGCGGCGTTGTTGTTATTCTCGCTGGACGAACCCATCATGTCATCCATGGAGTTGGCGTCAATGCCCTGGTTGAACGAAAGGACGACGGTCTCGGGCAGGCTCACGATGTCGGCAATCTTGCCGCCGTCGGCGCGCTCTTCCTCGGTGCCCTTGTACGTTCGAATGCCGTTATTATCCGCCTTGCTAAACACGGCCTCCACAGCTTTGGCGTCCTTATCGCTCATAAAGAGTTCGAGGTCGTCGAGCGATTCGGTGCGAATGGTGTCAGGTACGGGCGAGGCGATACCGCCTTGCTGCACGCCCACGTCGACGATGTCGCTCATATACGTAGGCAGCGCCAGATCGGCGTTGCAGCTGATTACGATAAGTACGATAGCTGCGAACAGTGCCAGGACATGCTTTTTAAAGAGCTTGAGAATCCTCACTCGGCATCTCTCCTTTCTTGATTGCGGTCGATAATTTCGTTGGCACGCCTAAGAAGGCGCACCATCTCTTGGGTATCTGTTTCGCCGAGCTGCTCGAGGAAGGCCGCGGTGCGGTCCTCGAATTCCCGATGCTTGATTTCGAGATCATGGAATCCCTTGTCGGTCACCGTGACGTGTACGCGACGACGGTCGGTCTTTGAGTGCTCGCGCTCGACCCAGCCTTTGGCTTCGAGAGCGCGCAGGATATTGGCGATGCGGGCGCTCGAGACCCAGGCACGATCGGCGAGTTCGCTTGGCGTGAGCGAACCGCCAGCGAGCATGAGGGCGCGCATGACGGCCATCTCACCACTGAGGGCTTTGTCCGCAAAGCGCGAAATGCGCTGATGCATACTGCCGAACTCGGTAAGGAGCTGACGCCCAAGTTCACGGAAATCGGTATCTTTCACCGAAAACCCCTAACACTAGAAACTATTTTTGGTAGAAGATGATACCCCCATATGCGGGCCTCATGCAGTGGGCAATATTAAGAACGCATAAAGACTTAAAATAATTCAATTGCTGAAGCGTTTCAAAGAACTATCATGCCCGCGGTTAGGCGAGGGGTTGTCACCACCATGACGACTGGGACTCATTTATCGCCATGTGCGATGCTCCAACTTCCCGCAAGGAGACATCTGAATCAAGGGGGTTGGAGTCATGGCATTTGACTTCACGGGTAAAACCGCGATCGTTACCGGTGGCACTCAGGGCATTGGCCTCGAGATTGCCAAGGGTATCGTTGCGGGCGGCGGACACGTCGCGCTCATCGCAAGGAACGCTGCTAAGGGCGAGGCGGCTGTGGCCGAGCTTGGCGAGGGCAACAAGTTCTATCAGCTCGATGTCGCCGATGCGCCCAAGGCGCGCGAGACCGTCGAGCAGATTTTTACGGACCTGCCGCAAACCAACATCCTGATCAACTGCGCCGGTGTCATCAGCACCAAGAAGTTTGACGAGATCGACGACACCGAGTGGCGTCGCACCATCGACATCAACCTCAACGGCACCTTTACCATGATGAATGCCGTGTACCCGCACTTTAAGGCGGCACATGCCGGCACTATCGTCAACGTGAGCTCCGTTGCTGGCAAGATCGGCGGCGGCCTGCTCGGCACCGCGGCCTACGCGAGCTCCAAGGCCGGTGTCAACGGCCTTACCAAGGCGGTCGCCAAGGAGGGCGGTAAGTTCGGCATCCGCTGCAACGCTGTGTGCCCGTCGCTCACGCTTACCGACATGACGTCGATCCTTTCTGACGAGAACTCTCAGCGCATCATCAACGGTATTCCTCTGGGCCGCGCCGCCCAGGCCAGCGAGCCTGCGCAGATGGTGCTGTTCTTCGCTTCCGACCTCGCCAGCTTCGTGAACGGCGAGATCGGTGACTGCGACGGCGGCATCGTCCTGGACGGGTAATACCCCGCGGTAATCGTTTGGCGGCGACCCTGGCGAATCGGGGTTGTCGCCTTCTTTCTGACATAGGCGCGTGCGGCTACGATTCGCATGCATCCAAAGGAGATATATATGAGTGAATCGACTGCGGTGGAGGCGCCGGCTGCAAAGGAGCCGTTCTTTAAGATGTCGTCCATCCCGGGCGCCAATATTTTGGTGCCGCTTTTGCTGGGCTGCTTGCTCAACACGCTATTCCCCGACCTGTTCAAAACGCTCGGCAGCTTTACGCTTGGCATGACCCAGCAGGGTGCAAGCCCACTCGTGGGCGCTTTTTTGCTCATCGTCGGTACGACGATTTCGTTTAAAAGTGCGCCTGCCGCCGCTGCACGCGGCGCCATCATCATCGCTGTCAAGCAGATCGTGGTCGTTGCCGTGTCGCTGCTCATCCTTTATGTATTCAACGACAACCTGTTTGGCATCTCTGCCATGGTGATGCTGGCGGCTTGCACCGGCGCCAACAACGCTATGTACGCTGGTCTGATGGGCACCATGGGCAACGAGGCCGAACGTGGCGCCGTCGCCATCACCACACTCGTTGTCGGCCCTCCGGTCACAATGATCGTGCTCGGCGCTGCTGGCCAGGCTCCGATCGGCTGGTCGCTCGTGGGCGCCATCCTGCCGATCGTCGTCGGCATTATTCTGGGTAACCTCTTCCCGAGCTTTAAGAAGATGATGGCTCCGGCACTTTCCGCCATCATCGTGCTCGTCTTCTTTGCCATGGGCTCGACCATGACCTTTGGCCAGCTCATCAACGGCGGTCTTCCCGGCATCCTGCTCGGCGTGATCTGCTCGGTGGTCTTTGCAATTCCCGTCATCGCGGTCGATAAGTTCACGGGCGGTACGGGTGTCGCAGGTGCGGCCATTTCGAGCTGCGCCGGAGCCAATGTGGCCACGCCTGCCGCCATGGCGAGTGTCAACGAGGCCATGTACGGTGGCGCCGTGCTCGCGACGGCTACGGCGCAGGTTGCAGCGTGCGCCATCGTGACGGCCATTTTGACCCCGCTGGTCACCAGCTGGTGCTACAAGCATTTTGAGGGCCAGGGTCACGGCGACAGCAAAAAGGCCGCGGCCGACAAGGTCGCCGCAGCCGCTTAATGCCAAGCGGCAATCAAAGCTAAATAACTAGCCACGCCACAGGGCGGCCCCGGGGGAAATCCCGTGGCCGCCCTGCAGTTTCTGTGGGTCTCTGGGGCACTTTACCCTGCTAAAGCTGGCATAACAGCTAGAGTGAACGTCGTACAAAGGCAAGGAAAAATACCAAACAAATCGGTGAACGGTAGTTGTTCGCGCTCGCATTTCCTGCGGATTTGTTAAAAACGCCCTAATGGTATAAAAAAAGAAACATATAACAGCCCTGATGAAGGGGGTGGCTATGTTATCCTTCTCAAACGGGTGAAATCTTGGGTTTTGGGTTGCAGTTCCAAGGTGGACAAACGTTTTTCCCTGTGCTAACGCGCGATGGAAGGCGAATGAAGCCGGTCATGCAACCCGAACATTCAAGAATTCAATAAGCAGCGGTGTGAGAGAGCGCCGCATTATACGTAACTAGGAGCGTGGTTACACAATGCAGGAGGCATGGGAAGGCTTCAAGGAAGGCATCTGGACGGGAGAGGTTGACGTCCGAGACTTCATCCAGAAGAACTACACCCCCTACGAGGGCGACGAATCGTTCCTCGCCGGTCCGACCGAGCGTACCAAGGAGCTGTGGGGCGAGGTTCTCGACCTGCTGCTCAAGGAGCGCGAGCAGGGCGGCGTCCTCGATATGGATACCAAGACTGTCACGGGTATCGTGAGCCACCCCGCTGGCTACATCGATAACGCCCACCGCGAGAAGGAGACCATCGTCGGTCTTCAGACTGACAAGCCGCTCAAGCGCGCTCTGCACGTCAACGGTGGTATCCGCATCGCTTGCCAGGCTGCCAGCCAGCACGGCTACAAGATCGACGAGAACGTCGTCGAGCGCTACACCTTCGAGCGCAAGACCCACAACGCCGGCGTCTTCGATGTCTACACCCCCGAGATGCGTGCTTGCCGCTCGGCTCACATTATCACCGGTCTGCCCGATGGCTATGGCCGCGGCCGCATCATCGGCGACTACCGTCGTGTCGCCCTGTACGGCGTCGACTACCTGATCAAGGATAAGGAGGCCCAGAAGGCTTCCACCCCGACGGTCATGACCGCCGACAACATCCGCGATCGCGAGGAGCTGCAGGAGCAGATCCGCGCCCTCGGCGAGCTCAAGATGATGGCCGAGACCTATGGTTTCGATATTTCCAAACCTGCTACCAACACGCAGGAGGCCATCCAGTGGATGTACTTCGCCTACCTCGCTGCCGTCAAGGAGCAGAACGGCGCCGCTATGTCCATCGGCCGTACCTCTACGTTCATCGACATCTACGCTGAGCGCGACCTTGCCAACGGTACCTTTACCGAGGAGCAGATCCAGGAGTTCGTGGATCACTTCATCATGAAGCTCCGCATGGTCAAGTTTGCCCGTACCCCCGAGTACCAGGCCCTGTTTACCGGCGATCCGCAGTGGGTCACCGAGTCCATCGGCGGCATGGGTGTTGACGGCCGTACGCTCGTTACCAAGATGAGCTTCCGCTACCTGCACACGCTCGAGAACATGGGCACCAGCCCCGAGCCCAACATGACCGTTCTGTGGTCGACCCGTCTTCCCGAGAACTTCAAGAAGTTCTGCGCCAAGACTTCTGTCGCCAGCTCCTCGGTCCAGTACGAGAACGACGACCTCATGCGCGTTTACCATGGCGACGACTACGGCATCGCCTGCTGCGTGTCCTCCATGCGCATTGGCAAGGAGATGCAGTTCTTCGGCGCTCGTGCCAACCTGGCCAAGTGCCTGCTGTACGCACTCAACGGCGGTGTTGACGAGGTCTCCAAGAAGCAGGTCGGCCCCAAGTATCGCGCCGTCGAGGGCGACACGCTCGATTACGATGACGTTATGGCCAAGTACAACGACATGATGAAGTGGCTCGCTGGCGTGTACGTCAACTCGCTGAACATCATTCACTACATGCACGACAAGTATTGCTACGAGCGCATCCAGATGGCTCTGCACGACAAGCACGTGCACCGCTGGTTCGCTACGGGCATCGCTGGCCTTTCCGTCGTGGCTGACTCCCTGTCCGCCATCAAGTACGCCAAGGTTCACCCCGTCCGTGACGAGAACGGCATCATCGTCGACTTCGAGACCGAGGGCGAGTTCCCCAAGTACGGTAACGACGACGACCGCGTCGACCAGATCGCTCACGACGTTGTGCACCAGTTCATGGAGTACATCCGCATGAACGACACCTACCGCAACTCCGTGCCCACGACCTCGGTTCTGACCATTACCTCCAACGTCGTGTACGGTAAGAAGACCGGCTCCACGCCCGACGGCCGCAAGGCTGGCCAGCCGTTCGCCCCGGGTGCTAACCCCATGCACAAGCGCGATAGCCAGGGCGCCATCGCTTCGCTGTCTTCGGTTTCCAAGCTCCCGTTCCGCGATGCCCAGGACGGCATCTCCAACACCTTCTCCATCATCCCGGGCGCGCTCGGCAAGGAGGACCAAGTGTTCTTTGGTGATATCGACCTTGATCAGCTGGGCGAGTAACTATTGTTAGTGCTATACTAACAATAACGATTACTGATTAGTGCGACGGTTTCGGCCGGCGCCTATCGATTGAAGGAGACACATTATGAAGGTTTCTGAAGTTTCCGAGACTCAGGCCGACAACCTGGTCCACATGCTCGACGCTTACGCCGAGAAGGGTGGCCACCACCTGAACATCAACGTCTTCAACCGTGAGACGCTGCTCGACGCTCAGGCTCACCCCGAGAAGTACCCGCAGCTGACCATCCGCGTTTCCGGCTATGCCGTGAACTTCCACACGCTCACCAAGGAGCAGCAGGACGAGGTCATTTCGCGTACCTTCCACAACAAGTTCTAAAGGGACTCAACTCCCACCGAAGACCCGGTAAGGCCTACGCACTTTGCCTCTCAAACGTCCTCGCCGCTTCGCGGCTGCGGAATGTTTGCGAGGCAAAGTGCTCCCGGCCTTGCCGGGTCTCCTGCGTTATCGCACTTTAGGGAACCACGCTAAATTAAATTGGTGTCCTCGGACATGCAAGAAGCCCTCGCTGCGCACTTCGTGCGGCGAGGGCTTCTTGCGTCCTGCGGAATGTTTTGGGAGGTAGCCCAAACAGCCCCGGCGGGGTCCTGTGTAGTCACCCTTTAGGCGGAACTCTCCTAATGGGCTGAGCGTTCTGGATACTTACTTGCTACCGTTTATCGCGTATAGCTACCGTTTGCGGAGTAAGTAACACTTAGTAATAAACCGTGTAAAATCTCAGTTAAGAACGGAGTTTTCCAGGGAGACGCTGTCCTTTGTTTTGTGCAAGGGACGGCGTCTCTTTGGCGCTTGGAGACCGTTCTGTAGCAGGACGGCGGACGTGCGTCACATATTAAAAAGTCAACGTCGAGATGGGTCGTGATAAGAATGGGCAAGTACGTAATCGTGGTTGAATCTGGTTCGGATGTGACGCCAGAGCTCTGCGAACGCTACGGCATCGTGCGTGTGCCCATGCATGTCACGATTGGTGACGAGACCGTCGAGGACGGCTCGATCGATCCGCTCGAGATCTATTCGCGCTGCAACGAGTTTGGCGTGATGCCCAAGACCAGCGGCTGCGCGCCGGCAGATTTCTCTCGCGTGTACGACCGCATTCACGCCGAGCAGCCCGACGCGACCATTTTGCATCTTGCGTATTCCGAGGCCACGACCTGTTCGCATCAGTCCTCGAAGATCGCGGCAGAGGGGCGCGACTACGTGTTCTCCATGGACACGCGTTTTGTCTCGGTGGGCCAGTCGCTTGTTGTCGTCGAGACCGCCAAATACATCGAGGCTCATCCCGATGCCACCGTCGACGAGATCTTCGCCTTCGCGAACTCCGTTATGGACCGCGTGTTGCTGGGCTTTGTTCCTACCGACCTTGCCTTCCTTAAGGCGGGCGGTCGCTTGTCCAACGTGGCGTTCCTAGGTGCCCATCTGCTCAAGATTAAGCCCTGCATTGAGGTAACGGGCGGCAAGTTCGTGGCGACCAAGAAGTTCCGCGGCTCTATGCTCAAGTGCGCCCGCGCCTTTATTGACCACATGGTTGCGAAGGGCGAAATTGACTACTCGCACATTGGCCTGGCGTATTCGGTAGGCCTTTCCGAGGAGCTGCGCGACGACATGGAAGTCTATGCGCACGACCTGGGCTTTAAGGACGTTACCTGGACTCAGGTCGGCGGCGTCATCTCGAGCCATTGCGGCCCGACCGCCTTCGGCGCGGTGCTCACGCTCAAGGCGTAACGCCTGGTGTCTATCGATTTCTATTGCCTCGGCGGCGGGCGGGTTGCGACAACCTTCCCGCCGCTTTTGCATGGGGCCAAATAGGACAATCAAATTGACCGCTAAACCGTTTCGCCATCAAGCATATAGGCTAGAATGACTCTGGCATTTATGTAGCTAAAACCAATGAGAGGCAAGGTAGCGGGAATGGCTGAGATGAAGCTCGAGGGTATGGACGCTCGTCCTGAGGACTCCGCGTTTGCCCTGGGCCGCGTGCATTCGATCGAGACGATGGGAACGGTCGATGGACCCGGCATCCGCTTTGTGGTGTTTGTTCAGGGCTGCCCCATGCGCTGTGCGTATTGCCACAACCCCGATACCTGGTCGGTTAACGGCGGCACCATGGTGACCGTCGAGCACCTGATAGACGAGTTCCAGAGCAACCATGAGTTTTACCGCAGCGGTGGTATTACGGTATCCGGCGGCGAGCCGCTCCTGCAGCCTGAGTTCTTGGCCGACCTGTTCCGCGCAATGCACAACAACCCCGATGGTCGCGTACATACCTGCTTGGATAGTTGCGGCTATGCGTTCGACCCCGCGCATCCCGAGAAGTTCGATGCCGTACTCAACGAGACCGATATGGTGCTGCTCGACATTAAACACGCCGATCCCGTCGAGCATAAAAAGCTGACCGGTTGCGATCCTGCGCGCATCCTGGCGTTTGGCGATGAGCTGGCGCGTCGCAGGATCAAGGTCGTTATCCGTCACGTGGTAGTACCGGGCATTACCGACACGGCAGAGGAGTGCGAGGCACTCGGTCGTCTGATTGCCCCGTGGCATAACGTGGTGGGCCTGGAAATGCTGCCGTATCACACGATGGGCGTCGTCAAGTATGAGCAGCTGGGGATTCCCTATAAGCTCGAGGGCGTTCCGCAGATGGATACCGCGCGCATGCCCGAGCTGCGCAACGCCGTCATGACGGGCATGAAAAAACGCCGCGCGGAACTCAAAAACGCCATCGGCTAGGGGTAGCTCATTTGGGGCCGGTAGGGTGGAGAAGTAGCTAAAAGAGCCCCGTCCTAAAAAGACTGCTCTCTGGGTTGCGGTGAGATGCGCAACAGAATCGTGCCATTTGGATAAATACGCTTGTGGTTTCTTTAAAGACACCTTAAACGCTTCTGAATATCTTTGGAAAGAAATGCCTGCTCGGTATTATGCTGCTCGTATATGAACGGGAGCAATCAGGAGACCACGTGCGAAACAACGCATCGCGGGACGAGCATGTGCCGCAGCATAGCAGCAGATATGAGACGAAGGGCACGTCTTCGCGTGGCCTTGCCGACGCCCGCATCCGCGTGACGAAGATTGCCGCCATGGGGATGCTAACGTTGGCGGTTATTATCCTCGGAATTACCGCTAAAACCTACGCGTCGGAGCGAATGGCACACTCAGATGCGTCAACGGTACAGACGCAAAACAAAAAGGTCTCTAAATCTAAAGCCACCGCAAGTCAAACCCTGTCGACAGCGAGCCTCAAGACGAGGCTTTCGAAGGCGGACTTTAACGATATTCCCTCAGGCGATACCGTGCAGACCTTCTCACTGGTTGATGACCAGATCCCCGTCCTTGAGGATGAGAGCCTCGCCGCGCTCCAAGATACCCTTGATCAGGCCCAGGAATTGGGCGACGTGGGTGTGGTGTTTTACGATCTGTCGAGCGGCAAGGGCGTGACGTATAACGCGGACGCCGAGGTGTACGGTGCGAGCAGCTACAAGGCGCTCTATGTACTCTACGTCTGCGAGTTACTGGTCGAGACAGGGCAAGTATCGCTCGATGATACTCTGGGCACCTATGGCGGCTACAGTATGGGCTGGCTGACGGTTCGCGACCTGATCGAGACCTCGGTCGTCAACTCGGATAACGACTCGTTTATCGCGTTGCGTGCAACGTTTGATCAAGATGGCTACGAGGATTGGATTGCCGCACTCGGCGTCGAAGACGAGGTCGCGCTCGATCCAATGAGCGATTTCCCAACCTACTGCCCGCGCGCCTCGGCCAAGTTGTGGCGCGAGATGAGCGAGTATTTGAGCCGCGAGAGCGAGACGTCGCAATGGCTGTCGGGCCTTCTGGCCTCTACGACCCGGTCCTTTATCCGTGACGGCATTGCGGACGACCATGTCATGGTGCGTAACAAGGCCGGTTGGATCAGCGAGGCAGGTTGCAATGCGACGTGCGATGCTGGCCTCATCGATGTCGATGGCGACACCTACATTATGAGCATCATGTCATCGATGCCGTGGAGTGACCGTTCGAGTGAGGCCGTGGCCGCCATCGCCAAGGCGCTCTACGATACCCGCGCTGCGTTGGCCTAACGGCTTCGTATTGCGCGGTTGAGTCAAAATGCTGGTACCATACCGTGGATAAACAGTTTTCACAGGTTTGGGGGATGGTATGCCTGCCATCGCAATCATCGGTGCACTCGAAAAAGAGGTTGCGCAGATTAAAGAAGAACTGAACGGCGCCCATGTGTCGCAAGAGGCAGGCTTGAGCGTTGTAAGCGGCGAGCTCAACGGTCTGTCAGTGGTCGCCACGACCGCTGGCATGGGAACCGTAAACGCCGCTGGTGCAACACAGCATCTCATCAGCAAATATGCTCCGCAGGCCGTTGTGTTTTCGGGCATTGCGGGTGGCTTAAACTCCAAACTCCATATCAATGACGTGGTTATTGGCAAGTGCCTGCGCTATCTGGATACCGACACGGCGCTCATCGCCGAGTCGGCGCCGGAGCTTGAGGAGTTTGCCTCGACACCGGCTCTGGTTGACATCGCCACCACCGTGCTTGCCGAACATGGGTTTATCGATGCTGACGCTTCCGATTCCGCTGCGGAGAAGGACCCTAAGCAGTTCCTGGTTGGCACTATCGCTACAGGTGACCGCTTTGTAACGGGCGACGCTATGCGCACCGCCGCCATCGACGCGACGCATGCCGATTGCGTTGAGATGGAAGGTGCTGCGATTGCCCATATTGCAGCCAAGAACGGTGTCGATTGTCTGGTGCTGCGTGCTATCAGTGATAATTGTGACGAGGCATATGACGCGTTTTGCGAGCGAGAGTTCGATTTGGACGAGTACGCCCGCACCGCGAGCGGCATCACACTCGATATCGTCCGCTGCATCGCCGCTGCGTAATCGTGCATCCCTATTGTAAGAACCTACGACCAAGGAGTATCCATGGCCGATTCCATTAACTACCAGCTTGCCAAGTTCGTCGCCAGCTACGGCAAGGTTTCGCAGATCCCCGAGTCCACCTGTCCCGAGGTGAGCTTTGTGGGCCGCTCCAATGTGGGCAAGTCGTCCATCATGAACAAGCTCTTTGGCCGCAAGAACCTGGTCAAGGTTTCGAGCACGCCGGGCAAGACGAGCAATATCAATTTCTTCGAGGCCGACGACGTGCACTTTGTGGACCTGCCGGGCTACGGTTTCGCCCGTCGTTCCAAGGCCGAGCGCGACCGCTGGGCCGAGCTCATCGGCGACTTCTTCGACTCCGAGCGCAGCTTTAACCTGGTTGTGTCGCTGGTGGACATTCGCCATGACCCCAGCAAGCTCGACCATGACATGATCGACTACCTGCAGGGCAACGAGTTCAACTTTATCGTCTGCCTCACCAAGGCCGACAAACTCAGCCGCACCCAGCAGGCCCGCCAAGCGGCAGCCATCAAAAAGCAACTCAACGTCCCGGCCGAAAACGTAATTATCACAAGCTCCCAGACCGGCACCGGCATCGACGAGCTCAAGCGCCGCATTGCCGAGGCCTGCCTCTAGTAGGGGCTCTTGGCAGACAATAGTTTGCATCTATCTATATCACCCCAGTGATAGTTGTTGGTACACTATCACTGGGGTGATATTTTTATTCGGAGGTCGATATGGAGCTTTGGCACGGGTCGGAGGTTGTTGTCGAACGTCCGTCGTTGGATAAATGCAGACAATTCAATGACTATGGGCGCGGGTTTTATTGCACGCCACATGAGGAAATGGCGATGGAATGGGCATGCCGGACCGAGTCTGATGGCGTTGCCAATCGATATGAGCTTGATTTAGATGGCCTTTCGGTCTTGGATTTGGAGTCTGGGGAGTTTTCAATCCTCAATTGGCTTGCAATTCTGGCGAATAACAGAGAGTTCAATGTTTCGACGCCATTGGCGCGTGAAGGGCTTCGCTATCTACTTGATAACTGCTTAATTGATACATCTCCTTATGACGTTATTCGAGGCTATCGTGCTGACGACTCCTATTTTTCGTTTGCAAGACAGTTTGTCAGCGGCATGATATCGCTCAGACAGCTGCAACGAATCATGTGCTTGGGTGATTTGGGTATCCAATATGCCCTTATGAGCGAGCGCGCATTTTCGATGATTAGATTCTGCGATTGGAAGCGGGCTTCGGGGTCTGAGTTTTATCCCAAGCGTTTTGAGCGAGAGCAGAATGCTCGACGCAAATACTTGGATACGGTCAATGGGTTCGATTCCGAAGGCATCGACATTAGGGATTTAATGGCAGGGAGGGTTGATTTAAATGATCCAAGAGTTAACAGATCGTGGGCCGAGTAGGACATATCCCGTCTACTACCTCGAGGACGCAATGAACAACCTCGGCGACTGCTTCGACTATGCCGTCAATGACTATGGAGCAGAAGGATCTGAAGTTGCTGAACTCTTTTGCCTGAGCGGGGTTGCTCGCGAGTTTGAACGCGGCAACGCATGGGTAGTGTCGGGAAAATCGGGTGTTGAGCTGTTCGCGCTTATCGCTGAAAGGTCGGGCTATCAAAACAGGCCTATACCGGACTGCACCTATCGATTTGAGAAGACGCCGGAATATTGGGCGGGCTGGATGCTGGCATACCTGCAGTGGCGCCTAGGAGAGTCTTTCGAAGATTTGCTGCATGTCGTTCCATTTGATGTGCTGCGCAGTCTGTATTACCCCTGGCACGAAGCCTCGGAGGAACGAGTGGTTCGCCTCGTCTGCGATATGGCGAAAAAAGCGTCCAGGCAAACCAAACTTGCGTTAGCAAGAAAGAAACTTAAGAAAACCCAACAAGACCTAGCATACGAATCGGGTGTGTCACTCCGCTCAATCCAAATGTACGAGCAGCGCCAGAGAAACATCAATGAGGCTTCGGTAACAAGCGTAAGAGCCATAGCAAAAGTCCTCCACTGCAACATCGAAGACCTCCTAGAACCAGTCTTCGAATACAAGGAACCCAGTGCGGCGTAAACCAAGCACATAGTCGAAGCCTGTTGCTGGTAAGTGCTCCAGCCTAGCAAGAGCCCCTATCAATAAAGGGCCATAATTTCAGCCCGGCGCCCCTTCAAAGCGTGGGTCCCTATAGACATCGCTAGCCACGTTGCCATAGGGCCACCCGGGGGCATCCCCTTAAAAACATTCCGCAGCACGAGGCCCGCTTATCCGCAGCTCCGAAGGGGCGCAATATTAAATCAGCGAATGCGATTATCCTGTCGAGGTCGCGTAGGTCTCCTTGGGGCTTCCCCTGAAAACAATCCGCAGATCGAATTGCCCCCTCGCGCGAAGCGGACGCCCGGGCAAATCATGATCGAGGACGTTTTCAGGGGAAACCCCAAGGAGACCGGTGAGAGCAATGAGACAGGGCGCTACAGGTACTCGATTTGAGCGCCCTCAGTGTCGCACGTTAGAATATGCGTCTCACACTTGGGGAACTGCTCGCGCAGCTTGACCTGCAGGAATTTTGCCACGATAGTGTCGTCGGTCACAGCCATAAGGGTAGAGCCCGAACCGCTGATCCAGATGGTCTTGGCGCCGCCGTTAAGGCAGGTGTCGCGCACAGCGTTGTAGTCGGGAATCAGGCGACGACGATAGGGCTCCTGGATGCGGTCGTCATTGGCGGCGGCAATCAGGTCGAGGTCGCCGGCCTCCAGGCCTCGCGTCATGCCGGCGATACGGCCCATTTGCCATACGGCGGTGGAGAGCGGAATCTCCTGCGGCACGACCTTGCGCGCCTCGCTCGTGTGAACCTCGTAGGGCGGAATCACGGTAATAAAACGCAAGCGATCGCTCACCTCGTAGCGCAGGCACTGGGGGAGCGAATCGGTCGGCGTAAAGGAGCAGACGGCGCCGCCCAGGATGGCGGGAGCGACGTTATCGGGATGGCCCTCGACCTCGGTGGCAATGCGGACGAGCTCAGCGCGGTCGACGGTGTGGCCTGTCAGTGCGGCGGCGGCCATAATGCCAGCGACGACGCAAGTGGAGCTGGAACCCAGGCCGCGAGCGACGGGTACATCGGTTTGAATGTCGATGGCGACGGGAAAAGCCGGCTCGCCCCATGCGGCCAGCGCATCGACAAAGCTGACGTAGACCAGGTTGTTCTCGTTTTGGAACTCCTCGGGGCAGCCCGTGATGGTGAGCTTGTCAGCGCGCTCGAAGGTGAAGTGCGAGTAGAGGCTGACGGCCATGCCGAGGGTGTCGTAGCCGATGCCTAGGTTGGCGCTGGTTGCTGGGACGGTGATCTTGATCATGTGGGTCCTCCTGGCGTGCCTGGCTGTTTAGTTTGCTGCTTGTGCGGAACTCGCGACGAACTAAACAGCCAGGCACGCTGTGCGCGTTCGTCATCATCCCGGGGGTTATCTGATAAAAGAAGGTGCGCCGGCTTTCGCCGGCGCTTAATAAGGGTTTTAGTTGGTAGCCATCTTTTTTGCTGCAGACTCGACGTAGCTTGCCATCTCATCGACGTCACAGACGTCTTCGAAGCGGACGGGTTTGGATTCGAGCTCGGCGAGCTGTGCCGGTGCGGCCGTATTGGTGGCCTGCTCGAGCACGCGCATGGCCTCAAAGTCGTCCTCGGGAACGTTGAGACCCAGAGCATCGCAGCAGGCACGCGGGAACTTGTAGGGGCTGGCGGTCGAAAGCAGCACACGGGCCTTGGCGCCCTCGGCGGGAGCGACCTTTTCAAAGACGTGATAGCCGCAAGCGGTGTGCGGGTCAATCACGTAGCCGTTCGCATCCCAGCAGCTCTTGATGGCAGCGAGGACCTCGTCCTCGCTGGCCCAGCCGCAGCCAAAGACGCTCTGAATCTTTGCCAGCAGGTCGGCGGGAACCTCATAGTGACCAGTCTTTGCCAGCTGCTCCATAAGGCCGGCAACAAGCTCGCAGTCGCCATCGGACAGGAAGTAGAGCATGCGTTCCAGGTTGGAGCTGATGAGGATGTCCATCGACGGCGAGATGGTCGTGAAGAACGGACGGTTGCGGTCGTAGACGCCGGTGGTCAGGAAGTCAGCCAGCACGTTGTTCTTGTCGCTCGCGACAATGAGCTTGGCGACGGGCAAACCCATGCGCTTGGCATAGTAGCCGGCCAGGATATCGCCAAAGTTGCCGGTCGGTACGCAGAACTCCACAGCGTCGCCGGCCTCGATGGCGCCGGCGCGCAACAGCTGCGCATAGGCGGCAAAGTAGTAGACGACCTGCGGCACCAGACGGCCGACGTTGATGGAGTTGGCACTCGAAAGCACCGTTCCGGCGGCCTCCAAGCGCTCGGCAAGCTCCTTATCGGCAAAGATGCGCTTGACGGCACTCTGGGCATCGTCGAAGTTGCCGCGAATGCCGCAGACGGCGACGTTATCGCCTTCCTGTGTGGACATCTGCAGATTCTGCACGCGGCTGACTTTGCCTTCGGGATAAAAGACGGTGATGCCCGTGCCCGGAGCGTCGGCAAAACCGGCGAGTGCGGCCTTGCCGGTGTCGCCCGACGTGGCGGTGACGATCATGATGCGTTCGGCGCCGCCGTCCTTGGCGGAAGTGCGGGCCATGAGGCGGGGGAGCATCTGCAGGGCGACGTCCTTAAAGGCACTCGTGGGGCCGCCAAAGAGCTCCATCACATAGGTCTGAGGGGCGTCAGCGCCCGGCGCAGCGTCGAGTTTGACGAGCGGCGTAACCTCTTCACTCGCGAACGTGCCGCGATATGCCTCATTCACACAGGCCGAAATTTCTTCGCCCGTGTAATCATTCAGTAACATTCCCAACACATCTTGAGCGATTTCAAAGTACGATTTATCTGCAAGCGAGCTGATATCGACCTGCTGGGTGCCGAGCTCGTCCGAGACAAACAAACCCCCGTCGGGAGCGATGCCGGTGCGGATTGCCACCTTACTTGAGCACGATAAAGTGCGTCCTCGTGTACTATGATAAGTTCCCATATAACACTGCTCCTCGGATGCCTTGGTCCCAATCGGTGAAACCATGGTATCAGAGCGCGCAAAACAGGTTCGCAGAGGCTTTTAGAAAGGTAACCTCCAGCCCATGATTAAGATTGCCAAGTTTGGCGGCTCGTCGGTCGCCGACGCCGAACACTTTAAGAAGATCAAGGCCATCGTCGATGCCGACCCGGCCCGCCGTTTTGTGGTGGTTTCCGCCTGCGGTCGCCGCTTTAAGGGCGACACCAAGGTGACCGACCTGCTCTACCTGGTTAACGCGCACGTTAAGTATCACGTGTCGTGTGAGGAGCTGCTCGAGGACATTGGCCAGCGCTATTTTGATATCGCTGACGAGCTGGAGCTCACCTATCCCATCCGTGAGGAGTTCGCGGCCTTTGCCGAGCGCGCCCGCTCGGGCGGCTACTCCACCGAGGAGCTTGTGAGCCGCGGCGAGTACTTCACCGCTCGCCTGATGGCCGAGTACCTGGGCCTGCCGTTCCTGGACGCCGCGACGGTTGTGGCGTTCCATCACGACGGTACGCTCAGCATGAACCGCACCTCCGAGCTGGTGCAGGAGTACGGTCAGCAGGGCGGCTTTGTTATGCCCGGTTTCTACGGCGCGACGCGTGAGGGCCAGATTAAGCTGCTCGATCGTGGCGGCGGCGATATCTCGGGCTCGATCCTGGCCAAGTGTCTGGGCGCCGACCTTTACGAGAACTGGACCGACGTCTCGGGCTTCTACTCTGCCGATCCGCGTATTGTTCCCGAGGCTCAGCCCATTGCGCGCGTTACCTACGAGGAACTGCGCGAGCTTTCGTACATGGGCGCAAGCGTCCTGCACGAGGAGGCCGTGTTCCCCGTGCGCGAGGCGGGTATTCCGCTGGTCATCAAGAACACCAATGCGCCGCAGGACCCCGGCACCATCATTAGCGAGACGGCTGATGAGGGCGAGGCGGAGCCCATCATTACCGGCGTGACCGGCAAGCGCGGTTTTGTCGCCATCAACGTGGCCCGCGATCGCACCAAGCCCCGCGTCGGCTTTATGCGCCGTGCACTTTCGGTCTTCGAGCGCTATGACGTTTCCGTCGAGCACATGCCCACCGGCGTCGACCGCTTTGGCGCCGTGGTGCAGGAGCAGGATGTGCACGATTCGCTGTACTCGCTCGTGGGCGACATCCAGCAGGAGGTTGAGCCGCTCGAGATTGAGGTTGTCGAGGGCCTGGCGCTCATCGCGACCGTCGGTCGTAACCTGCGCGGCCGCGCAGGTATTTCCGGCCACCTGTTTGGCATGCTCGGCCAGGCTGGCGTGAGCGTGCGCATGATTTCGCAGAGCTGCGACGAGATCAACATCATTATCGGTGTCGAGGATAAGGACTTCGACCTGGCGATTCAGACCATTTACCGTGCCTTCTCCGACGAGAACGGCATTGTGAAGGTCTCCGATCTGGAGGCTCCTGCACCGATTGAACCCGCCCTGGCTGCCCTCCACAAATAGCGACCATTCCGGTAGATTTTTGGGATATGTCTAGAAATCTACCTTTTGGCGCATGAGTGGGTTTTGAGGCATGTTCCAAAAAATCTAGTGCGGGGCGTTTCGTTTCGGTTTCTTTTCGACGGGGTGGGTTTCGTGTCCGCCCCGTTCTTGTATACACTGGGCAAGAATATCCTGCCTGCTCGGCGTGCGGGCAAAAGCCACAACCTTTAAAGGGGGAAGCATGAAACAGTACACGGTTGCTATTTTGGGCGCGACGGGGGCCGTGGGCACCCAGATGCTCGAGTGCCTCAACGAGCAGGAGTTTCCGGTTGGCAAGCTCAAGCTGCTGGCGAGCGCGCGCTCTGCGGGCAAGACCGTCGAGTTCCGCGGCGAGCAGGTTGTTATTGAGGAGGCTTGCCCCGAGGCCTTTGAGGGCTGCGACATCGTACTCGGCGCTGCCGGCGACGATATCGCCAAGGAGCTGCTGCCCGAGGCTGTCAAGCGTGGCGCCGTCGTGGTCGACAACAGCCACGCCTTCCGCATGGATCCCGAGGTGCCGCTCGTCGTGCCCGAGATCAATGCCGACGACATCAAGTGGCATCACGGCCTTATCGCTAACCCTAACTGCGCAACCATCATCGGCCTGGTTCCCACCTGGCCGCTGCACAAGCTCGCCGGCGTGAAGCGCATGATCGTCTCGACGTACCAGGCGGCTTCGGGCGCTGGTGCTCCCGGTATGGCCGAGCTCGAGGCCCAGCTGGCCGCCCTGGGTCGTGGCGAGGAGATTCCCGAGCCGCGCGCATTTGCCGCCCAGTTGGCGAGCAACCTGATTCCGCAGATTGGCGGCGTCAAGGAGGAGGGCTTTACCTCCGAGGAGATGAAGTTGCAAAACGAGGGTCGCAAGATTATGCACCTGCCCGAGCTGCGCGTGAACTGCACCTGTGTGCGCGTGCCTGTGCTGCGCTCGCACTCCGAGAGCATTACGCTCGAGTTTGAGCGCGACATTACGGTCGAGGAGGCCCGTGCTGCGCTGGCTTCTGCCCCGGGTGTCAAGCTGGTCGACGACCTGGGTGCCGAGGATGCGCACGACCGATTCCCCATGCCGATGGACACCTCCGACCAGGACCTGATTTGGGTCGGTCGCGTGCGCCGCGACATCTCGAACCCCGAGGCCGCGCGTGGCATCACCTTCTGGTGCTGTGGCGACCAAATCCGTAAGGGCGCGGCAACCAACGCCGTCCAGATCGCCAAGCTGCTCTGCGAGTAGCGGTGGAACTGTCCGGCGGTGGCCGGGCTCAGCTTTCAGCTTTCAGAACGTCCTCGACCATGTGCGGGGGGGGGGGGGGGGGGGGGGGGGGGGGGGGGGGGGGGGCGGGCGGGGGGGGGGGGGGGGGGGGGGGGGGGGGGGGGGGGGGGGGGGGGGGGGGGGGGGGGGGGGGGGGGGGGGGGGGGGGGGGGGGGGGGGGGGGGGGGGGGGGGGGGGG
>NZ_JBQKDI010000004.1:0-143629 GCF_052121915.1 Collinsella sp. LCP19S3_B11
GAAGGCCGAGCTCGTCCACCGCGAGACGTTCGGCACGACGCGCGAGCTCCGGGCCAAGCTCTCGGACTACGTGCACTGGTACAACAACTTCAGGATCCACTCGACGCTGGGTTACATGTCTCCGGTCGAGTTCAGGGAGGCGGGGCTGTCCCTCCCGGAATCGTCCAAATAGGTGTTGCCAATCCACCGATCCGGCCCTCAGGGTATCGGGTTCCCACATTCATCCGCACATGTGCGGATGAATGTGGGAGGTGTTCGGATAAAGTTGATAATCAAGGTAGCAAACCGTTCGGCCAACAATTCAATCTCCTAACCCCAATTGAAACAAAAGCGGCGCATACTGATAAACGTTTGACGCTGTTTATCAGTTTTACCAACCACATCGGAAGGTGTTTCATGGTCGCATTCGATCGCAATCCGCAAGACTTCAAGTATCTGCGCCTGCTGTCGAGACAGTTCCCCACCGAGCAATCCGCATTCACCGAGATCATCAACCTCTCGGCCATCCTCAACCTGCCCAAGGGCACCGAGCATTTTATGAGCGATGTGCATGGCGAGTACGAAGCCTTTATGCACATCCTCAACAACTGCTCGGGCGTCGTGCGCGAGCATGTCGACGAAATCTTTGGCGACACGCTCTCCTTTAACGAAAAGGGCGAGCTGTGCACGCTCATCTACTACCCGCGCGAGAAGATCGATCTGGTCCGCAGCCGGCACGAGGACTCGCCCACCTGGTACAAGACCATGCTCAACCAGCTCATTGTGGTTGCCCGCTCGCTTTCGAGCCGCTACACCCGCTCCAAGGTACGTAAGGCCATCCCGCGCGATTACGCCTACATCATCGACGAGCTGCTGCACACGCATCCGGACGAGAACAACTACCGCGTGCGTTATCACGAGCGCATTATCGAATCCATCTTGGAGACCGCCAGCGCCGACGACTTTATCGAGTCGCTCGCCTCGCTCATCAAGCGCCTCGCTGTGGACCACCTGCACTTGGTGGGCGACATCTTCGACCGCGGCGGCGGCGCGGCCAAGATTATGGACCGCCTGCTCACCTATCATTCGCTCGATATTCAGTGGGGCAATCACGACCTGTTGTGGATGGGCGCCGCTGCCGGCGAGCCCGCCTGCATCGCCACGGTGCTACGCAACAACCTGCGCTACGACAACTACGAGATTCTCGAGAACGACTACGGCATCTCGCTGCGCGAGCTTGTCGCCTTTGCCAACGCCACCTATACCGCCGGCGAGCCCATCAGCCCGCTCATCAAAGCCATCAACGTTCTACTCTTTAAGCTCGAGGGCCAGATTATCCAGCGCCACCCCGAGTTCGACATGGCCGACCGTCTACTGCTCGACAAGGTCGATCACGATGCCGGCACGGTCACCCTCGCCGATGGCAGCGTGTGGCCGCTCACGACTAACGACTTCCCCACCGTCGATCCAGCGGACCCCTACACGCTCACGCCCGAGGAGCAGCACATCATCGACAAGCTCGTGTCCGAGTTTGTCACCGCCGATCATCTGCATCGCCACATCGATTTCCTCTATACCCACGGCTCCATGTATAAGGTCGCCAACGGCAATCTGCTGTTCCACGGCTGCGTACCGCTCAACGAAGACGGCACCTTTAGCAGCATGAACTGCCTGGGTACCTGGCACGCCGGCCGCGATTATTTTGATTTTTGCGACTATATCGCCCGTCGCGCCTGGCGCGTCGGCGACCGCGATGCCCTCGATTGGATGTGGTACCTGTGGATCGGCTTTAACTCACCCGCCAGCGGACGCGTGGTGCGCACCTTCGAGCGCGCCTACATTGCCGATAAGAGCACGTGGGTCGAGCCGATGGACCCGTACTACACGCTCACCACGTCCTCGTCCGTTTGCGACGACATCATGCGGGAGTTTGGCGTCGCCCCCATGGCTTGCTCGCCGACGGGCCATATCATCAACGGCCATACGCCCGTCAAGACCACCAAGGGCGAGCAGCCCATCCGCGCCAACGGAAAGTTGCTGGTCATCGACGGCGGTTTCTGTCGCGCCTACCACCCCAAAACGGGCATCGCCGGCTACACGCTCATCTCGAGCTCGCGCGGATGCCGCCTCAAGTCGCACCAGGCCTTTACCAGCGTTGCCGAGGCGCTCACCCGCAACATCGATATCGAGAGCGAGACCAACCGCTTTGACGAGGCCGACCGGCGCCGCATGGTGAGCGACACCGATACCGGCGTCAAGATTCGCAGTCAGATCCAAGACCTGCGCCAGCTCCTCGATGCATATAGAAACGGTGCTATCGAGGAGCGCTCCTAGCCCCGCCTGTGGGGATTGGTTAAACTTGCTAGGTTTGTCATCCCCGCGGCGCCCCGGCGCCACCCTAAGGCAGGTACCATGCAAAAGCTCCTTGCGCAGATCATAAAGTTTGGCGTCGTCGGCGTCGTTGCCACCGTCATCGACTTTGGCATCATGAATCTGCTCCACTACGGCCTGGGCCTCAACATCTTGATCGCCAACACCAGCGGTTTTATCGTCTCGCTCATCTTTAACTACGTCGCGAGCATGAAGTACGTGTTTGCACACAAGGAGGGCATGAGCCGCCGCCGCGAGTTCATCATCTTTGTCGTGCTATCCGTTATTGGCCTGGCGCTCAACGACGGCATCGTGCTTGCCCTCAACGCCGGCCTGGGCCTCGAGGCCAATATCGCCAAGATTTGCGCTACCGCGCTCGTCATGGTCTACAACTTTGTAACGCGAAAGATCTTCCTAGAGGGCGAGCAGGCCAAATAGGTCGGCCTCCTCGTTGCACCACGGGGATCTGCGGATGACGCGCGTCAAGCGCAGCGTTGCCTGAGCCTTGCTCGTTTACGGGAAGATTTGCAGCGTTTGCGGATTTCCACTTGAATATTTGGCGAGTTCGTATAGTTCTTGCCAAAGACCTTACGTTTGCCATGCAAAAGCTCTAAAGTATCTTGTTGCTCGATTCATCAACGCATTGGATGTGATTACGTGCGCAACGCGCTGGCACAACCTCATACCAAGCAGTTCCTCAAGTTCGCTGTCGTGGGTCTTATCTCCTTTGGCGTCGACTGGGGCATGCTTATTGCGCTCGTCGAGCTGTTTCACCTCGACTTTTTGATGAGCACGACGGTCTCGTTTACCACGTCCGTCGTGGTCAACTACTGGCTCAGCATGAAGTACGTGTTCGACCATCGCGAGGGCATGAGCCGTAAGCGCGAGTTCACGATTTTTACCATCCTGTCGGTGATCGGTCTGGGCCTCAACGACCTGTACATGTTTGTGGGCGTCACGTTTTTGAGCATCGGCTACCAGGCCATGAAGGCCATCGCCACGTTCCTGGTCACCTGGTACAACTACTTTAGCCGTCGCTTTTTCCTCGAAGGCGCACGGTCGTAGACGGCCAAACATAATCTCGCTTCGCAGCCGGTTGGAATTCTCGTTCCAACCGGCTTTTTGTTTGCAGAGTCTGCCGAGGAAGGCGGGCTACGGTGCATGAATGGGACGCAGTTTCCCCATGAACGCCGTTCCGGAAAGTGTATCCCAGATTGCAGCCTCAGAATGGGATGCAGCTTCCGCAACGCCGTCCTAGCGGAAAGTATGTCCCGGAATTCACCTTCAGGGTGGGATGCAATTTCCGGTTGAGCCTCGATTGAGGAACCCCATCCCATCCGTATTAAAAGCGGGCGGCTCGGGTGTTGGTCCGAACCGCCCGCTCCGTGCGGTATGTCAAGGCATTTAGCCCGTTACGTAATACCAGACCACGCTGTCGCCATTGGAGAGAACATAGTTGCTGCAAGCCGTGTTGGGCGTTACGCCGTTGACGGAATACATCCAGCCGCTTGTACCACCGTGCTCCTTCTCAGCCAAACCACCGATAGCGGCGACATATGTGCCGTACGACGAACCGTGCGCATTGACGGAAAGGCCCAGTGCACACAAAGCATCGTAGGCCGTAGCGCCCTCGTTGAAGGTGAACGTACCGCCAGAAGACACAGGATTGCCCACGGCACTCGACGTCACAGAGACCGTCACAGTAATGTAGCCAGGCTGCTGCGAGCCGCCCTGATTGCCAGCAGAGGCGCTGTCGCCTTTGGATACAGACCCACCGTCAGACACCGAGCCGCCGCCCGAAGAGGAGCCGTTTGAAGAACTCGATCCACCAGCGGATTCGGAGTCCTGTCCGGCAGACGCGTTGTTGGACTTCTTGCCGCCCTTGTCTTCGGACTTCTTCTCTTTCGATTCCTTGCCCGACTTCTTGTCCGAAGACTCGGAAGCGTCCTTGGAATCCGATTCATTCGAGTCCTTGGACTCGGAGTCCACAGCGTCGGAAGACGAGGAGCCCGCTGTCTCCATCTTGCGAGAGGCGATAGAGCCAGAGTCGGCAACGCTCCTCCCCGCCACGGCCCGAGTGATCCAATCGATGGACCAGGCACCGCTGGCGGAAGGGTGAACAAAGCCCAGCGAGACGACAATCAGCGCGATGCAGACGGCCGTCAGAGAGCCAAGCAGCGCCTTGCGCCGAGGGGCGGACGCCGCCGAGGCGGCGCCCTTTTGCTTAGCATCGTCGAGCTGAATGAACGACGAGTCGGGTTGCTTGGAGTCGGCATCCTGAGGTTTATTGGACACAGCTCTCACCTACCGGCGCTTGGTAAACACGAACACGCCAATGACCGCAAGCCCGATCACGCCGGCCGCTACGCCGACAATGGCGAGCGGGTTGAAGCCAGACTGCTGCGCCAGAGCCTCAGCGGACTTCTTAGCGGTAGTCGCGGCAGCCGAGCCCGTATCGGACTTGGAGCTGGACTTGCCGGACTTCTTGTCAGACTTCTTGCTGTCCTTCTTGTCGCCCTTGCCGGAATCCTTCTTGGAATCCTTGCCGTCCTTGGTCTCGGTCGTGGTCGACGACACCGGCTTCTGCCCAGGCGAAACAGCGCCGCCGCTCTGCTGGCCGTTTGTGCCGTTACCGGAACCAGAACCAGCACCGGCATTACCCGAGCCGCCATTGGAGCCAGAGCCACCGTTACCGCCAGGGTTAACGGCATTCTTGGTCCACTTGGCGTAGAGCGTCATATCGGCCGTCACGACGTCTTTGGAGAAATTCCAAGCCTGATTACAATCGGCATCCTTATACCAGCCTGCAAAGGTGTAACCGGAGCGCTCGGGGTTCGCAGGGGCAATCATGGTCTTGTTTTGTGCGGTCATAGCGCTGGGAACCGTGCTGCCACCGCGCGTATCGAAGGCCACCGTATAACCCGGAGCAGCCTTGAGAGCAAATAGCGTACCGGAATCGTTGGTGTAGTAAAGGTTGCCCTGGACATCGGCGATCACGCTTGCAGTGCAATAGTTCGCATTGGAGCCAGACGGCGTATAGATCTCCACAGCCTCGCCAGTTGACTGGTTAAAGCAGTAGACAGCGCCCGGAGTCTTGTTGCAGGTAAAGTACACGTAGACATCGCTGCCCTGCACAGATGCAATCGGAGAGGCTTTGACCTCGGCCATTTTGCCCATATCGAGAGTTTTCTCGACCTTCATGGACGCAAGGTCGACAACCGTGAACTGGCCGTTATTCGAGGAGTCGCTTCCGCCAACATAGACCTTGCCGTTTGCCACGGCAGGCGTAGAGGTCGAGACCTTTGCGAACTCACAGGAGTCAGCAAGACGAAGGGCATCGCCTTCGCGAACGATCTTATAGAGCGTAGCCGGCTGACGACCGATCGCCAAAAAGACCGGGTTGCCACCCTCGGTACCGGCAGAAACGATCGTTGCACGAACGGGATTTCCAGACAGGCTCACAGAAGATTTGACCTTGCCGGATTTGCCGTCAATGAGCTTCACGCAGCCGCTCTCGTCACCGATAACAAGATCGGAGCCGGAAGCGGCGGCACCCGCCCAGTAGTAACCCTCGCCGGTCGAGGAACCGGTCTTTGTGATGACATCCGACCAGACGATCTTGCCCGTCGCAATATCGATGCAAACCATGGCCCCGCCCGTTGCGGTACCGGAAGCGCCGGCACCCGTGACAAACTCGGCGTATACACAGCCGTTCGCTACCGTCATGGTCGAATTCGCCTGATAGCGCCCGCCCGCGGCAGGAGCCTCGAGCGCAGAGGTCTTCCACACGCACTCAAGTGTCTCGGCAGAAAAGGCGTACACGGAACCATCGTCGTTTGCCGAGATAATCAGACCATCCGCGTACACAGGACGCGAGAAATAGTTAGTGGTCCCGCCCTTGGAAACGCGCGCAACAACCTTGCCCGCGTTGTCGATCTTGACGAGCTCGGAGTTCGTGGTAACGAAAACGTAGCCGCCCGCAATGATGGGGTCGCCCAGCGAAACCCACTTATCGGCAGCCGTGGCCAGATTGACCTTCCACAGCTCCGCGGCAGACTCGGTGGGCGTCGGCGTGTTCACGAGCGTCGTGCCGCCCGCATTGCCAAAGCCGTTCCAGCTTGCGGTCCAGTCCGGACGCGAAGCGAAGGGATTGACGATGAGGCCCTCGAGGGGCTTCTCGTTATCTGCAGTGTAGACCCACTGAACCTTGTCTCCCGGCTTGAGGGTAATCTGGCCCGCCATCTTTTGAGAATACTCGCCGTTGACATAGAGCTGCCAGTACCTACCGGTCGACTGGTCCCAGCCATAGGTCTTGCCGTTGCGGGTGATGCTGGCAAGGTAGAACGACGCACCGGACGTATCCTGGCTGTCATAGGTGAGACCTGCGGCCTTGAGCTCCTGCTCGGTAAGATCGGCAGCGGTGGATCCATCAGACATCTTGACGTCGCTGGCAAACGCCCATACGGAGTTGCCGCCATTCTCATCCGGTCCGATGAAGCTCACCGAGGCTTTGACGGTAGCCTTACTCGCATCGTCAAGGCTTGCGCCAAAGGCGGAGTAATACAGCACGACGCTATCGCCGGGGGCGAGGTGAACCTGGCCGGCGCCGACCTCAGACGCCTTCCCGTTAACAAAAAGCTGCCAGTACTTGCCCGTCGACGCATCCCAGCCCAGCTTGCGACCATCCGCCGAAGTGATATCACTCAGATAGTACCCTGCCGTGCCCACACCGGTCGCGGTATGGGTCATGCCCTTTAAGGCGTCTTCAATCACATCGCCGGCAGTCGAGCCGTAAACGACGCTCTTGGCGGAATCGGCCCAAACCTCGTCGTTGCCGTTGGCGTCGACGCCGACGAGCTTAAAGGCAACGGAAATCTTGGGGTCGGAATGATCGGCCGTACCAACAACGCGATACGTCGCTTTAACGCTCTGGTTAATGAGGCTCTGCAGCTTAGCGTTCTCGGGATGCGCCTTCGCCAGAGATTCGTACTTGGCGTACGTCAGGTTGCTCTCGACCGTAACAAGGGTATCGGCCTTGGGGCGCGTCACCTTTAGATTTTCGTTCGAGATGACCGAGGTGTCGCTCGTACGATACGTGCGCCAGTCGTTCCCCGACATCGCGTCGTATCCAGGAAGGTCTGCTGCCACAACGCCGGACAGCTTGCTGTCCTTACCCTTGCGGTACTCGATGCCGCCGTCTGCCGTAGGCACCGCCTCGGCAAAGGTCGACAGATTCTCGGTAACCGCGTCAACCGAAGCGTTAGCGCCGAGCAGAGACTTTGCGTAGGCATCCTTGACCTGCTGCATAAATGCCACAGCTTGGTCAATCTCGGAATCGTCGATGGGCTTAACCTTGATGACGATGTCGCGCGTTACGGTTATGCCGTCCTTGGCAAGCGTAGCCGTAATAACTACTTCATTCGAGACGCCTTTGGTATCACGGGTAACAACCACGCGGTAGCCGTTGACCTTCGCAACAGCCTCATTGTTCGATGCGTAGGAGAGTTTGGCGCCGGATGGAGCGTCGATGCCAGAACGACGGGTATTGGGCAGCTGGATGTCGCCCTCAACGGCATTGGCATCGATTACCTTTTGGGTAGCGAAATCCTTGAGCACAATGCGGTCAAGCGCAGCTGACAGCTCGGCCTTTTCGGCATCGATCTGCTCCTGAGTTTTCGCCTTGACGGTATAGGTGACAAGATAAGCCGTCCCGTTTGACGGGGCATTATTGTAGCCAGGAACCGCCAGCGAGAGCGTAGCCGTGAGCCAAGCAGTCTGGTCGGTCATACCGTGAGTATACGTAACCGTCGGATCGCCGTAGCTGGAATTCACCTTGGCAACAGAGTCATCAAGACTCATCCAGTCAATAGAAGCAACCTTTATACCGTTGATGCTGATTGAGCTGGGAAGCGTTCCCTGCGTGACGCCCGCCTCAATCTCGTCGGGCAGACCCTCAGCATGAGCCCATGCCGCCTTAAGATAGGCGATGACCTTGCCGCCGTCCCATGCGAGCGTCGATGCGCGACCGGGTGTATACGACACACTCTCGGAGCCAAGCGTCAGCGTATACGTCGGCGTAAACTGGCGAAGCAGCGAGTAATCAAGCGCGGAAGTCTTATCTGCAGGAGACAGGAAGAAATAGGAGATCTTTCCATCATCCGCGATGCCACCATCCTGCTTGGGATCGCGGCCGCCATAGGTTACGCCCGCAAGCGAAACCTTGATATCCGAGTAGCCCAAGTTGGCAAGCTTCGCCGAAAGCATGGAGCAGATGTTGGTATCGGTTCCCTGGGATGGATTGGGATACCAGCCTGAATAGCCATCGGCTTTGAGCTTCGCAACCGCCTCGTCCAGTTTCTTAGCCTCATCAGACTTGGGGGCCTCGGGCTCGGCAGAAGCCTCTACGGGATACTTGAGGCTTGCCGTGAACTCGTAGTCGCCGGCGCCGGCGCCATACGTAACACGGCATGCGACATACTTGCCGGCAAGATTGGAGGTCAGCTTGAGCTCACGAGCAGTTGCGCCTTCGATAGCGGTGTAGCCCGACGCCGTCGGAGCGGCAGACTGGCTATTGCCGACATACCACTGGTAACCCAGTTTCGCGTACTCGGTCTGGGAAATCTCGACGTCGTCCCAGTCGTAGTCGTCCCAATAATAGGCTGCGACCTTAACGGTATCGCCAACCTTGGCGATACCGCTGCCATAGGCAAGCCCCTTGCCGTCAGCATCAATAATTTCAGCCGAGTTAACGGTCACATATGCCGAACGTGCGGAAACGGCGACGGAGTCGGACGCATCGCCCTGCTCGGAAGCGACGGATACCGGCGCAGCCGAACCCTCTGTATTGACAGCATCACCAGCCGTCGCGTTATCGCTGCCAGCGGCATTTTCGGCGGCATCATCGTCGGCGCCTTCGGCAGCCGCGCCCTCGCCGCCCGTCGCAGCCTGGGCCACAGTCTCGGCAATGCCCTCGGTGCCCTCGGCCCAAAGTTGCGCCGGCGTGGTACCAAAAGCCATGGCAAAAGCCAGGAACGCCACCAGACCGCGCTTGGCTATGCCGCGGGCAATCGCTCCATGACGACGCCACGAGGCGCGCTGGCACTCGTCCTCAAACATATCCATTTGTCTCCTACTGTCTACACTTGGAGCATAGCCCAGCGGCTGCCCCACGTCATCGCGCACATTGCGCTCGAGTACCCCCATCGGGGTCCCCCCTTCCCTCCAGAGCCCAACGCGTACCGGCGGCATGCGCCGCGGCCGCGTGCAAGATGGGAGGCGATCCGACTTAACCTTACCGACCCGGGCGCGCCGTCCGATCTGCGGCGCGACCATCCCGGGCCAAGAGGAATTACGGTTACTGGTACAGCCGGGGACTTGCACCCCGATTCTCCCAAACGCGCAGGAAAACCGCGCATTCGTGCGTCTCCGCACCACCATCTAGGCCATCGATTATTACTGTCAATATGGTAGCACGCAAAAGGACCCCGCACGCAGGCGAAGCCCAAGGTAAAAGCTATGGTTTGCGATAGGAGAATGCGGTGACGGTCGCAGTCTCTACCGCTTGCCGCCGTGACTGTTGCGCCAGATCTCGCGGCCCAGCATCAGCGCCAGCGCCAGCGCACTCACGTAGCCCATAAAGCCAATGACCGGGATACCGAACACAACCGGCTCGATGCGCGCGTAGTACACCACCGACGAGCCGATAAACAGGCCGGCGATCACAATTGCCATCGACATGCGGTCGACAATTCCACCCAGCTGTCGCAGCGCCTTATCGCTGCTCATGATCTGCGTGTTCACCTTAAGCTGGCCGCGCGTGAGCATGCGCGACGCCAAGCCCAGATACTCGGCCGCCTCGAGCGAGCCTTTTGCCGCGCGATAGCTGCTCGCGGCAAGATCGTGCCCCATTTCGCGGACGCGCGCATAGGTGCTCTTCTCGTTTTTGATGTGCGTCTGGATGATCTGGATCATGTTGACGTCGGGCATATACTCGGTCAGCAGACCCTCGAGTGTCACCATGCCACGCGCGAACATCGTCACCACGCTCGGCAGCTCAACGTCGTTTTTGCGCGCCAGATTTAACAGCGAGGTTAAAAACTCGCCGATATCCAGGTCCTTAAGGTCGAGCCCTGCAAAGTCGGCGACGATAAAGTCCAAGTCGGACAAAAAGGCCGAATGGTCGAGCTCGGCAGAATCGCCGCGCGTCACGGCAAAGCGCATAAGCGAATCCTTGAGCTTGGGAACGTCACCTTCGGCCACGGCGAAAATCATATCCTTGACGATACCGCGGTCGTGACTCGACATGCGCCCGACCATGCCCAGGTCGATAAAGTAGACGATGCCGTCCTTGAGGATAATGTTTCCCGCATGCGGGTCGGCATGGAAAAAGCCGTCGTCGAGCACCTGCGTCGAGTAGTCCTCGACGATCGCGGCGCCAATCTTTTCCAAGTCATAACCCTCGGCCTCAAGGCGTTTGGGGTCGGCAATGGAGATGCCGTCGATGTAGTCCATGACCACGACGTGTTCGGTGCAAAGGTCCAAGTAGGATTTGGGACACGAGACGCCATGCACGCTTTTGTGGAAGTCATAGAAATCGTTGAGGTTTTGGGCCTCGGCCAAAAAGTTGGTCTCCTCGCGAAACGAGGTCCACAGCTCTTCGACCACGCCATGCAGGTCCACAAACTGGTCGGTGTTGACGAACTTGGAAACGATGCGCACCACCGAACGGATGATGTCGATGTCCTGAGCCATCACCTGCTGCGCGCCGGGGCGCTGCACCTTAACGGCCACGTCCTCGCCAGTCACCAGACGGGCGCGGTGCACCTGCGCGAGCGACGCGCTACCGAGCGGGTTGGGGTCAATCGCGTCGAATATCTGCCCCAGGCGCTGGCCGTATTCCTCTTCCAAACAGCGGAGCACTACCTCATACGGCACCGGCTCTACGTCGGAGCGCAGACGGCGCAGCTCGTCGCAAAACCGCTGCGGCAAAATCTCGGAGCGGTTAGCCAGAATCTGCCCCATCTTAACGAACATGGGGCCGAGCTCTTCGAGCAGACGACGCAGGCGCACCGGCGTGAGGTTATCCCACACGCGGTACTTTTTGATCAGGCGAACGATCTGACCGATGCGCTCACGACGACCTGCCGGCGTGAGCTGGTATTCCTCGTCCGGCGCCATCGCGTCGGGCTCCTCGGGGACCATATCGACAGCGCGCGGCTTCTTGCGAGCGCCCGAGACGGCGGCCTCGACCTCATCGACAACCGCCGCCTCGTCACCCAAGGGATCTTGATTGCTGTAATCGGTGGTGGAATCTGCCATCTGCGCTGCTACTCGGCCTCTTCGGCGTCCTCTGCGTCGTCGGGCTCAACGGACTCGACGGGCACCGAGGTCACGTTGTCCTCGACCGAATCGACGATGTCGCGCACATGGGCCAAAAAGGCCGTGCGCTCGGGGGCGGTCATGACGCGCACGCGGGCGAGGATGAGCTCGTCGAGCACGCGCTGGGCCGCGGTCTCGCCCTGCATGCCCAGGCGCTCGGTCAGGTCGGAGATGGTGCCGCCGGCCTGTTCGAACATGTCGGACACGCTGCGGGCGATATCGGGGGTGCCGGCGTCCTTGCGCACCTGCTCGCCCTTGGCATTGAGGTCGTCGAGGACCTTCTTGCCGCCCTCGACGGCAACGGCGGCGGCACCGAAGCCCACGTTGATGGCACCGTTAACAAGCTGATCGAATTTCATAACCATGGTTGGCTCCAATCGTGAACAACTTCATTGGCCTACTTGTACCCAAGATTGAGCAAACGACACAAAATCGTTTGTCACCGGGATAGAAATCGAGCGAGGCAAAGCCTTTGACGGCGTTTGCCTCGCTCGTTCGCTGCAATGTGGCTTTTACCTAATGTTATCGTTCATCGCGAAGGAATTCTTCATGGCACAGCTCGTGGTGTAGAGCACCTTGCCCAACAGGGCATCGGTCTCCACGCGCACAAGCTCGGCAAAGGCCTCGTTGGCGCGGGCGAGCTCGGCGGGCACCTCAGCCTCGGGCAGTGCGGCTACAACGGCGTCGACGTCGTGAATCTGCTTGTGGCCCATGCCGCCAACCTTCTCCTGATAATCCTCGACCGCGCGACCGCACTCATGGAAGCGGACATCGGCCAAGGCGCCAATCAGGCGATTCGCCCAATAGAAATTCTCGGACGTCACGCGAGCCTGCGTGTCGGCATAGTACTCGGGCATGGTCTCGACGTTGGCGTACAGCGGTACAAGCGCGTTAAACGAGTTAGAGCCAAACGCCATCCACTGCACGGCGCGATACGCCGGCTGCGCATAGGGGCGCAGCTGCAGCACGGCGAGCTGGCTGTTGCGGTTGATGCCGATGGGACGATAGGCGCCGCGCGTGGCGGGTGTGCCCTTGCTGCCGTAGCAGTCGTACTCCGTGCCCTGGTAGTGGCTCGAAAGCACGTACTTGATGTCCTCGAGGGTCACCTTGCGCTCGGGCACGCGACTCCAGGGAATGTCGTCGCTCTCGGGCGTGTAGTCGGCGTCGGGACCGTCCCACACATCGCTGGGGTTGAGGCAGCGCTGCATGTACCAGGCGCGCGGCGTGTTGTAGACGTGGTCGCTGTCGCTGTGCGAGCCAAAGGCCTCGCGCGGGTTAAAGACCGCGGCGGGACCGTCGCCCTCGACACCCAACGTCAGGTCCAGATGCCACTCGGCCATCCAGGAGCGCAGGTCGGCCGAGCACATGTGGTCGACCTGCGCGCCCTCGGCGTCGTCCAAGTCAAAGCTGTCGATACCCAGCTGGTTGGGCATGGTCACATAGGCGTCGTCGGGCACGCGCTTGGCGATCCAGTGGTGGCCACCGATGGTCTCGAGCCACCAGATCTCGTCAACGTCACTAAAGGCGATGCCGTTGTTCTCGTAGGTGCCGTAGCGCTCGAGCAGGTCGCCCAAAATGCGCACACCGTCGCGGGCGGATTTGGCGTATGGCAGCACCAGGGTCACCATGTCCTCCTCGCCCAAACCGCCGGGCTGCGCCGGCACATAGCCGTCCTCGCCCTCGTTACCCTTGGCGGGCACGAAATCCACGAGCGGATCGGCGCCGCGGACGCGCTCGTTGGTGGTGAGCGTCTCGGTTGCGGACATGCCAACATTGAGCTCGTTGAAACCGGCCTCGGCCCAAATGCCATGACCCGGGACAACGTCGGGGACGCTTGTGTAACGCATGGGATTGTCGGGCAGCTCAACGGTCAGGTGGCTCAGGACACTCGTGTAGACACGCGGCTGCTCGTCGGGATGCACTACGCGCATGCGCTTGGGCTCAAACACCCCATTGGACGAGTCCTCGTTGCGGGCAACCAGCGTCGACCCGTCGTAGCTCGCGTTCTTACCGACCAAAATCGTTGTGCACGGCATGCGCATCCTCCTTGAGCGAAAAAATCAAACGGCAACAGTGTATCGCTTCGGTGCAAAAAGGGCGAAACCACAGCCTCGGCAGCCCCCGTGGTCAAAAGCCTATTTCGATGTGCGCTCGGCCGCTTCAATCACGTGTTTGGCGAGAATCGCGGTGGTCACAGCCCCCACGCCGCCCGGCACGGGTGTGATGGCGCCAACGACCGGCTCCGCAGCATCAAAATCGACGTCGCCGACCAGCTTGCCGGCGGCCTCGTCCCAGTTAATGCCCACATCGATGATCGTCTGACCCTCGCGAACCGCATCCGCGCCAATCGTGCGCGCGCGCCCAACGGCCGCAACCACAACATCAGCCGCACGACACTCGGCAGCAAGGTCGCGCGTATGCGTATGGCACGTCGTCACCGTGGCATTGCGAGCCGTAAGCATGGCGGCAACGGGACGGCCAATCACCAGAGACCGACCGACGACCGCGACCTTGGCCCCATCCAGCTCAACACCGTAATGGTCCAGCAACGCCAACACGGCCTCAGCCGTGCAAGGAGCAAAGCCCTCGCCTCGCCCCGAAAGCGTGGTAAGCAGCGAGGCCGGCGTCATGGAGTCGACATCCTTGGCAGGATCGAGTGCCGCGGCAACCGCATCCTCGTCAAGCCCAGCGGGCAGCGGGCGAAACACTAGGCAGCCATGAACGGCGGGGTCGGCATTGATGTCCTTAATAGCCGCCAGCAGCTCATCCTGCGAAGCATCGGCAGGAAGCAAAACGCGGCGAGCCTCAATGCCAGCCTTTTCACAGCGCTTGAGGGCGCCGCGCTCGTACGACAGATCGTCCTCGCGCTCGCCCACACGAACGATGGCCAGCGTCGGCACAATGCCGCGTTCGCGCAAAGCAACGCAGCGAGCGGCAAGCTCCTCGGTCAAAGTACGGGCAACGGGAGTCCCTTTGAGCAGCTCGGCCATGGCTATCCCCTCTTCCTGGCTGCGTCGGCGGCACGGCGCGCCAGCGCATCGGCACGCGGCAGCCACGTATCCAGCAGCTCATCGCACGCCGCCTCGAGCTCCTCGGCGCGTGCCCGGTCTTTCATAGACGTAGTGTTGGCAAAGAGTGTCAGACTCGCGCCCTGCATGGCGGCGCGGCAGAACACGGCGCCACAAGCCACGTCGGACAGCAGCTGGCGCGACCCCTTGTCCGCCATGTCCTCGAGCAGCGCCAGCGCGCGCCCGCAGGCATCCATAATGCGATACGGTGGCATAGCCGCCACGTGCAGCGCATCCTGAATCGCAGCCGGTCGAGCCGGATCGTCACGCGGAATACCGTACGCCGCGGACACCTGCCCGTAGGCACGAACGTCCTCGGCGACCAGACCCACAAGTTCCTGCGCCAACTCATCCGCCTGGGCAAATGCGCGCGTCAAATCGTCCGCGCGATCGGCAAGGGCGGGATTCGTCGCTCCGTAGCGAGCAACCATCCCGCACAGCGAGGCGCCCAGCGCGCCCACGAATGCGCTCGCGCTACCACCGCCGGGAACGGGCTCGCGCGCGGCAAGCGCCTCGGCAAACCCTCGGCAGGTCTTATCCATCATCTCTTGGCTCATGTGCATGCACCCTCAATGCTTGCCAAGCTAATCGGACAGTCGGCGCCGCCCGAACGCATCGTGTATTTCGTGGTGCCTAGTCTAGCCCATAAGAGCATTCGCGTCAGTGCGCCCAGTTATCGCACTTTTCTATGGCGGGCGATAGGCGCAACATCGCTGCGCTTATCGCCAAGCAATCAATCCCGACCCCCTGTCAAGGTCAGTCTTGCGCCCAGCCCATTGGGCCATAGACACACCAAATGCCATCGCGCAAACCACACCGGCAAAACAAATGCATCTTTGTTGCGCAATCCGATGCAACAAAGATGCAGGTATGCGGAATAAATATGCAAGAAGCGTGAGAAAGATTGGCGTACCGATAAAGGCGCGAAATAGGGGTTTAGCAAAATGCCAGAAGCTCTATAATATTTATGCTGATTTAATACTTTTAGAGTCGAAGGAGTCTCAGCATGAAGTCGTTTTTGAAAACGGTCTCTCGTGCGGTCGCAGCGCTGTTTGCCGTTGCGCTCGTCACGATGGGCGTAGCTTCGCCTGCTTTCGCAGACGGTGCCCCCGGCACGATTACTACCGGCACGGTTACAAACACCACCCAAAACAAGCCGTATGACAACTTGACTGTCGCTATTAAAGAGGCAAATGACGGCGACATCATTAATCTCGGACCGGGTAATTACACTACTTATGTAGAAAACCAAGGCAAGCTCGCTGTTGGCAAGAGCCTCACTTTTGTCGGCTCCGGCAAAGACACGGTTTGGGGCATTGGCGCTAAATTCCCCAAACCCGAAAACTTTGGAACGGAATACAACGGCGATTATTCGTTTGACGGATCCAAGACCATTACATTCAAAAACATGACGCTGCACTCCGATAAGGCGGACTACCTTGGTTTCATCCGCATCGACAACACCGTTGTCGATAACTGCATCGTTGAAGGCAAAACGTTCTACTGGGGCTATAAGACCGCCAAGTTCGAGAAGACGACGTTCTACCCTCCAACTGGCGACTATGCCCTCTGGGCGTACAGCTCGGAGGTCATGACGTTTAACAACTGCACCTTTAACGCAACCGGTAAGGTCATCAACGTCTACAGAGAAGCCAGCACGCAGAACGTCACCATTAACGTGAATGATTGCACGTTCAACTCGAATGGCGACAAAAGCAAGCAGGCGTTGAATATCAACGACTCGACTATGGGTGACAATAAGTACATTCTCAACATTACTGGCAATAATACCGTCACGGCTGCGCGCGACGACATCACCTGCTCGCAGCTCTTTGGCTTTGGTGGCAAGGCAGAAACTAACAACAAGGGCAAAACTGACGTCTACATCAACGACGAGCTCGTGTGGTCCGGCGGCGAGAAGAAGACCCACTCCTACACCGACGGCGAGCGTGACAAAGCCTACGATGTCACCTACACCAACTGGACCCCTGCCGGCGCAGGCACTTGGACTCGTACGGGAACCCCTAAGTGCAGGTACTGCGGCTTCGTCAACCCGGATTTCGAGGAGAAGGCCTACGATCTCTCCTACGACCTGAACGGTTCCGAGGACAAGCAGACCGGCGATTTCGCTAAAGTCGAGCACATTGCCAAGACTAAGGTCACGGCCGATAAGCCGGCACGCAAGGGCTATTCCTTCGCAGGCTGGAACACGGCCGCGGACGGCTCCGGCACGAGCTACGAAGCTGGCGCCGATATTGTGCTCGAAGCCCCGGTAACGCTCTACGCCCAGTGGAAGAAGGACGAGCCCGCGCCCAAGCCTTCCGACAACAAGCCTTCCGACAACAAGCCTGCCGGCAAGCCTGCAAATAAGACCAAGGCAAACAAGCAGGATCTGCCCAACACGGGTGACGCCTCCGCCAACATCGTCGCTGCTATGGGCATCATGGCAATCGCCTGCTTTGTCGCCAGCGCTGTCGTGTCTAAGGTTCGCAAGTAATTTCAACTTCGAAACACGCCGCAGCAACTTGTTGCAACGCAAAGGGGTCCGCACCGCAAAAGGTGCGGACCCCTTTTTACACAAAAAGCTGTGGCGAGGCACCCACGATGACCAACCGGATGCGTCCGTCGTCAAGATCCGCAGCCCCGGCTACGCTCCGCCCCACCGCACCAAACATGGGACCAGTGGAAGGACGGAAAGGCTGGCTCTCCCCTCTTTTGCGCCCGGACATATTGCCACTTAACGGCGCAAATCTGGCCCTCAGAATGGGACACATGGCCCACCCTAGCGAGCCGTCCACGCGTACAGTAAAGGCAGGTAATCCATGGGCGGTTACAGATGAGGAGACACGACCATGAAAAAGAAGGCCTTTGCGATTCTCACCCTCTGCATCAGTCTCTTTGCTGCAGTTGCCCTGGTGGGTTGCGGCGGAAGCGGTGGCGCTACCGGCAGTGGCGGTGGCGGCGGCGCGGAAAAACCAGCCGTGGATATGAGGACCGACTTCATCTGGTTTAAGGTCGAGGTCCCCGAGGGCGTCGAGATCACCGACGTCGCTGGCGACACCGCCGATAGGGCCCAGTTTAAGTTCACCGAGAGCGAGCACGCCAGCGATCGCTTCATCCCTGTCTTCGACTCTGACAAGAACGCCGACGAGCTGTTCGACTACGAGGCAAAGTGGAAGGCCAACTCCGGGTGGACCGAGAGCGACCCCGTTAAGTACAACGGCAAGACCTGGCGCAGCGCCTACTTCACGCACTCCGGCGGTGTGACGACCGAGTACTTCACCGACGTTGACGGTGGCAGCGTGTATGTGCGCATCGACAACGTAGAAGAGCACAAGGACGCCGTCGAGACCATGATGAAGTCCCTGGAGTTTGCCGATGACATCGCCAAAGCCAAGACCGAGGCCATGGACGTCAAGCTCGACGATATCGAGATCAAGCGCTAAAGCTCCAACGGCATGCAGCAGCGCCGTTTTAGCTCAGCCGGGATGCAAGGTGTGACTCCTTGCATCCCGGTTTTTTGTGTTCGAAAGCGCCCGGTCACATCACCATATTGAGCACGTTGACGAATTCCTGCGCCTGGGAGCGGCTGCTCAGGCTAAAGACACAGGCAGTCAACAGCCGGTTACGTAGAAAAACGTCGCGGTCCTTGATCCTGTCGACCCTTTTCGCGGTCGCGCGCAGAACACCAAATCGTGTCCGCACGAGCAAATAAACTAATACCACAAGGAATATAAGCCGCCATCCAAGGATGGCGAAGTGAGACAAAGGGTTAGCAATAGCGAAGATTTAAGTCTAAAAACCCTTAGGAAGTGCTAATATATAGTTATTGAAAGAGGCTAAGATGCAGAGACGCGAATTGATCCGCATCCTCGAAGAAGCCGGCTTCATCTCGAAAGGAGGCACTAATCACGAGAAGTTCGTCAAAGGAGATAAACTCGTGCTCGTGAAACGCCACCGAGAGATTGAGGATCAAATTACCAAAAGAATCTTAAGGCAGGCAGGACTTCGATAGCTCATCCTCATCACATTCCGCATCGAGTTTTAGAGGAGGTCTTACATGGTTTACATATGGGAATTCGAGTTCTTTGATTCGGACGGCGTTGTCGACGCTGTGCCATGTGGCTCGCTGGGCGGAGGTGGAACGTTCGGATCCGACCTAAACGACGCTGTCGAAAGCGCCGCTGATTTTCTCGCATGCATGGTCGATGACCACCTAATGGGCGGCGTCGACCTGCCTGCGCCGGACTTTGGCCACGAGCCGCAGCACGGTGGCAAGATTATCGCCGTGGCCGTCAGTCGCGAACTCGGCGACATCCCCGCCGTCACCGCAGCGGATGCCGCGCGTATGCTCGGTGTTAGCTCAGCACGGGTATCGCAACTGATAAATGCAGGACTGTTGGATTCATGGAAGGATGGCACCAAGCGCATGGTGTCCAAAGCTTCCATCGAGGCACGACTCGCCGACGCACCAAAGGCAGGGCGCCCAAAAGAGGTCCCTATTGCTGTATAAAGCAATAGCGTTGCGGGTTTTTTCATTTGTCAGATTAGCTGACAAGCTCTCTCAATTCGGGACTCGCTGCGTCCCGAATTGAGCTGGACACACTGCCGCAGGTAGCCGCGCATCCTCAATCCAAAGTACGAGAGGTGTTCCCATGACAGACAGACCGAAAACAACGCTACGCGACTGTATTTACGGGCTTGCCGTCGGCGACGCGCTGGGCGTTCCTTACGAGTTCAGGCTCCGCGACACGTTCGAATGCACGGACATGATCGGCTACGGCACGCATGGGCAGCCCGCCGGTACCTGGAGCGACGACACATCTATGACGCTTGCTACCTGTGACTCGATTAGGGAGCTCGGGCATATCGACACCGCGGACATGCGCGACAAGTTCGTAGGCTGGATTGCCCGTGGCGAGTATACGATTGACGGTGTTTTCGATTATGGCGGCACGACCGCCCGCGCCCTGCACGCCGGCAAAGGAGGCTCTGGCGAGCGCGACAACGGCAACGGATCGCTCATGCGCATCGCGCCCTTGGCGTTCACCGATGCGACAGACGAAGAGATCAGCAAGGTCTCCGCGATCACGCACGTTCACAGAACGTCGACCGAGTCATGCGTCACGTTCATCGAGCTGATGAGGTCCGCGATGGACGGCGCGCTTCCCTCATGGGTGCTCCAGCTGAAAGACGTGCCCGAGCGTGAAATCAGGTCTGGCGGCTTCGTGCGCGACACCCTTAAGGCCGCCAGCTGGTGCTTTGTCAACACTAACAGTTACGAAGATTGCGTCCTTGCCGCCGTCAACCTGGGCGACGACACCGACACCACCGCAGCCGTCGCAGGCGCCCTCGCCGGCACAGCCTACGGCATGGACGCAATTCCGCAGGAGTGGATCGACACCCTGCGCGGCAAAGAGCTGATTGAGAGCTGCTTGTTTTAGATCGCGGCGGCAACAGAAACAAGCCAGGAGGCATCATGGAGAGGTCGATGTTGCGTGCGGGTGCGGGGGTCTTTGCGCAACTCCTTCAGCGCGTTCTCGTAGAGCGCCTTGTAGTCGGGCTCTTGACCGATCTCTCCGCCCTGTGCAGGGTCGATCGGATCGGTCTCGGCGGGCGTGGTCTCCTGGGCCATGCTCCCTCCATTTCCGCCCCGCACGGGGCATCGTCTTGCCCCGTGCGGGGCGCTTTTCGACATGAAAAGGCCACCCGTGCGGATGGCCTGGTTCAACGTTTTGGTCGGGGCGGCGGGACTCGAACCCGCACGGGCGATGCCCACGTGCTCCTGAGGCACGCGCGTCTGCCATTCCGCCACGCCCCGATGTGGGGTATAATCAAGTCGACCGGAGAAAGCTTGGGCTACGGGGCCCGGGCAGACCTCCGGTCATTTTTTTAGCTCGTATATTCGGCCGTTTTTACCACGAAGATCTTCGTTATATCCGGATCATCGAGAAGCTGTGCCATGCGGACAAGTGCCTCATCTTCCGTGATTCGGCTTTCCGTAATATCCAGAAGAAACTCGGGGCCTTGCCTATCGAGCTTCGCGGTGATCTCCCCTACCGCCTTCTTGACCTTTGGGGAGCTGATTGTCTTGAAGTCGCAGGTGACGCCGTCGAGGAGGACGTCCGATGTGTTACCGTCCGTGCCTTTATGGTCGTTCGGGTTCCTGAATTTAATCTTATGGCCAGTTTTTGCCAGCCACATCGCCTCCTGAAGCTCCTTTCCGTCGAGTTTCGAGAAGTCCTCGATCTCGATTGGGTTTTCAGGAACCACGGAGCGGACAGCCTTTGCGTAGCATTCGCGATACGTAGTTTTTGTCGAACCGTTTTTTAGGTGAGCCGCCCACGCGTCGTCGAGGGCTCCTTGGAGCGCTTCGGCTTCCGCACCCGCATCATCAGGATAATCTGGAATCTCCTTTTTCGATTTCTTGGCATCCTCGACGCGATCGCTCCATCTCTGTGCGTCCTTCGGATCGTGCCCCTCGACGAGCACTTCGTACTTGTCACCCGAGAAGCTCGGCACGATCTTGCACGTGCAGTGCCTGTGCCAGTGGTCGAACTGTCCTGCCGTCTTCCGGCTATGGTAGACCGCCCCGCGCCCGGCGAGCATGAGGCAGAAGGGGCACGTGTTGCGCCCACTCGTCACGCGGGCGAACTTCGCCCTTTCCCCCCTGTCGCGCTTCACGTTTCGCAGGATCGTCTTGGGATCATCCCCGCGCGTGCGGGGAGCAGTCGAGAATGTTGCGCTCGAGCGTCGAGCGGGTGGGATCATCCCCGCGCGTGCGGGGAGCAGCTCTCTCACTCTCCTTCTCAAAAGAATTAGGCGGGATCATCCCCGCGCGTGCGGGGAGCAGGCGCAGGCCGAGTGCGACAGGTGGGCGGCCACGGGATCATCCCCGCGCGTGCGGGGAGCAGCGGTCCAGTCTTGCGATGCGTTCGGTTTCGGAGGGATCATCCCCGCGCGTGCGGGGAGCAGCCGCTGATTCGCTTTAGATCCTCGTTATCGAAGGGATCATCCCCGCGCGTGCGGGGAGCAGTAGTTGCATTGATTGGACGTAGTAAATTTAACGGGATCATCCCCGCGCGTGCGGGGAGCAGTCCACGCACTTGCCGCCCCACCCCATGACGATGGGATCATCCCCGCGCGTGCGGGGAGCAGTAGCTCTTCCATTGGCACAGCTTCGAGCGGTCGGGATCATCCCCGCGCGTGCGGGGAGCAGCAGTCCGGTGACAAGGCGAAGGGTACGTTCGAGGGATCATCCCCGCGCGTGCGGGGAGCAGACGGTAGTGGTGCCCTTGCCGTCAGTAGTGACGGGATCATCCCCGCGCGTGCGGGGAGCAGCCGACGATATCTCGGATTGGTCTGGCGCTATCGGGATCATCCCCGCGTGTGCGGGGAGCAGCCGCTCGCCACATCAGCCATTCAATCACCCCTGGGATCATCCCCGCGTGTGCGGGGAGCAGTGCGTCGCCCCCGCCGGTACCGACCCGACACCGGGATCATCCCCGCGTGTGCGGGGAGCAGCGCCGCATCAAGTCGCGCGAGTTCATCCGCATGGGATCATCCCCGCGTGTGCGGGGAGCAGCCGACGATATCTCGGATTGGTCCGGCGCTATCGGGATCATCCCCGCGTGTGCGGGGAGCAGGGTGTCGACTCGGCCGATTGCGCTCCCAAGAGAGGGATCATCCCCGCGTGTGCGGGGAGCAGGCGTTAGGGTGTTCCGTCCAGTAGTTGATTACGGGATCATCCCCGCGTGTGCGGGGAGCAGTCAATTTCGGAAACGAGATTGTACCGATAGTCGGGATCATCCCCGCGTGTGCGGGGAGCAGGCCTACTCAAACGACATGGGCGATTTGAAGGCGGGATCATCCCCGCGTGTGCGGGGAGCAGGATTGCAAGGAACCATATGAGAAGGATGTCGAGGGATCATCCCCGCGTGTGCGGGGAGCAGGCGGCGATGCGTCCGCGCCCATCGAGGCGGCTGGGATCATCCCCGCGTGTGCGGGGAGCAGGGCGACCTGAAGGCATTCCCGCAAATCGGAACGGGATCATCCCCGCGTGTGCGGGGAGCAGCGCCGTCTGACGGACTGTGTACGCCATTTGCGGGGATCATCCCCGCGTGTGCGGGGAGCAGTTCCTTGTTGCTAGCTCGGGACGGCTTTTTTAGGGATCATCCCCGCGTGTGCGGGGAGCAGGCCATCCCGCGAACGAGAGCATCGCTTCTAGCGGGATCATCCCCGCGTGTGCGGGGAGCAGCGTTTTTCAAGAAAACTGCTTCTTCGCCGTTCGGGATCATCCCCGCGTGTGCGGGGAGCAGACTTAAAAATCCCAGCTCAAAACACCCTATCCCTTTGATGTGGACCCCATTTTAATCAGTTTGCTAAACAAGCTCAAGGTCGCCTCACAATCAGACTCGGCACGATGGGGTATTTGATTGTCAAGGTTCAAAAGGCCGAGCAGGGTCTTCAAGCGATAGTTCGGCGCATCGGGCATCTTCTTCTTTGCCAGTGTAATGGTGTCGATGCACTCATTGTCAAAATCGTCTAGGTCGCATTCTTCGCACGCTGCCTGCACGAAGCCGGTATCGAACGAAGCATTATGCGCAACCACTATGCGGCTCCCGACAAAGGAAAGCAGGTCGCTCACCGCTCGCTCAAGCTCGATCCCCTTTTCGGCAAGCATTTCATCGGTAATGCCTGTTAGCTCGACTATCTTCTTTGGGATGCCTTTCTCGTATCGAATAAGCTCATGGAGCCTGCCCGCCTCAACACCCTGCTCAACTTTGATGGCGGCAATCTCGATAATCGCATCTTTGTCTGGGTCCAGCCCCGTGGTCTCAACATCAAGTACAACGTATTCGCGCGGCTCGTCCGTTTCGGCTGCCACGCTCCCGCGACGCGCCTTCGATCGCATCGCCGCGTAACTCCAACCCACTCTCTTCGTGCCAAGGGCCTTCATGCGCGAAGGCGAAGGCCGCATCATCAGCTTGATGCCATCAAAATCGATAGGTTCCCACGCGGTGTTGTGCACTCGATAGTTGAGGTGTTGCTCGTTGCGTGCAGAAAAAACCATCGTGGCACGCCCTGTTTTGCATTCTTTGCAAATACGGCTCCAAAGCTCGTCCCTTACACGCGCGCTCACCCTGCCGACATACACGCCTAGGCTAATCTCCTGCAACCATTTCGTTAGGTCGCCGCGAAGTGCAAGAGGGCATTTTTCCAAAACAACAACAATCACCCGTTATCCTTCCACAAGCACTCCGTTATTCTCTTCGGTGGCATCCACCTGGACGTCGTTTTCCTTGCCATAGGAAACTCCAAAAGCAACGGCAGGGCGCCTCTCATCCCAGAGGAACATCGTATCGATATCAGGCTCGTCCTCTGTCTCGAAGTCGCCCAGCAGCAGACCCCTGATATCGCGAGCACAGCGCTCCATTATCTTCCCGTCAAGAAACGCATCACGAGTGCACCGACGCGTGTCCGCCCCGATATCCTCTGGAGGATCGGAAGCCACTTCGAAAGCGATGGGAATCGTCACCTCTGCTTTATACAAATCGGCAATGTCATACACAAACGAGCGCTCATGGCCAACGTGGACAAATCCCAATGCCGGAGAGCACCCCAGCGCTACAATCACGCTGTGAACGACTCCGTAAAGGCATGCATGGGCAGCCGACAGCGCCTGATTGATTGGGCTTGCATCAAGAAAATCATCGGGGTTGTATTCCCTCCCCTCCCATGGGACGTCGTATTGCTTCGACAGCCGCCGATAGAGTGTTCGAATCCGAGCTCCCTCGCGGCCACGGAGCTGCTGCATCGTGTAATTCGATACGTCCTCGCCGGGAAAGCGCATGCCGTACATCGCTCGTGCCACGGCAAGACGCCTTCGAGTGTTCGACACGAGTTCAGCCTGCGCGACAACCAACCGAGAAGAATGGGTGAGCGGCCGGCCGTGCGCATAGTAGCGAACGCCGTGCTCGCCCACCCAAATCACGCTTGTCCCCGAATCGCCGAGCAACTCAACCGCACGATGAGAGATATTGGTCCCAGGCCCCAGCATAAGCACTCCAAGAGAAGCCGCGGGGACATACGCCGTTCCGCGCGCATCGGTTATGCTCACTGCGCTATCTTGCCTGCTCACAAGACATCGCTCGACATAAAGAAACGTCATTCGCTCCTTTATCGTGGGCAGTGCGCGCAAATCAGGCTTGATCATGCCAGGATTATCGCCCATGCCGCTCACCTATCCAGTGGAACCAGCGTGAGAAGGCCGCATCCGAATCCTTTGGCATGCCCGATGCCACACACAAGCGCATGGCGCAAGGCATCAGCATCGGTCACGCGCAACACGCCATCGTACTGGGCGCGCGTAAAGGTGACTTTGTTTCCTTGGACACCCTTGGTAAACGAGATTCTGTTGGAATTACTAACAATCAAGCTCGGGCAGCCCTCATCGTCGCTCAAAACCTCAAAACCATTCCTTTGGGCACGTGATCCCCGCTCGGGCGCAAAAATGCTTGGCACTTCCTTGTCGGCGCCCTTATATGCTTGAGCTCCAACGAGCCAGGCAGTTTGCTCCAGAATGGTCAGGTGGCCAATTCTATTTCTCTTAGGTTCGCCCTCGCTGTTTAGCAGGTCGCTTTTGCCGCCACGCGTGCTTCTGTTGAGCGACGGATTCGCTACCAAGCGAAACGAATAGGTCTGTCCGTTCGAGATGCGCCCCAAAAACGGATCGTATCCGCGCGTGCCCCACTGCGGTTCGCAGTCGGGCCACCCGATTTGTTCATCAAGCCCTACCAAGCTCGGCTTGCCAGGGCTCACGATATAAAGGCGAGAACCCCCATCAGGCATTCTATCCACGCGCCAAAGCACGCGGCCGTCCCCGCTCGTCTGAGAAAAGGGGAAGCTGCCTGCAATCGCCGCATGCATGCGATAGGGCGAGGCGAGCATCGCACGCGACTCCCTCCGCGTCATATTGATGGGAAACTGGGTAAAGAACATCGGCTATACCTCCTTTCCTAGAGCAGACCAAGGATCATGGTCGGCCTGCGTGCCAACATATTTCGGGTTCCTAACCGTTGCTGTTGTATGGGCAACAGTACGAAAGCTGTATTGGCGATGCTCCTGCGAAAAGCTGATGGGCACGTCGCGCAGCGGAACATCGTAGCCCTCGCCTTCGTCAGAACCCTGCTTATCGTAGAGAATCTCCAGGTCAACGCTTTCTTTACCGCGGAACTTCCAGTTGCCCTGATATCTCTCGCTTGCTTCCCAGGGGTGACTGCGCAAAGCTTGGAGCAACGCCGCATCCTCAAACAGCCCAATATGTACTCTGCACGCGGGTGGACAGGAACGGCGACCTAGAAACAGGGGGAACGCCGGAGCGTCAAGCGCCTCGGCGCACCTTTGCAAGAGTCCCAAATCGCCCTCAAGGGCCGCAACAAACACAGCATCGGCCAGATAATGCCGACAAGTTAAAGGCAGGGCATCGCCCGACACCCATCGAGCGCTCTGCGAGTCCCACTTTCGTTTGTGCTCGGTTTGAAAGTCACTTAGAAACGTTCCTGGCTGATCGATACGCACGCCAAAGCGTAGTGCCGCAAGGTCATCAACGGGATCTGTTCGGTAACGACCCAAGGCTGCGGCAAGCAGACCTACAACGCCGCTCTTCGTCGGCTCGTGCTCTGTTCCGCGCTCGGTGAACCTGCTCGACGACCCCCATGATTGTAGCGGACCCGCCAATTTGAGCAGCAGGACCGCCATAGCTAGTCCACCTCTTCGGTTTGGTGGCCATTTTCGGCCAGATAAGCAGCACACGCTTGCGAGATTTGCGCAATTGCGGCGTCAAGATCACATGCCCCTTCGACACCCATGGCACTGGGAAGAGACTGCGCATCCGGAGATGCAGTTATAACGAACGTCTTTTGCGGGGTCGTTCCAAACGCCTTGTCAATCGCCTCTTCCTGTTTGGCCAAACGCTCACAACCAATTTCAATCTGGCTTTTCCCATACGACGCCTCAACAGGTTTTTCAAAGGCATTCACCAAGCTCACCGGTTGCGTATCCCTCAGTTGAAGGACAACCGCTCCGGGGAGTGTGCGGTTTGCAAACGAATTCTGCTTTCCCGTGGGCATGGAAGTAATGAATGCCTTCAAAAACGCCTCGATGCCGCGGCAAGCAACCGCAGCCGAACCGAGATTTTTACACAGATGCAACACATCAATAGTTGCATAGCGATACATTGTCGATGACGTGAACTCCGTTGTCTCAATCATTGCTGCGCCCGCATTGTCTTCGGGCGAGCAATCGTCAAGAGCAGTGAAATAATCGAATTCTGGATTCATCTTCCCGATGCCAATGGCGTGGGCAACCTGAACGGAGGCGTCGACATTCAAACTGGGATCAGTGGCGACCATTCTTCCGAACAGTGAAATATCTACCGTATCTTTGGACGCGGATTCTTGACTCTTCTTGTTCTTTACCGCACTCTTTACTTTCGAAACATCCTGCAAGCCCGCAACGCACTTTGCAAGCTCCTGAACCTCATAAGGACTTATAAACAATAGCGCCTTAAGCTTATAAGGGTCTATTTTTTTATCCTCGAATTTTGGTTCGTTATTTCCCTTTAGATAGGCTTTTAGACTTTTCTTCGCACTCTCTAGAGCTTCCTGCTCATCAATCTGCGCATCAAGCTTAGTCGCCTCCTTCGCAATTAACCTAACGGCATATTTGGTACGTGTTCCAAGATTTGCCTCATCCAGAAAGTCAGGGAACAAATCGCGCGCGGCCTTCTTCCACGCTTGGCTTGAAACCCTTGAGCGCTTGACTCCGCCGAAATATGCCGTTTTTGGACTGCCCGTATCATCTCGATTGATATTGCTCGGGGGGACGGTCTGAAGAATGTGGATATCGATGAACTGGGGCTTTTTCATAGCAGGTCCTTTCTTGGTCATTTCCCTCATCAACTATTCTTCCGAAGGGCTGGCATCGATGCCGGACTCGGCCTTTGGTATTCGACTATATTCACGCCCCCACGCAAGACGCACCTTATCTGCTGTATAGGGGTTTTGCAGTGTGTATAGCTGTGCTGCAAAACGCGCGTAATCAACGGGAATCTCGGCAGCTCGCAGCTGCTGTATAAGCTGCCTTGCATAGTGAAGCGTCTCTTCCATGGAATCGGCCGTTATAAAGGCCCTAAACCTTCGAGGCATTTCGCCCTCTTCGAGATTCGAGTAACGTCCCTTATCACTCCGCACGAGCTGTCGCAGGGCCGCACCAAACGAATGTTCATCGCCAGGCACATACATTGGCTTGGTTTTGCCCTGTTGATGAACCGCATAGAGCGTGAGCGCGGCATGAACCGCCGTCTCGGCCCACGATGGTTCGGCGCCTCTCCCCACAAGCTCGGCAGGCAGGCCCTCGAACACAAGTGACCATGCATCTGCGCTTGAGCCCATGGGCAAAAGAAGCGCATAGCGCAATGTTGCCAACTTTCGCGCTCCTCGTGGTTTTCTGCTGGCAGACAGATAGTCGTTTTGGATAGAGCATATGCGCCCGTGCACGAATGCGAGCATAAGCTGCTCTGGGCGTTGCTCCTTGGTTTTCGTCATGCTTGAACCTCTTTATCGTTTGGCTCGTCTTCTTCAAGCGGCAGATACTTTTTAAGGGCGGCGTTCAACTTAGCCTCTGCTTTCGAGGCCGTCATCCAATCTGCGGTTTCTCCCTTCTCGTTTTGAGCAGGAGCGCCAACGATTGCCTCCGGACCAGCTTCGCGAAGGAGGACATCGGCATGCGCTTTGATAATCACGCGTGCGGTACGGCGCCATCGACGCCTCTCTACCTCCGCGTTGCTGGTCTCGTTAAGAGCGGCAAGCCACTGACGAAACGGCGAATCAATCTCAAAGAAAGCCCGAGCACTCGCTTTCTCTTTCGCTGTTTCTTTTGGTTTTTCGTCCGGCTTCGCTTTCTGATACTCCCTTTCCGCGCTTCCTCCCGACGCTATGCGGAGGTTTGCGGCAAAACAGCCCAAGGCAAAAACCGCCTTTGATGTCGATGTCACAAGTTCCTTTGCAAGATTTACCAGGTCCTCTCCCTTGTCAGAGAGCAGATATGCACTTAATTCGACCTTGTCATCAAAAACAACGGTAACAGCTCCGCACTTAGCATCAACATATTCAAATCCTACGGCGTGGACGTTAACATAATCGCTCCAACGAAGCAGCGATCCTGAGCTTCTGCCACTCATCCTTTTTACCCAAGAGATAACCTCAGGAGGAACAATGCGAGACTCTTGTTCGGCGGCCCCTCCGAATATAGAAATGATACCCCGCCACATAGCTTGATCTCTCTCATGTTTACGAGGCAAAAACTCAATTCCGGAAGTCCTGGACGCCCCAACCCTCTCTTTCCAGGCAGTCATGCTTTCAATTTGGCGGAGCCTCTGATTGCTCTTTTCCATCTTTCGCCCGGCACTTACGATTGCATCGATCACATTCCGCTCGCATGGAATCAGCCGTACCCATCTCGATTGCCATGTGAAAAGCTCCGCGCGCCCGCGGGGGAAAGACTCCTCATGGCCGTCTGAGACCAGCAACGGATTAACCTCCCAACAAGGCTTATCATCCTCGAGGAACAGACAGTCCTCATCAGAACGAGAGGCAGTAGGCAAAAAATTTAAAAGAAGGGTATCTGTCAAAGAATCGCCTTCTAGATACATACAGCCCAATAGGCCATCTGGGCCTGGACCGCCAGGATATACCTTCCCGCCTTTAATAGATTCCGCTTTCTCCCCCAAAACTGGCTGTCCAGGAATTCCAAGAGCAAAAGCTTGCAGATGAACCAGCCATCTCGCTGCCTCGGCAAACGTCAATCTAGCGAGCCCAGAGCCTGCCCTTTGAAGAAATAGACGCTTATCCTCTCGAGACCAACTATCTCCAATAATCCTGTACAGGTTGTTCTCTTTTTTCTCGTTATCCTTCCAGCGCAAACCAACAACCTGCATAAAAGGCTGTTCCTCGTCAAACAAATCGAAACGATGGTGCCACTCGTCGAGGTATTCGTGAATCTGGTCGATGGGCAGTTCGTGCGCACGCCATAGGCGCCCCCAAACCTCCGCTGGAACGTCGTCATCATCGAGCGTCGGAGAAATTGCCCTTTGCAGCACTGCCAGCAAAACGCGCAGAATCGCAAAATCCTGTGTGGGTAGATCGTTAGCCAAGCACTTGATGCTTGACGCTTGCTCAAATAGCTCGAGCAGTGATACCTCGCGCGTCGCCCCGCCCAAATCGCGAACGCAGATCCATGGTTCGTCCACGAGGTTAAAACTCACATTCTGGCTCATTGCGCATCTCCTTTCTTCCTCACTGTTTCAACAAGTTCAAGCCCGGCCTTACGCGAATAGTGCATGCGATAGATAGCATCTTTCGTTTCTATTACCGTATCTAGGTTTGAATCAAACGCCAAGACCAGTTGACCTTGAAGCCATCTTGACTCTTGCCATCTGAGCGCCTGAGATTTTGTCTCCAGGGCATCAATTACCTGCTCAGACGATAGCCAGAATGGCAGGCTCACGGTACAACTCGCCGCAAGGCGGGCAACCTCATCGTCAGGCGCTTCACTACCGTCCCCTAAATAGCCCTGACACGGACGGCTCCCCTTTATGTCGGTGACCCAGGGAAGCAGCGTGAAACCGTCGTTGCCTACTTGGACCGCAATAACCTCAACCGTGTCACCAGAATCGCGAACGGCAGCGCGTGCTTTTGTCTCGTCTGCAAGCGAGAAGGTTTCATTCAGCCAGCCAATAAGACTTTGCGTCCCCTTCTGTGGCTTGCTCAGAAGCCAGGCATTTGCCTTGAGCTGCTTGTTCTCTTTTGCCTTCTCCAGCTCTTCTTCTGCGCTTTGCAAAGCATGAACCCATTCCGGTGCTGCGCCCGCATCGCACAACTCTTCCGCCGCAATGCTTCGTGAATACGTCCGCTCGACAAGGCCAGCAATATCGTGAGGCAGATTGACCATAGCCGTCCCCCCATCGGTACTCTTTGCCCTCAGCGACAGCAAGCTGCGCAAAAGCATCGCAGGGTGATAGACCTTCTCTATACCCCCATTCACCTTAGGCGGAGCAGTCGCCCAGTCCTCGATGCCCGTGATAAAGCAACGTGCTTGCCTGAGCTTCTCCGGACGCTGTCCCTGATTTTCCCCGCGTTCATGGCGGTGTAGGCGTCCCATTCGCTGCAGCAAAAGGTCGATAGGGGCTACATCGGTGATCATTACGTCGAAATCAATGTCGAGGGATTGCTCGATCACCTGCGTACCCACTACGATGAGTTTACTGGGCCTGTCGGCAGAGTCGGGACCAAGCAGTCGCAGCAGTTCCGCATCATTTTCCATGCGGTCGACGGCAATAAAGCGCGAATGGACGAGCTTTACGCACGAATCGCCAAAGGCAGTCTTCAACTGCTCGTAGGAGCTTTGGGCACGGGAAACCGTGTCTCGCAACACGCATGCGCAACCACCATCGGACAATAAGTCCTCCAATTGTGCAACCAGCGCAGAATCGTCGTCTTCCAATCGTTCGACAATAACGTTTGTTCCGATCGAAGGGTCATCGCATGCTCGGTACATGCTATCGTCTAGCGCTCCATTTCGGGTTGCCGTTGTAACGAGCGGGTACGACGGCTCCCCCGGTGCTTTACGAGGAGCTTCCGGAATATCTTTCCGCTTTGATGCGCGACGAGTGGATTTTCTATCCCTACCCCGATAGGCGTGGATGAGCTCGTTGCGGCGCTCAGCGGGAAGCGTTGCCGAAAGCAGTATGGTCGGCACGCCGTAAGCGCCAAGCCACGTGAGCACACGGTCAAGATAGACATTCATATAGGCATCGTAGGCATGAACCTCATCGATTATGACAACCTTGCCGGCAAGGCCCAAGTGCCTAAGCTGCACATGGCGCGCCTTGAGCGCCGCCATAAGCAGCTGGTCGACCGTGCCCACAACAAATGACGACAGAAGACCACGCTTCCTTCCGCTAAACCATTGGTGGGCGATCGTGTCTTCCTCAGAGCACCTATTTGCATCGTCCCCCATCCAAGTGTGTCCCCAGCTTCGCAGGCTGTCGTAGTCCGGGTTCAAAGCCGCCTTGCTATGCAAAAGTTGCATCGACTGCGTACTGCGGCCCCGCGAATCGGGAACGCACTCGAGCCAATCTTTAACGCGCTTGAACATCGCGTTGGAAGTTGCCATTGTCGGTAGAAGATAGGCGATTCCCCCAGCCCCGGTTTTCGGAGCCATAATCTCTGAGCACATCAGTGCGGCCTCTGTTTTGCCGTTGCCCATGGGCGCTTCGATAATGAGTAGCCCTGCGCCGTCCATGTCGGATGCCGCCTGCATCGCCTGCTCCTGCGCGGGTCGCAAGCTCGCATCCTCAGGAAGACCAATAAAGCGGTGATGAAACAGCTCTTGTCCCTCTTCCTTTACCGGCATCGCCTGCCACGCCGGGGGCAACGCCAGCGAAGCCCATGCGGCATCGGTGCGCTTGATAAATTCGTCATAAGAGCCGATGCAAGAGTCAAGAGGGAACAGATCTGAATTTGAGGCAATCCAATCGGCAACGATAACCAGCGCAGAGACGAGTGCTTGTTCTGGTTGAGGAACAGGTGACGAGCTAAAGACACTCTCGAACTTCGCCATCCCCGACTCCTCAAACATCCAGTCAAGAAGTTCCTCTTGGACGGCGCACCAATCGTCATCACCCAAGTTCTCGTTGGGAAAATTGCGCGATGCGCTCGCTATACCTTTGAGCACACTATCGGACGATGGCGTGGTTCCATGGTGCGCTCCCAGAATGCACCCGAATGTCCACGAGCAACTCCAACCGCGCCTATCAAGCCAATCTTCGAGGATCACCTCACTCATGAAGGCGTGCGATGGAGGGCGGTTCATGATGCGGGGGCTCGGAACCTGAAGCCCCGCTTGTTCAACAAGTTCTGCCCGCTCCGAGACCTTGTACTGGAAGCCCGGCGTCGCCTTACCAATGTCGTGAATACCAGCAAGCCAGGTAACGAGCGCCGCCGTTACAGAGTCGCCACAGCCAAATGCGTTCGCGATTTGGTGCTTGACAGGTTCCGCAAGCCATTCGTTCCAAAGCTTGCACGCAACACCCGCAGAATCGGCCATATGAACATAAAGAGGCGACCACAGGTTACGCTCTTCCGCACCGCCCGTTTTTGCCCATAGTGTACAGGCCCGTGAGCTTATGGGAATAGAGTCCATCATGGTCTTTTGCATTGCTCTCCCGTCCGCTTCTTCCTAGAACCCGAGAGGCTGGGAAACGCCTTGCGATTAGACTACTACCGCAAGCGGACATTTTTTAATAGCTATCGGCAGACGTAATGTTGCTCAACGTTTGTGCTGTGAGCATGAGCGTTTAATTGAGCGCCCACATGCCTTGTCGCCGCACAAAAATAGGGCGGCCCGCACCCCTGCGAGCCGCCCCTTCTCCTGGCTTTCACGCTACAGCAACAACTGGCACCGCTCCCCTACTTCCCAAATAGCGCACCCAGCAGGCCGCGACGTTTGGGCTTCTCTTCTCGGTAGGAGCCCTCGACTGCCGCCGCCGCCTGCCGCGGCTGTTCACCGCCTCCATGGCGCACGATCTGGTACAGAAACGGCGATTTAACGTATTTGACCTCGATGGGCGTGGCATGCACGGTACTTTCGCCAGACAGGTGCAGGCTCGGGTTGAGCGGTGCCACTACATGCGTCTCGCGCTTGTCGCTAAACACCACCGCGGCCGCGCGGCCCGTCTGGCCGTTTACGGCAATGCGCACCTGCTCGCCTTCGCGGCTGTCCGACGCCGGACGATCGACAAAGTAGACCGGCACCATCACCAGACCATCCTTGTGTTTGCGGGCCTTGCGCGCCCACGTGCGGATACTCTTTTTATTGAGCCCCAGCATCGCCTCGGCATCGTTGCCGGCAACGTCGAGCGCCAGCTTATCAATGACCACCTGGTCCTTGGTAGATGCATCGACGGAAACGACGCGGAAGTCGCCTTCCTGCATAGCGGGATCGAACGGCCCCACCTTGCCAAAGTCCCACGGCTCCAAAATGCCCATAAGACGAACGTCCAGGTAGTTTGCCCGCGGATATGCCCAGTCGAGCACCTCGTAGTACACCAAGGTCTCCTTGCTCAGCCCCTTGCCCGGGAAGGACGCCATCATGCGCAAATCCGCGAGCGCCATGGGAAAGTAGAAGAGCATCATGTCGTTTTGGATAGCGTCTTCTACATCGTGACCGGCAAAGACTTCCGCATACTGGTGCACCAGCTGCAGCGCGTTGGCACGTGCCTGCTGCGGCGAGATTTCGCAGGGAATACCCTGCTCGGGTACATACTCCGCACCAACGCCCATGGTCAGGCGCTTGCTAAAGGTACCGGGCTTGAGTAGGTCTGCAACGCCGATCTTATTGCCGCAGGACGGGCACTCAAACACGCGCTGGGTCGACTCGCCTTCGAAGGATGCGCCACAGAAGGGGCACGGGATGCTCACGTGCGTGGCCTCCTGGAACTCCTGCGCCGTGCCGCGGTCCTCCCACAGTAGATGCTCCAGAACCGACTGGTTGCGCCAGTGCGTATTAAAGAAATACCAGTCGGGGTCCACCGGGCGCTCGAGCTGCGACACATGGGTGAGCTTAAGCAGCCCATCGACAACTGTCAGCGGCGCATGGCGAATGCCCAGGGCGCTCTTGGGCTCCCCCGCATCGGCCTGCCACGGAACGACCGTGCCGCAATAGGCGCACTCAAAGCTGCGTTTAGCCTGGTGTGAGTACATGGGGCCGCCGCAGTTTTGGCATTTAATGGCAAACATCTCGTCCATGGATACGTCCTCCTTTACGCAGGGGCTGTCGACATTAAGTATGTCGAGCAGGCAGGCACAAGCCCATACCCATGTGGCCCAAAATGGAGCACCCGATCGGACAAAAAGCCCCGCTCGTTAGCTCCAGCAGACCATTGCTGCATTTTCTGAGCATCGGCGCACGGCGCGCCCATGCGAGCTACACTATCCCCTTAAACGAGGATGCGAGGAGGTACGCCATGCTATTTGTAAATCGGCTGGTACATACACTTGTTCCTGGCTGCGAGGGCGAGCCGGTCGATGCATCTTGTCGCACCAACGCGGGCTTTGCCGCAAGCCTCATCTGCATTGGCCTCAACATTACCCTGTGCCTGGCCAAGGGCATCGCGGGTCTGCTCGCCGGCTCTGTCTCGCTTGTCGCCGATGCCTTTAACAACCTCTCCGACGCCTCGAGCAACATTGTGAGCTTGCTCGGGTTCCGCCTCGCCAGCCGTCCGGCAGACGAAGGCCACCCCTATGGCCACGGCCGTTACGAATACCTCGCCGGCTTGTTTGTCGCCGTCCTCGTTTGTGCCGTCGGCATCAACCTGGTGCTCGAATCGATCTCCAAGATCATCAAACCCTCCCCCACCGCCTACACGCTGGTCTCCCTAGCCGCCCTCGTCTTGTCCATGCTCGTCAAATTATGGATGGCCGCATTCAACCGCGCGCTGGGCGACCGCATCGACTCGGAGACGCTCATCGCCACGGCGCAGGACTCCAAAAACGATGTCATCACCTCGGGCTCGGTCTTGGCGGCGGCGCTTATTTCGCAGACGACCGGCTTTGACCTCGATGGCTGGGCAGGCCTGAGTGTGGGTATCTTCATCTGCATCAGCGGCATGGGCCTGGTGCGCGACGCCATCAGCCCACTGTTGGGACAAGCGCCCGACCCCAAGCTCGTCCAGGAAATCCGCGACAGGATCATGTCGTACCCCCAGGTCTTGGGCACACACGACCTCATGGTGCACGACTACGGCCCCGGCCGTCAGTTTGCCAGCGCACACGTGGAAATGCCCGGCGAGGGCGATGCCTTTGAGCACCACGAGATTCTGGATACCATCGAACACGACATCAAACGCCAGATGGGCATCGACATCACGCTGCACTGCGACCCCATCGCCACCACCGGCGACGACCTGCGCGGCTGGGTCAAGCGCGGCATAGCGCAAATCGATCCCGCGCTCTCCATCCACGACCTTCACGAGCACGATGGCTTTGTGTCATTTGACCTGGTGCGTCCCGACGGCTTTCGCATCTCCGACGACGAGCTGTTGGAGCGCGTAACGCATATCGTGCACGAGCGCAGGCCCGATGCATCATGCGTTGTCACGTTTGACTCGGGCTTTAGCTCGCCCGACCGTCCGGCCGAACAGTTGTAGCCCCGCTCCGCTCGGCCGCTAGTTTCCCTGCGCGCCCGAAATGCCATTTTGCAGGGCATCCCAGGCGTTCGTTGCCATATCACCCAGATTCTGAGCAGTATCACCGAGGTTCTGGGCTGTGTCGCCCAGCTCTTGGGCCTTATCCCCAAGCTCCTGCGCCTTGTTGCTCAGGTCCTCCAGCGTGTTAGAGCTCGAGCTGTCCGTGGCGCCTTGATCAGCGGACGCATTGCCCGACGAGCCGTCCTTGCGCGTGAGCTGAATCTCAAGGTTGCCGTCACCGTTGTAGTAGGCAGATGTGACGACCCAGTTGGCATCGACGACGGGCGTCGAGCCGTCGTCGGTCAGAATCACGGCATTCGAAAGATCGGCCCCGCGCGACTTGAGGAGCTTCTTGGCGTTTGACCAGTACTGACCCGGGATATCGCTCAGGTCGACGGTGCCGGACTGGGCAGTCTCGGTCTGCTCGGCCGTGGTATCAGTCGTGGCGCCCCGCTTGTTGAGCATGCCCGACACAATGGCGAACACAATCGAAAGGGCAAAGAAGATCGCCAGCACGATGAGGATCTTCTTGATCACGCTCGACGAACGCGAAGGCTTCTTCTCCTCGTCCTCGCCATACTGGGGGATGGACTTGGGATACTCACGATACGGCTCGCGCGCGTATCGGTCGTGCGACTCGTAGCGCGGCTGTGCCGTGCGCGGCATATATGTCGTCTGCTGAGGTTGTGGAATGGGATTTTGCGGCAGGTTGTTATAGGCATCTGCCGCCGCATTGCCATACGGGTTCGGCGTCGCGTTGCCATACGAGTCCTGCGGTGCATAATCAAACGGATCCCGTGGTGTATCGCCATAGCCCATAACTCGTGTGGGTTCGGCAGACGTCTGTGTCGCATCGGGGACAGCATTGCCGGGATTCGGCACGATACGGGTCGTGTCGGCGCTACCGCCGGCCTGTGCGGAGCCATATCCGCCCATCACGGTCGTCTTATCCTGGTCCATGCAACGATTCCTTTCCGTCGCCCGTAAGCATCAAGTTATCCATGCATTCTACCCGCGTACAAGCCTATGACAGGCTAAGCCCGTCGGTATCTACAAGACGTGCGCGGGCCTAAGGATCAAAAAGCCCCGCCGGGCCTTGGTAGGCGCGGCGGGGCGGGCAAGCGGCTATGAGCAGCAGGCTTAGAACAGGCCGGTGATGTTGCCGTCGTTGTCGACGTCGATGTTCTCGGCCGCGGGAACCTTGGGTAGACCCGGCATGGTCAGAACGCTGCCGGTCAGCGCGACCACAAAGTGGGCACCGGCGGAAACCTTGAGCTCGCGCACGGTGATGCGGAAGCCCTCGGGCGCGCCCAGAGCCTTGGCGTTATCGCTGAAGCTGTACTGGGTCTTGGCGACGCACACCGGCAGGTTACCAAAGCCGTTCTCGCGCAGCTCGGCGAGCTGGCGCTTGGCAGCCGGCGTAAAGTCGACGCCATCGGCGCGGTAGACCTTGGTGGCAACGGCCTCCAGGGCGTCGGCCACATCGGCACCGTCCTCGTAGGCAAACTTGAGCTCGCTCGGCTGCTCAATCAGGCGCATGACCTCATCGGCCAGGTCGAGCGCACCCTCGCCGCCCTTGGCCCAAACCTCGGACAGCTTAACGTTGACGCCGAGCTTCTGGCACTCGGACTCGATGAGCGCAAGTTCGGCCTCGGTGTCCGTCGGGAAGCGGTTGATGGCGACCACGCAGGGAAGACCATAGACGTTCTGGATGTTGTCGACGTGACGCAGCAGGTTGGGCATACCGGCCTTGAGGGCCTCGAGGTTCTCGTCGTTGAGGTCGGCCTTGGCGACACCGCCGTTGTACTTAAGCGCGCGGGCAGTGGCGACGACCACGACGGCGCTGGGGCGAACGCCCGTCATGCGGCACTTGATGTCCAGGAACTTCTCGGCACCAAGGTCGGCGCCAAAGCCGGCCTCGGTAATCGCAACGTCGCCAAAACGCATGGCCATACGCGTTGCCATGATGGAGTTGCAGCCGTGGGCGATGTTGGCAAAGGGGCCGCCGTGGACAAACGCGGGCGTACCCTCGAGCGTCTGCACCAGGTTGGGCTTGAGCGCGTCCTTAAGCAGCGCGGCCATGGCGCCCTGGGCCTTAAGGTCGCGGGCGCGGACGGGCTCGCCGGCATAGCTGTAGCCGACAACGATCTCGCCCAAGCGCTCCTTAAGATCGTTGATGCTCGTGGACAGGCACAGGATTGCCATGACCTCGGAGGCAACGGTGATATCGAAGCCGTCCTCGCGCGGCACGCCCTGGGCCTTGCCGCCAATGCCATCGATAACATGGCGCAGTTGACGGTCGTTCATGTCGACGACGCGCTTCCAGGTGATGCGCTTAACATCGATGCCGAGCTGGTTGCCCTGCTGAATATGGTTGTCGAGCATGGCGGCCAGAAGGTTGTTGGCGGCACCGATAGCGTGGAAGTCTCCGGTAAAGTGCAGGTTAATATCCTCCATGGGGATGACCTGGGCCCAGCCGCCGCCGGCGGCACCGCCCTTTACGCCAAAGACGGGACCGAGCGAAGGTTCGCGCAGGGCAACGGCGCTCTTGACGCCGCGACGACGCAGACCGTCGGCCAGACCGATGGTCGTGGTGGTCTTGCCCTCGCCTGCGGGCGTGGGATTGATAGCGGTCACGAGGACAAGCTTGGCCTGGTGATCGGTCGGCTCGTTGAGCAGTGAATAGTCGACCTTAGCCTTGTCGAAGCCGTACGGAATCAGGTGCTTTACGTCGACGCCGGCGTTCTTGGCCACCTCGGTAATGGGCAGCGGCGTAACAGAACGTGCGATTTCGATGTCAGTAGGCATGGGCGGTCCTTTCGTTACCGGATGAGAAAAAGACCAATTCAGCATAGCACGGGCGCGCAATAGTAAAACGCCCATAACCGATGAACGGCGATATGTTTATCCAATGCCCAGCGATAGCCTACAGATGCGCTAAAACAAGCCCATTCCTACAGGGTCGGCTCGATACCCAAATGCTCGAATGTGCGCAGGGTTGCCTGGCGGCCCTGCGGTGTGCGAATCATCAATCCGCACTGCAACAGGTAGGGTTCGTAGACATCTTCGAGCGTACCCGGGTCCTCGCCCACCGCGCTGGCAAGGGTCGTCAGGCCCACGGCACGGCCGGAGAACGTCTTGGCGAGCGTCTCCAAGATGCGAATGTCCATCCAGTCCAGACCAAGCTCATCGATCTCAAAGAACTCGAGCGCCTGACGGCAAATGTCAAGCTCAATAGGACCGTTGCCGCGCACCTGGGCGTAATCGCGCACGCGCTTGAGCAGACGGTTAGCCAAGCGCGGCGTGCCACGCGAGCGTGAGCCGATCTCGAGCGCGCTCGGATGGTCTATTGTCACGCCCAAAATGGTTGCCGAGCGCGTCACAATCTGGGCAAGCTCCTCGACCGTGTAGTAGTCCAGGCGATACGAAATACCAAAACGGTCGCGCAGCGGGCCGGTCAGCATACCCGAGCGGGTCGTTGCCGCCACCAGCGTAAACTTGGGGATATCCAGGCGAATCGAGCGCGCCGCCGGGCCTTTGCCAATCACGATATCGAGCGCAAAGTCCTCCATCGCGGGATACAGGACTTCCTCGACCGAACGGTTGAGACGGTGGATCTCGTCGATAAACAGCACGTCACCCGGCTGTAAGTTGGTAAGGATGGCCGCCAGGTCGCCGGTGCGCGCGATGGCCGGGCCACTCGTCGTCTTAATCTGAGCGCCCAGCTCGTTGGCTATAACGGTGGCCAGCGTGGTCTTGCCCAGACCCGGAGGGCCCGAGAAGATCACGTGGTCGAGCGTCTCGCCACGGCTCTGCGCCGCCTCGATCAGCACGCGAAGGCTCTGCTTGATATGCTCCTGACCGCAGTAGTCGTCCAGGCGCTGGGGACGCAGGGTACGGTCGACATCGAGGTCCTCGGGCGTTAGCTCCGAGCCCACCATGCGCTCACCGTGCGCCATGGATGCCGCCGGCGAGTTGCCGGGCGTCGCCCACAGGTCCTGAGAGTCATCGGCTTCCCACATCACGCATCCATTCCGAGTCGCTTAAGCGCCGCGCCGAGCAGATCCTCGACACGCATATCCTGCCCATCATACCCGCTCAGAGCGACATCGGCCTCCTGCGGGCTAAAGCCCATGGAAAGGAGTGCCGCACGGGCATCATCGATGGCCGAGGGAGCGGCAGCGGGCACAGGCATCGCAACCTGTCCGGGAATCACGTCGACCGGCACAAAGCCCTTATCCTTGGCAAAGGTACTCTTGAGTTCCAGAATGAGGCGCTGAGCTGTCTTTTTACCCACACCGGAAACCTTGGCCATGCCCTTGTCGTCCTCGGCCATCACCAGCGAATACAGCTGCCCCACGGTATAGGTGGAAAGCACGGCGAGCGCCAAGCGCGGGCCAACGCCCGAGACGGACACGAGCCGGTCGAACATTGCGCGCTCATCCTTTGAGGAAAATCCGAAAAGTGTCATGGCGTCCTCGCGCACCTGCATACGCGTGTAGAGGCGGACCTCGCCGCCGGGCGTCGGCAACGTGGCCGCAGTGCTGCCCGAGATGCCGAGCTCAAAGCCAACGCCCGACACATCGACGACGGCCGAGCTCATCGTGGCCTCGACAAGCGTTCCGTGGAGCTGGGAGATCATCAGTATCCGGTTCCTCTCTGTTGATAGAACTCGCCGCCGGTAAGCGCGCGGGTGCGGCTGAGGTTAACGTGGCAGATGGCGCAGGCCAGGGCATCGGCGGCATGGTCGGGGTGCGGGTCGTGATCGAGCTGCGTAAGCGTGCGCACCATGTAGGCAACCTGCCGTTTGTCTGCGGCGCCGGTGCCCACAACAGCCTGCTTAATCTGCATAGGCGTGTATTCGCCAATCTCGAGCGCGCACTCCGAAAGCGCCACAAGCGCAGCGCCGCGGGCATGCGCCGTGGGGATGGCCGAACGAACGTTGGCGCCAAAGTAGATGCTCTCGATAGCAGCGGTATCGGGACGATAGCGTTCGACAACGCCCTTGAGGTCGCGGGCGATATGCGACAGGCGCACTGCGAGCGGACTTCCCGCACTGGTCTCGATGCAGCCATAGGCACGACAGCGAACCTCGCCACGTCGCTCCTCGATAATCCCCCACCCCGTATGGGCCAAACCAGGGTCGATACCCAAGATAACCAAGCCAACCTCCCCTCGTCACAAGCGCAGCGCAAGGCAAGGCCCCACGCACTATTCACGAACGTCTGTTCTAGAATAACACAACAGCGACCGTATCTGGCAAGCAAGGTCGAACCATAGGTTGAGCATAAGTCAGCGAGCGAGTCCCTGCCGTGGCAAGGTGTCGCGAAAGAGGAGCGCCGCGTACTTCTGTACGCAAGCGACGGTTTGAGCGGCAGATGGCCCGGCAGGGGCTCGCGTAGCGTCGACTCGTTACGCGGTTTGGCAAAACCGCGTAACCTTTGCCCCATCCCCAGTTTAGTTCTGCGAGAAAAAAGAAAACTGACGGGGATCCACCGGCGGATGTGGCATCGGCGTGCCCTGGGGCCCGCCCTGCGGTCCGCCCTGGCCGCCCATCATCCTTTCGATGGCGTCCTGGACCTCGCCCTCGAACTTTTTCATTCCCTCGTGCAAACGACGCTGACCGTCCTCAGAGCGCAGCTCCTCCATCTGCTCGGGCGAAATACCCAACAGCTCACCCAACAGACCCATCATCTCACCGCGCATGCGATCGCCCGTATCGCTATCGGCAAAGCGGCGCACTTCGGCGCGCGCCAGTGAATCAACCGTCATGCGCTCCTTGCCGTTGAGCCCCAAATCGGACCACGCAAGCATGTACGGCCAAACGCGCTCGGCAAACGAACGGGCCGAAACGATCGGCGCCGTCGGCAACATGCGACGGGCAGCCTCACCCTGTCGAACGAGCATCAGCAGCAGCGAGCAGGCCTCAGGCTTGCCAGCGGCCATCGGGATGTCGTCGAAAGATCGATTGCGGTCCACATGCGCCTCGAGCGCGCCATCGACCTCACCCGGCTCAAGCCCGCCGAGCAGCTGTGCCGCGCGGTCGAGCATATCGACCGGACCGTCGAGCGTCGAGAGCGCCTGCGCCAGCACTCGCTCCATACAATCTTCCACCGCGTTGAGCGTCACGAGCTCTTGGGGCACCACGGCAGACGTGCGGTTGCGCACGCGCGCCACAAACTCAAGCGTCGACAGGTACACATCGCCAAAGGGCGCAAAGTCGCCCTGGTAGCCGCCGGACAGTGCGGGCGCCGCTAGCGCGTACTCGGTCTTGGAGAGCGGGCTCAACGCCATGGCGCCCAGCTCGAGCGCCGTATCCTCGAGCATCAGGCCCAGTGCACGCGAGCGCAGACGCTCGGCATCGCCCGCCGACACGTCGCGATCGAGCACACGCGCCGCATCCGGTGCATCGCGCTCGACGGTGCGAATGTGCAGGCGCTCGGCAATCGCGCGGACGGCGGCACAGCGGGCAGCCTCGGCCTCTTCCTGAGCCGGCGTAAAGATACGGTTGCGCCCCAGCACAAGGCCAATCACATTACGCGGGCCCAGAGCGTCAACGGCAAGTGCCGCCAGCAGGGACGACGGCAAGTCACCCTCGAGTGCCACCACAGCACGCGACGTGCCGCGAGCGCGGGCATTGTCGCGCACGGCGAGCACCAGCGCCTGCCACAGCCACGCCTCGGAACGAAACTCGGGCAGTTCGTGATCTTCCAGGGCATCGAGCATCACGCCGCGCTGAATCTCCTGAACCAGCAGGCTCTCCTCAAAACACGGCGCCTGGGCCACCACGCGACCGCAGTCGTCGAGCACAAACGAACCGCCGGTATATACCGACTCGTCGTACGCACCGACCGGCGCCATGCAGGCAAACCACACGCTGCGCTTAGATGCGATCTTGCGGTAGGCACCGCTGCGAACGGCGGCGATGGCGGCAGTCTCGCGGTCGGTCATGTCAAACGCGTTGAATTGAAAATACGCAATAAGGTCAACACCGGTCGGCAACATCTCGAGTTCGCGGTCCAAGTCAAAAATCACGGCGATGCGCACGCCGTCCACGTCGAACACCGGCGGCGCCCAACGCGTGTCGTTGTTCTCGCCACGCTGCAGGGCAATGCTCGATCGCGCCGGCACCACACGACCGTCCTTGAGCATCATGTAGTCGAGCAGCGGCTGGCCCTCAAACGAAACCGCCGCGGGCACGATGCAGATCATATCGAGCTCTTGGATACGCTCGGCAACACCGGTCAGGCCTGTCAGCATGTCGTGCTCAAAGTCGGCAGTACCCACCAGGCCGCCGGGCAGAGCACCCATAAAGAGCGGAGCCGGGACGCACAGCACGCGCGCCCCGCGCTCGTGGGCCAGACGAGCCTGGTCCTCGATGCGACCGCAAATGCCCTCAATATCACCCAGGCGCATATCGATCTGTGCAAGCGCGAGCTTCATGGCCCAGCCCTTTCCGTCGTAAACCATCGAAACCGTAGTAAAAGCGCCGGCCGCATAATGCAGCCGGCGCTTGCATGTGCATATGCTAGCTATGATACCCCGAGCGGGGGCGCGCTCCTAGAACGTCGCGGACCACAGCCCATGCAGGTTGCAGTAGGCATAGACGGTACCGGTCTTGGAGCCGCCAGCGAAAAACGTCGCGGGCTTCATGCCGGGCTCAAGGTAATGGACCTCCAGGCGGCCCTCGGCCTCAAGCGCGATCCACTCGATGTAGTGCTCGGGCAGCATGGGGTGCTCCGTCGAGCCCACGCGCGCACGAATGACGTGGCCGTCGCGCTCGGTCTCGACAACAGGCACGTGCTTCTCGTGCGCCGCATCCTCGGTGTTTGCCGTCAGCTCCGTGCAGCCGGCAGGGGTCGCAACGTCGTCGCCAAGAGCGGCAACGAGCTTGCCGTCGGAGTCTTTAAAGAATTTCGCCATGATGTTCTCCTTTGCTGATGTGCCAATGTTCTCAATGGTTCTTATGCCCAAAGAGCGCCGAACCATCCATGGCATTACAAATGAACACATAACGGGTGAGGCAAGCGGTCGGGCCAGGACGAACCGGCGACCTGGCCCAGCCCGGCAGCCCCATCCCGCGCGCAGCTAGCGACCGTCGCCACCGAGCAGCGCCAGAACGTCCTCGCGCGTGAACAGCGCCGACGAAATGCCATCGCCGCCGAGCACACTGTTGACCAGGTCGCGCTTGGACTCCTGCATCTGCATGATGCGTTCCTCGATCGTGTCCTTGGCGATGAGCTTGTACACGGTCACGGTGTGCTGCTGGCCAATGCGGTGGGCGCGGTCGGTCGCCTGGTCCTGCGCCGCCACGTTCCACCACGGGTCGTAGTGGATGACCACGTCGGCAGCCGTCAAATTAAGGCCCACGCCGCCCGCCTTGAGCGAAATCAAGAACACCGGCACCTCGCCCGCTTGGAACTGCGCAACCATCTTGGCGCGGCTCTCTTTAGACGATGCGCCCGTAAGCTTAAGGAAGGCGATATCCTCCTTGGCCAGGCGCTTGCCGATGATATCGAGCATGCCCGTAAACTGGCTGAACAGCAAGATGCGATGACCGCCGTCGAGCGCGCCGTGGACGAGCTCCATACACGTATCGAGCTTGGCGCTTCCCGCCTTGTAGTCCGCGTAATGCAGATGAGGATCACAGCAGATCTGGCGCAGCTTGGTGAGCTCGGCAAGTACCTTGAGCTTATCTTTTTTGAACTCCCCGGCCTCGCGGTGCTGCACTTGCTGGGCAATGCGGTCCTGGTTGGCCAGGTAGAGCTTGCGCTGCTCGCCGGTGAGTTGCGCCATCACCGTATCCTCGATCTTCTCGGGCAGGTCGGCCACCACGTCTTCCTTGACGCGGCGCAGCACAAACGGCGACACGAGCGCCTGCAGGCGAGCGGCGCTGTCACCCTCGGCGTGCTCGACCGGGCTTTCGAAGCGCTTGGCAAACGACTCGCGCGTGCCGAGCAGGCCCGGCATCAAAAAGTCGAAGATGCTCCAGAGCTCGGACAAGCGGTTTTCGATGGGCGTGCCCGTCAAGGCAAAGCGCACGCCGGCAGGCAGACGCTTGGCGGCGCGAGCCACCTGCGTGAGCGGGTTTTTAATGTACTGGGCTTCATCCAGCACCACGCGGGCAAAGTCCTGCTCGACGTACTCGTCGATATCGCGGCGCATGAGGTCGTACGACGTCACGACCACGTTGTGCTCGGCCACGCCGGCAATTTGCACGCGACGTTGGGCCTTGGTGCCCACAATGGCGCACACATCAATCGAGGGGGCAAAGCGCTCCAGCTCGGCAGTCCAGTTGTACACGAGCGATGCGGGACATACCACGAGCGTGGGCTTAGCGTCCCCCGCCTCCACGCGCGCCAGGATATGCGCGATCATCTGGAGCGTTTTGCCCAGGCCCATGTCGTCGGCCAAGATGCCGCCAAGGCCCAGGTGTTCGAGCGAACCGAGCCACTGGTAGCCGTCGACCTGGTAGCCACGCAGCGTGGCCTTGAGCGCAGCGGGCACCGTAAAGTCCATCTTGCCGAGCGTGTCCAGGCGCTCGACGGTGCGACGGAATGCAGCGTCGCGATCGGCTTCGAGCGCGGGCGTGCGCGCAAGCATGCTGTCGACGAACAGGGTACTCGACGCGGGAAGCGACACGCCGTCGAGCAGGTCGACAGCATCGACCCCCAGATCCTCGGCAAGGCCAAACGCGGCGCGCGCTCCCTCGTCCAGGCGAATGATGTCGCCCGACGTGAGACGAGCAAACGTCTGGTGACGCTTGTAGGAATCGAGGTAGATGGCAAGGTCTGCCGCCGAAAGGCCGCTCGCGCCCAGTTCGACGTCGAGCAGGTTACTCTTGACGGTGGCGCGCACCGAAAGCTTGGGCGCAGGGCGGACCGAGATCTGGCGCAGGCGGTCGCTGAGCATGACCTCGCCCAGCTCGGACAGGGCAGACAGGCCCTCAGTCAGCAAGTGGAACAGGCTCTCGTCATCGCGTTCCTCAAACGCCAGGCCACCCTCGTAAAAGTCGAAATACAGAGCCGCCGTATCCATAACGCGAAACTCTGCCACCTCGTCGCGCGGCGGCACGCCCGGGCGCTGCTCTTCGAAGGGGCTGCCCGGAGCGCCCATGCTAAAGAGATCTGCCGACCAGTCGCCGTAGGTAACCGTAATTTTGCAGGTCACGAGCCCATCGTCGACGCCGATCGCCATGGCAAAGCTTGGCTCGGGCGCCACGGTATCGAGCACAGCGGGCGCGGTAAGGTCGGTGTAGTCGCGCAAGATAGGCAGCGCCATGCGGCAAAACTCACCCACCTGGTCGGCGGCGATATGGACCGGTGTGCGGCAGGGCAACAAGTGCGATAGGAACGGCGCGGCATGTTGGGCAAACGCCGTGTCGGTACGGCGCGCGCGGCGCGTATCGACCAGATAGGCGACGTCGCCCGAGGCAAAGCAGTACGTATCGGCCGGAAGGCGCAAGTCGTAGCTGCCCCCGGCTGCCGGCACAATCTTGGCAGCAATCAGCGGCGGGCGCTTAGCCGAGACTTCGTTCTCCCCTTCCGGCAACGACTCGACCGTCACCTCGTAGGCGCGGTGCGTCGTCGTCCCCCGCGACCAAGCAGGTTCAAAGGACATGGTCCTGCCACGCAGCAGGTCCAGCACGGACACGATGGAATACTCGGATATCGGCAGCTGACGCTCGGCGACAAAACCGCTGCGGGCAAAGTCGTACGATGCCGAGCGCGAGCTCGTAATATCGCCTAGGTAGGCGACCGTCATTGCAACAAAGTCGAGCAGCTTTGCCGATACATCATCGAAAGCCTCGGGCGCATGAAGGAACGTAAGCTTCTTGCCATAGGAGAACGTACCGCCGCGCACATAGGCATCGGCCATGCCGTCGATATCCTTAACCACGTAGGACACCGAGCCGCAGCGGATGCGGAACTCGAGCGCCCAGCTAAAGCGATCGGCAAACAGCGGATTGTAGTACGGCACCAGCGAGGGCTCCAGCACTGCTTTGGGCGCATCGGGGTCAATGGTGCCAGCGAGCTTGCGGCGCATGGCCACGAGTTTATCCATGCGCGCGTCCGAAAGATCGGAAAGCGCTGCCACAAGGCTCGGGCTCGTGGGCACGGGCGCCGGGAAGGGAAAGTTGGGGTTGACCGCAGATGCGCTGGGCGCGGGGCGTGTGGGCTGATTGGACTGTGCGGGCGACACCGTAAACGTGCGGACCGGCGTGCGCAAACCCTCGACGGGCTCGGCGCCGCTGGCATCCAGATACGCCAACGCCGTGGCGATGGCGTGCTTGCACATGCCGGAATAGCGGAAGGCGGCGGGGCAATCGCAGTCGTAGTCGACAACCTCGTGCTCGTCCATATCGAGCGCCACGTGCGTCTTATACAGGTCGCCGCGCGAGCCACGCACCGTGCCCTCGATATTCACGTTTTTGGAGAAGCGCGAGCCGGAGTCCTCAAACGACAGCACGGCGCCGTTGAGCATGAGCGAACGCCCCTTCATAAAGGTACTGCTGAGCGCCGCCTCCTTACGAAGCGTCTGCACAAACGTCCCCTGCGCCATCGCTTCCTCCAATCTCACCCGGGGTAGCTAATTTGGGACGGGGCTATTTTAGCTACCCCCATATGTCGGTTGAGATGTGTTCCGACCCCGACTCATTCGCCGTCAGCCAAAGGGTAGCTAAAAAAGCCCCGTCCCAAATTAGCTACCCCGCCAACGGCGTCCTTAGATCACCGTCACGCGACCTTGGTTGCCCACGATGGCCTTGGCCTCGGCCAACAGCGGAATCGAACGTGCGTTGACCTTAGCAGGTACCTCGGCACGCAGCACGCGCCCGTCCGCCTGCTCGATAAAGATCTCTACGCGGTCGCCGCCCGGGTTGGCGGTGAGCACCGTGGCAAGACGCGCCATGTTGCCCTGGCTAAAGCGGCTGTTGGGCACCATGACCTCAAACACCTTGGGCTTGTTGTTCTCCTCGTTGAGCTCAAGCGGCACGATCTCCTGCGCGATGATCTGGTCGCCGCGGTCCGAGCGCTCGAGCTTGCCCTTAATGCGCACAAACGCATCGGACAGCTGCGCGCCGGTCTCGGGGTCGACCTCGCCGTACAGATACCCCTCGGCCTCCTTGAAGGTCTTGGGGAACACCACGACCGTAGCCTCGCCTTCCATGTCCTCGAGCTGCACGATGCCCATGGGGTCGCCGTTTTTGGTCACGCGCTTGGACACGCTCGAGACCATACCGGCCCACCACAGCGCCTTGCCCTCGGGAATTTCCTGGTTGATGGTGCCGCCCGTGGGGTTCTGCACCTCGTAGCCGGTGTCGATCTGCGAGAACGAGAAGTCGCGCGCTTTGCTGAGCGCATACTCAAACGGGCGCAGCGGGTGGTCCGAGACATAGATGCCCAGAACCTCCTTCTCCTGGCTCAGCTTAAGGTGGCGGTCCCATTCCTGGCCATCCGGATCGGGTACGCTCACCTCAAAGCCCGAGCCCTCAACGTCGCCAAACATATCGAAGAACGACGTCTGGCCGCTCGCGCGATCCTTCTGGCGCTTTGCCGCGGCATCGATGATGTTCTCGGGGTTGTTCTTGTCCACAAAGTGCATCATCTGACGACGCGGATACCCCGTGGAGTCGAAGGCACCTGCCTTGATGAGCGATTCGATCACGCGACGGTTGGCCTGGCTCGAGTCCACGCGCTCGACAAAGTCATGCAGCGTCTTAAACGGACCGCCCGCCTCGCGCTCGGCGATAATCGCCTGCGCCACGCCGGTGCCCACGCCGCGGATGCCGGCCAGACCAAAGCGCACACCTTCCTTGGTAGCCGTGAACTCGGTACCGGACTCGTTGACATCTGGCGAAAGCACGGGGATGCCGTCGTGACGGCATGCCGAGACGTAGTGCACGATCTTGTCGGTCTTGCCCGTATAGGACGTCAGGACGGCCGCCATGTACTCGTGCGGATAGTGCGCCTTGAGCCACGCCGTCTGCATAACCAAGATGGCGTAGCCGGCGGAGTGCGACTTGTTAAAGGCGTAGGACGCGAACTCGAGAACATCGTCCCAAATCTTCTGGGCGACCTCGCGCGTGTAGTTGTTCTTGATAGCGCCGTTCATCCAGTGGTCGTAGGTGGTCTCGTCCGAGCCATCCTCCCAGTGGAGCACCGTCGACGTAAGCAGCTTGATCTTCTTCTTAGCCACGGGCTTACGGATACGCGAGTCTGATTCGCCCTTGGAGAAGCCGCACATCTCGACGGAGATGAGCATAACCTGCTCCTGGTAGACCATGGTGCCGTAGGTTTCGCCCAGGATGTCGTCCAAACGGTCGTCGTAGGAGACGGCCGGCTCCTTGCCGTTCATACGGTTGATGTAGGACGAAACCATGCCGGCGCCCAGCGGGCCCGGGCGGTACAGGGCGATCAATGCCACGACGTGCTTGTACTCGGTGGGCTTCATGTTCTTAATCGTGGCCGTCATGCCGGCGGACTCGACCTGGAAGACGCCGGCGGTGTGGCCGGAGCCCATGAGCTTAAAGATCTCGGGATCGTCAAAGGGAATCTCTTCCTCTTTGATGTCGATGCCGAAGTTCTTTTTGATGTTTGCCTTGGCCTTGGAGATAACCGTCAGCGTACGCAGACCCAAGAAGTCCATCTTGAGCAGGCCCATGTCGGCAACGGTATGGCCCTCGTACTGGGTAATCTCGACGCCGCCCTTGGTGTCGAGCTTGGTGGGCACGTGCTCGTTGACGGGGTCGCGGCAGATCAGAACGGCGCACGCATGCACGCCCTCGCCACGGGTGAGGCCCTCGATCGAGAGCGCCGTGTCGATGATGCGGCGGGCGTCGTCGTCCTTTTTATAGGCCTCGGCAAAGTCGGGGTTAAACAGATCCTCTTTGCCGGGTTGTTTTTCGAGCACCTGCTTGAGTTTGACCTTGGGGTCGCTCGAGACCATCTTGGACAGGCGCTGGCCCATGTAGACCGGGTAGTCCAGGACGCGCGCGGCGTCGTTGATGGCCTGCTTGGCCTTAATGGTCGAGTAGGTGATGACGTGGGTGACCTTCTCGGGACCGTAGAGCTGGCGAACGTGCTCCACGACCTCGAGACGCCGCTCATCGTCGAAGTCCATATCGATATCGGGCATCTCGGTACGCTGCGGGGACAGGAACCTCTCGAACATCAGACCGTTCTCGAGCGGGTCGAACGCGGTGATGTTCATGGCGTAGGCGACGATAGCGCCGGCGGCCGAGCCACGGCCGGGGCCGACGCCGATGCCGTTGTCCTTGGCCCATTGCACGTACTCGGCGACGATCAAAAAGTAGGCGGCAAAGCCCTTGTCGCAAATGACCTTGTATTCGTACTCAAAGCGCTCTTTGATGTTGACGCCACCGATCTCGCGCGTAGCCCAGTCGTCACCGTAGTGCTGGCGCAGGCCTTTCTCGCACTCGCGGCGGAACTGGCTCTCGTGCGTCTCGCCGGGATCGAGCAGCGGAAAGCGCGGCAGGATGATGGAGTCCCAGTCCAGCTCAACGTAGCACTTGTCGGCGATCTCGAGCGTGTTGTCGCAGGCCTCGGGGCAATACGGGAACATCGCCCGCATCTCCTCCTCGGTCTTCATGTAAAACTCCGAGCCGGTCATGCGCATGCGGTTGGGGTCGTCGACCTTGGCGTTCATGCCGATGCACATGATGACGTCCTGCACGGGCGCGTCCTCGCGGCGCAGGTAATGGAAGTCGTTGGTGGCGATGACCTTGACGCCCACCTGTTTGGCGATATCAATGAGCGTGCGGTCCATTTGCTCGTCGGTCAGGCCGTTATCGGTGGTGATGCCGTGTTCCTGGATCTCGATGTAGAAGTCGCCGGGGTCAAAAGTATCACGGAAGGTCTCGGCCCACTTGATGGCGCCCTCCATGTCACCCCGGTCGATGTATTTGGGGATGATGCCCGCGATGCAGGCGCTGGTGCAGATCATGCCCTTGGCGTGGCGGCGCAGGTTGTCGAGCGTCACGCGCGGCTTGTAGTAAAAGCCCTGCACGGCGGCCTCGGAGACCGTTTGCATCAGGTTGACGTAGCCCTCCTGGTCCTTGGCCAGAAGGATCATGTGGTAGAGCTCGGGTTTGTGGTCGCGGGCGAGCGTCTCGTCCGGCGTAAAGTAGACCTCGCAGCCAAAGATGGGCTTGATGACCAGAGGCGGCTTGAGCTCGTCGATATTGCCCTTCTCGTCCCACATGGCCATGTCCTTCACATACTGGGCATGCTCGCGCGGGTTTGCCTCGGGATCGGGCTCCACCAGCTCGTCGCGGCGGTCCTTTTCCAAGAAGGCCTTGTCGTGGCTCCACGTTTTGTACTCGGGCGTATTGTGGTTGACGGCGTCGCAGGCCAGCGCCAGATCGGGCACGCCATACATGTAGCCGTGGTCGGTAATGGCCACGGCAGGCATGCCCAGCTCTACGGCACGGTTGACCATATCCTGGATACGGGTTGCGCCGTCGAGCATGGAGAAAACAGTGTGGTTGTGCAGATGGACGAATGCCATGTGATGAGCTCCGATGCGGGTTCGTGTTCTGATTGAACGATTTTACCCCACGGCACGGACAGCGCCCGAACCTAGCCAAACCCACACGGGTAGCTAATTTGGGACGGGGCTTTTTTAGCTACCCTTTGACTGACGGCGAACGAGTCGGGGTCGGAATACATCTCAACCGATGTATGGGGGTAGCTAAAAGAGCCCCGTCCCAAATTAGCTACCCCTGAGCTGCAGTGGAATCGAAAAGGATTCCACCGCACGTTATTGAGGGCTAGAGGTTGTAGGTGACCACCTGGGGCTCGGCGAGCTCGACTAAGACAGCTGGGGCCGTCTGCTCCACGCGGACGAACTTGACGGTCACCGTCTTAAAGCCCGCCTTATGCAGAACATCCGAATAGACGCGCGCCTGCAGGGCGTGCTTCTCAAGCAGCTGGTCGGGTGTCTCATCCGGCGTGCCACCCGTCTTGTAATCGATAACCAGTGCGCGTGACGGATCGGCCGGGTCGGTCGCCAGCGCATCGATGGCGCCCTCGGCATATGCACCGTAGCGGGCAATGTCCTTGTCCTCGCAGCCCAGCGAGAAGAACGGCACTTCGGCACGGACGCACGGCCAGGCAAGAAGCTCGGCACGGACCGACGACCTGAGCCAGCGATTCAGGGCAACGTCAAAACGCTCGCGCTGCTCCGGCGTCAGGCACCACAGGCGCGTCAGCGCATCGGCACGCTCAGCGGGCAGCGCATCGGCACCCATCTCGATGAGCCACTGGCAGGCGGCATGGAACGCCGAGCCCAGCGCCATGGGGTTGCCGGCGGGCTCGACAGCAGCCACGTCTGCATCGGCCATCTCCGAGCCATCCGACTCGGCATCGTCGCCCGCCTCGTCCATGGGAACACGCGCCTCGGCGGCACGGTCTTCCGTCTCGGCATGGAGCGCCGCGGCGATCGACGAATAGCTGTACGAATCACGCGCCGGGAACGGACACGTGCCCATGCGCACGCCCGCCGCCTGGGGATATACGAGTTCAAACGAATCGGGCATGGGGTCGGCAGGACCGGGCACGGTTGAGTGCGCAGCATTATCGGCGACATCGGTATCGCCACGAACGAGCCTGCTCTCGGCATCCAGCGAAGCGTTGGCCTCAAACGCCTGCTCGCCAAAGGTAAAGTCCGAAAGCGAAATGAGCTCGTAGTCGCCCGGCTGGGAGTTGTCGAATACCAGGCGGTCGGCATCGAGCTGCGGCATGTCCAGAGCGTCGGTCGGCAGAATGCGGCACAGCACGTCGTAGGTCAGATCGGTCTCGACATCGAAGGTCGGCACCGTCACCTTGCCACGGCTCACGCCGGCATCCATCGCCAAGATCACCAGCTCGCGCGCACGGGTCATGGCAACGTAGAGCAAACGGGCCCGCTCCTCGAGCGAAAGCTGCAGGTCGTCGTTGCGCAGGCGGGCAAATGCCTCGGCGGGAGAACCCGTCGCACAGACGTCCTCCATGAGCTCCGGCGGTAGCCACAGCGACGTGCCCTTGCCCTTAAACGCATGCTCAAACTGCTTTTTGACGTCATCGCCCTTTACGAACGTGCCGTCCGCGAGTTTAACGCCGTCGAAGCGTACCGGCAGCGCCACGACCTGCGCTCCGCCCTCGACGCGACCCATCTGTGCCGCACCCGAGGACTTACGCACGCCAAAGCAATCGGCGACCGCCACGACCGGATATTCCAGACCCTTGGAGGCATGAACCGTCATGATGCGCACCGCGCCGTCGCCCTCCTCGTTGAGGGCGCCCGGGGCCTCCTTGCCCGCCAGGAAGCGATCGAAGGCAAGCGCAATGGAGCGCGGCGAGTTACCGAACTCGGCCTCCGCCTCGTCCACGGCATCGAGCGCCTTGAGCACGTTGGCGGCGATGGCCTTGCCCTCGGGGCCGCGCTGCGCCAGGCGCACGAACCAGCCGGAAGCATTGACCGCGTCGCGCGCGATGGCGGCGAACGAATCACGCCCCACGCGACGCAGTGCGTAGCGCAGCACCTCGCGGGCACGCGTCACGAGCGGCAAGCCCTGCAAGCCCGGCACATCGGAATCGCTCATGATGCCCGCGTCGATGTTGCGGCGCGACGTCTCGCCCGTCTGATCGTCGAGTTTGGTCGCCAGCGCCAGGAACTCCTGGGCGCCGAGTGCAAACATCGGCGAGGCCAGCAGTGGCATAAGGCCCTGCGCCGTATCGGCCGGATTGGCGAGGGCACAAACCAGGGCGCGCACCGTCTGCACCTCGGCAGCTTGGGCAAAGACTGAGCCGCCCGCGATGACGCAGTCGAGCCCCTGGTCACGGAAGGCCTGTGCGTAGACGTCTGCGTTGGTCATGCGGCCCAGCAGCAGCACCATGCCGCCCTGGGGCTGGCCGGCATCGGCAAGCGCGCGGAATCGCTCCGCGATCGCGCGGGCCTTGGCCTGTGTGCGCTCCTGCGTACTGCCGCCGGCAACAAAGAGGGCCTGGCGGCGCGAGGCATCCGCCACCAGCGTGTCCTTGCGGCCGTCGCTCGCCTCAAGATCCAAAAAGCCCTGCATAAGGCCGCCGTCATCGCCGTCGAAGACGCGGGCCACATAGCGCAGCACCTCGTCGTGGCTGCGGAAGTTGCGCACGAGCTTGACGAGCTCGCCGGCGGGGGTGTCGGCCACGGCAGTCGCCGCGGACGCCGCCGATCCCACTTTGCGCTCCTGGCGACGGAACACCTCGACCTCGGCGCCGCGGAAGCGATAGATCGACTGCTGCGCATCGCCCACGGTGCACAGTGCGCGCTCCCCCGCACCCGTCAGGTAGCGGATTAGATCGACCTGCATCTGATCGGTATCCTGAAACTCGTCGATCATGACCATCTTAAAGCGACCCTCGTACGCAGCACGAATGGCAGGGTAATCGCGCAGGGCCTCGTAGGCCATGCGCAGCAGGTCGTTATTATCGAGGGCGGACTGGGCAGCCTTCAGTGCGCGATACTCGGCCTCTACAGAGCGGGCCAAGCCCACCAGTGCATCGAGCGCGGGGGCACCGCAGGCAAGCACGATATTGATAAATGCATCGGCGGCCTCGGCCTTGAGCAGCTCGACCTGCTCCTTGGGGAAGGCCTTGCTCGCGCGCGGCATGGTGCACGACATCATGAGTCGCGCCGCATCGGCCATGGTCTTGCCGCTCGCCTCGAACGCGTCGATGGCGTCGAGCGCCGTCTGCGCCTTCTCGGTCGCGGCCTTGCTTGCGCCCAGCGCCGCGCGATAGGCATCGGCGAGCGCCGAGGTATCGGCCTGGCCGCGCGCCACGCGCACGTCGTCCATGCCGCCCGGCAGCTGGCTCGAGAGCTCCAGCAGGTCGCGTACCAGGCCCTTGATGGTCGTGCCGGCGCCAAAGGGGCCGCCCTCGCCCGCCATGGGATACCAGGCGTAGAGGGCCTTGAGCGATGCCGCGAGCTCGGGGGCGGCATCGGGTGCCGTCGCGCGGGCCAGCACATGCTCAACAGCCTGATCCATGAGCTCGTCGGTATCGGTGAGCACCGTGAACTCGGGGTCGATGCCCAACTCCAGCGCGTGTGCGCGCAGGATACGCGAGCACATGCCGTGAATGGTCGAGATCCACGCGTCGTCGACGGTCAGCGCTTCCTCGTCCATGCCCTCGTCGATAAGCGCACGGCGCACGCGATCGCGAATCTCGGCCGCGGCATCCTTGGTAAAGGTAATGGCGAGCACCTGGTCCAGATGCTCGACGAACGGACCGGATTCGGGCGAGAGCGCGTAGACGATGCGGCGCGTGAGGGTAAAGGTCTTGCCCGAACCGGCGCCCGCCGAGACAAACAGCGGACGGTCGAGCGTCTTGACGATCTGCAGCTGTTGCGGCATCAAGGTCGAAAGATCCATGGTCTACACGTCCCTCCTTACAAACGTTCCTTCGTGGTTATACGAGCAGCGGGCATGCGCGGCCTGCGTCGACGCCGGGTCGACAGCAGTGACGTTGCCCGCCTCGAGTTCGCGCAAGCGCTCGGCGATGCCGGCCTCCACGCGATCGAGCAGGGCGTCGAAGTCCATGCTGCCACCCTCGCCGGGGAAACCTTTCTTAAGGCCCGGGATGCGACCGTCGCCACGCTCCTCCTCGAGCAGCTCGGCGCTCGCGGCACCGCGCAACGCCGGCTTGCCGCCCTTGGTCGAAAAATAGAGCGCCGCACGGGTATCCAAATCCAGCGCCCGGCGCATGGCCTGGGCGTAGATGAGCGTTTGGGTATGTGGCGGCAACCAGCGCGGATCGTCGATGGGCGCCGTGCCCGATTCCTCGTCGCGCACCGTAGGGTCGGCGAGCTTAAACTCCTCAACGCCCGTGCGATGCTTGTAGTCAATCACCACAGCGCGATTCTCGGCATCCACATCCACACGGTCGATGCGCCCGCCGAGCGGCCAGCCGGCATACTCGACCTGGAGCTCGTTGAACGCAAACTCCAGGTAGCGCGGAGCGAAGGGGGCAAGCGCCTCGGACTCATAAGCAAGCACGCCCTCCAGCTGCGGCAGGATCTCGGCCACCTGACGCTCCTCCACCGCAGAGAGCGGTACCAGCGGGCCCTCGTTGCCACGCTTGCCGGCGTGCTCGGCCAAGGTCTCGGCAAAGACCTCGTGCAGCAGCTCCTGCGCACGCGGCAGGTTTTCGGGCGTCACACGCTCCATGCCCTCTTGGGGCAAACGGGCATGCAGATGTTCCAGCACGTCGTGGACAAAGTTGCCCTTCTCCATGTTGCCAAAACCCGCGTCGATAGACTGGGGCTTAACGCGATACGAGACGAACCAGCACAGCGGGCAGGTGGAATAGGCCTCGATCTGCGAGGCAGACGTCAGACGCGGTACAAGCGGCGCGTCCTCGCCCTCGCCGTCCCGACGGCGCAAGACCAGATATGGCACGGCCGCCTCGCTCAAATGCTGAGGAGCCTCGCATGCCACGCGCTCGCGCTTGAGGCCCTTGCCGGCTGCAGGGTCAAAATCACCTACGATATCGCCCTCGCCCACGCATGTCACCTGAGCGGCACCGGTGGCCTCGGCATGCGCCCGCAACTCGGTCCACACGGCAGCCGGATAGCACTCGCGCGCCTGGCGATCGTGCGTCACGCGCGCAAGCGCAACCGGGCCACGTGCCGCCCGCATCGCGTGGCCAAAGCGCACGCGCAACAAGGCCGCAGGCTCAAGCGTCACGCCCTCGCGACCAAGGTTCGCAGCCAACGTGGCCAGCGGTCCTTCCTCGTGTGAGAGCGGATAGCTGTCCAGATCGACATCGGCAAACAGCACGGCATCGTAGCTGCCGGGGCGCAGAGCCGCCACATCGGCAAGCGAGGCAAAGCGAACCTGGGCACGTGGCGCACCGTCAACCTCGTAGGTCTCGTAATCGTAGGCGGTGCTACGCTTGTCCACCTTGGTGCGAATGCCATCGAGCACGGGCACGGTCGCGGCCTGCGACACGTCGAGCGCGCGGGCGTCATTCATAAGGATGTCGATGGCGTGGCGCAGCAGGGCCGCCTCCGCTTGGCGACGAGCTTGGCCATCCAGGCTGCCCAGCGAGCGATCGGGCAACGCCTCGGCAACGGCAAGCATGGCCTTGAGCGCCGTCACGGGCTTGTCGCGCCACAGTGCCTGGAACACGTCCGAGACCACACACGGTACGTTCTTAAACCAGTTTTCGTCGCTCGCCGCCTTGCGTGCGCCCCTCACCTGGCCTTGCACGCTCTGCAGCAGGCTCTTAACGCCCGCGGTAGTCTTGCTACGCGAGAGACGCATATTCTTATCGAAGATACGGGCATTGGCTGCATCAGCGCCCGAAAGCGGGCTGTAGATCCAGTCGGCAAGCTCAGGCGCGGGCCACCACTCGGTCTTTGACGCCACACCCTCATCGGCCGCCTTCATGCGCTCGATCAAGCTGGCAAGCGCCGCAAACTGCCTGCCCGCAATGGATTGGGAAAACGCCGTGAATTCAGTTGTCTCGGCAGCGATATGACGAGCCGCCAGACGAGAGGCGAGCTCACCGAACAGCTGGGGTGCCCGGGCAGAAACAACGAGCACGCGTACGGGGTCGGCGGAGAGGCCGGCGGTATCGTCGGCCCCGAAACCCTGGCGCGCTTTTACCAGATCATCAATTGCGTCCGCATAAGCATGAGCGCGGGCGTGGGGGCCCGCGACCTCAATAAAGGCAGGCTGAGAGGTAGCTCCACAAGCGGCATCAGACGCGACGGCGTCCTCCCCCAGCGGCGCGACCTCAAACAGCACACCGCTGGCATCAAATGCCGCGGCAAGTTCCTCGCGCATCGCCGCCTGCTCGCGAGCAAGCAGCACGACGACCTCTCCCCCACTGTTCGCCACAGCAGACAGCAGCTCGAGCAGACCGTGCGTAAACGACGTGACGCCGCGTACACAGACGGCACGGGCGCACGCCGGCAGATTATCGGCCAGAGCGCTGGCCATAATGTCAGCCGCCTCGCAGGGCTCGACCATATCTCGACGGTCCAGACCGCCCGCGTAGGCACGCAAAAGCTCGAACACACGAGCCTCGGCATCGCTTTTTGGCTCAGGCCGGCAATTGTTGCCACGGCATCGCTCGGCAGCTGTCCCCGCCACACCTGGCAGCACATCGCGGGCCATGCGCGCAAGCATGCGCACCGTGCCCTGGCTGCGCGAAAGCGGCTGCAGGTCGACATCATCGAGACGCGTGACCATGTCCGAAAACAGCATCTGGCGCTGCAGGTTGTCGACGAAACCGCGCCCGTCGCCCAAAAGCTCCCAAAGCGAGCGAAGCCACGACACGGGCGTCTTGTAATCGATGCCCAGCGAAACGCCGGCTTCCGCCGCATCATGACGGCACAGGTCGAGCTCGGCAAACGTTGGCGCCAGCAGCACGGCACGCCCGTGGCGGGCAATAAGGTCGGCAAGCAGCGCCGACTCGGCATCGCTCAAATCCGTGCCGGCATTAGTGGTATAGATTCGAACAGGCATGGTCCTCCACTCAAACTGTTCGCAATAATCAATGCATCCATCCTACCCGCCCAAGCGGACACATTGCCACCGCAGCTTCATCTTTTGGCGCTTTGGAGACAAGTCGCTTTGCACCAATTATTCGACATATAAAAACCGCCCCCGGAGGAGCGGTTTTTCACAATTCGTTTTGCCGCGGCCTATTCGCCATCCTCCAGCTTAATGAGGATCTTGCGGTAGCCACCGTACTCGCCGTTGAGCGCCTTGGATACACGGCTCACCGTGGTGGACGAAGCGCCGGTACGGACCTGAACCTCGACATAGGGCTCGCCCTCGTCCAGGTAGCGCGCGACCTGCAGACGCTGCGATAGATCGCAAATCTCGCGCGGTGTGCAGATATCGGTCAAAAACGCTTGGATATCTTTCTCGTCGTCCAAAAGACTAAATGCGTGGACTAGCTGCTTGACATCAGGCTTGTCAAACATGTTCTCGATATTCATCGATCACCGCCAAACCCGCCAAAAGGCATCGAAGTTGATACTGGCACCGGGCATCGTTCGCCCATTCTATGCAATAGGGCAACGCATGTGGCTTTTGCCCGTAGCAGTTTAGCACACCACCAAACTAAAGTGACAAGACTCTCTGTCAGCGGCGCGTTTTTTAGGACGAACGCCGTTTTGAAACCGAATGCGCACGCAAGCTCCACGAATATCTGAGACAATGGGCGCCCAACGCAGAGGCGCACGCCAAGGCAACCGTCCGATTCGCCGCGGCAAACGAGCTTACGCGCCACCAACACGTCACGCGCACCGGAAAGGAACCCACCATGCGCTTCTTGCTCAACTGGCTTTTGACCTCAATCGCTATCGCGATCGCCACGTTCCTCGTCCCCGGCATTCAGCCCTTCGGCATGGCCGACGCCTGGGTCTGCTTTGCCTTTGTGGGACTGTTCCTCAACGTCGTCGACTCGCTCGTTAAGCCGCTCCTGACGGTCATCTCGCTGCCGCTCACCATTATCACGCTGGGTATTTTTCAGCTTGTAGTCAACAGCTTTATGCTCGAGCTTGCCAGCTACCTATCGGTAAATCTGCTGGGCGCGGGCATCTCCATTGCCAGCTTTGGGTCGGCCTTTATGGGTAGCATTTTGGTGTCCATCACTCGAAGCATCTTCGACAGCATCGCCAGGAACTAAAGCAACCGGATACGGACCGCCACAACACGCCAAAACGAAGGCCGTCCATCGCAACGATGGACGGCCTTCGCCTTTGTCAGGCCTCAGAGGACAAGAAAATCTACCATTTCTACCCCGTCCCCAAATGGCTGGTGGGGCTAGATGACGTAGTCGTAGCCCCCGTTGGGGGCGACGAGTGCATCGAGCGTCACACCGTCGAGGTAGTCGTTGATGAGCTTGTCCAGGTTCTTCCACACGTCGAGCGTGGGGCACTCATCAGATCGCGAGCAGCCCTTGCAGTCGCCATCCAGGCAGGCGACCGGCGCCAGGCTGCCCTCGGTCAGGCGCAAGATCTCTCCCACCGTGTACTGCTCGGGCGGGCGCGTGAGCACGTAGCCGCCGCCCTTGCCACGCATGCCCGAGAGCATGTTGGCGCGCACGAGCGTAGCCAAGATGTTCTCGAGATATTTCTCGGAAATCCCCTGTCGCGCCGCAATCTCTTTGAGCGGGATGCGACCGGCCGCCTGGTGCTCGGCCAGGTCGACCATAACGCGCAGGGCGTACCTGCCCTTAGTAGAAACCAACATATATAGTGCTGCCTTTCGGTCTTTTAATCCGTTGAAATTCTAGCCGAAAAATTGGCTTTGAAAATACCCATTCCAGTCAAGGTGGTTAATCGGCTCGTAATAATCTCCTATTTCCTATTGCATTACTAGGCTTTAGTGTCTACTATGCTTGCCAACAGGTAAATGAGCAACCTATAAGGTTTATGGGTTTATCTACTAGGCCACCGTAAAACCACACGGTATCCAGTCATTTGAACACTTTGGAGGTTCACCATGAGCAAGGTTTATACGTCCATCGATCAGCTTATCGGCCACACCCCGCTTTTGGAGCTCACTCACTTTGAGGCCGATGAGGACCTTAAGGCCCGCGTGCTCGTCAAATTGGAATACTTCAACCCCGCCGGATCCGTCAAAGACCGCGTCGCCAAGAACATGATTGACGAGGCCGAGAAGGCCGGCAAGCTCGTGCGCGGCGGCGACTATACCATCATCGAGCCCACGAGCGGCAACACCGGCGTCGGCATCGCCTCGGTGGCGGCGGCTCGCGGCTACAAGGTGATCATCACCATGCCCGAGACCATGTCCGTCGAGCGCCGCAAGCTTATGCAGGCATACGGCGCACAGCTCGTGCTCACCGACGGCTCCAAGGGCATGAAGGGCGCCATCGCCAGGGCCGAGGAGCTGCAGAAGGAGACCCCCAACAGCATCATCGCCGGCCAGTTCGTGAACCCCGCCAACCCCGCCATCCATAAGGCCACGACCGGCCCCGAGATCTGGAACGACACCGACGGCAAGGTCGACATCTTCGTCGCCGGCGTTGGCACCGGCGGCACCGTGACCGGTGTGGGCGAGTTCCTCAAGGAGCAGAACCCCGAGATTCAGGTTGTCGCCGTCGAGCCCGCCACCTCCCCGGTACTCTCCAAGGGCCAGGCCGGTCCGCACAAGATCCAGGGCATCGGTGCCGGCTTTGTGCCCGACGTCCTCGACACCCAGGTCTATGACGAGATCATCCCCGTCGAGAACGACGACGCCTTTGCCACCGGCCGCGCCGTGGGCCACAAGGAGGGCGTGCTCGTGGGCATTTCGTCCGGTGCCGCCGTGTGGGCCGCGCTGCAGCTGGCCAAGCGCCCCGAGAACGAGGGCAAGACCATCGTCGCACTGCTCGCCGATACCGGTGAGCGCTACCTGTCCACGGCACTGTTCCAGGACTAGAGCCTTTTTTCCCATAGGTTGAGCTCAGGGACGAACCTGCCTCCTCTCTCCCGGCGGTCTGAGCCCATCCCGTCAGGGTGTCCCACGAGACGTCCGAACTTGCTACAATGTCTGCGGCGCGGAACCAGCCTCCCGCGCCGCTTTTCTTTTTTGGCCACATGCCACCAAGGAGAACCTCCCCATGCACAACAAGCGCGTGCTCGTCGCCATGAGCGGCGGCGTCGATTCCAGCGTGACTGCCTATCTGCTCAAGTGCCAAGGCTACGAATGCGTCGGTGCCACTATGCGCCTCACCTGCCCTGCGCCCGATCCCGTCACGGGCATGAGCAAGGTCGACCGCGACATCGCCGATGCAAAGGCCGTCGCCGATCGCCTGGGGATACCTCACCATGTGCTCGACCTGCAGCAGGCCTTCGACCGCAACGTTATCGAGCGCTTCGTGACCGCCTACCAGGAGGGGCTGACGCCCAACCCGTGCATCATCTGCAACCGCCATATTAAGTTTGGCGCGCTGCTCGACGCGGCGCTCGATATGGGCTGCGACTACATTGCCACGGGTCACTACGCCAAAACGAGCCAAGCGCCCGATGGCACCTGGCAGCTGCACCGCGGCGAAGACTCCAAGAAGGACCAGAGTTACTTTTTGTATTCGCTCACGCAAGAGCGCCTGGCACGCACAATCTTTCCGCTGGCAGGGTTGGACAAAGAGCGCGACGTGCGCCGCATTGCCGCCGAGCAGGGCTTCATCAACGCCAAGAAGGCCGAGAGCGAGGATATCTGTTTTATCGCGGACGGCGACTACGCGGGCTATATCGAGCGCCGCTGTGGGCATGCCGCCGAGCCGGGCGATATTGTATGGCGCGACGGCAGCGTGGTCGGACGCCACAACGGCGCACTGCGCTATACCGTCGGCCAGCGCAAGGGCTTGGGCGTCGCGATGGCGCGCCCCGTGTATGTAACGGGCGTCGATGCCGCCAACAACATTGTGCATCTGGGCGAGGCTGAGGACCTGACGGCGACAGCACTCACGGCCAACGACTGGATCTGGAGCGCCCCTGCCGACCGCATGGAGGCAGAGCTCACGTCCGGCGACATTCGCGTGGGCACCAAGTACCGCTACCGTCAAAAGGACCAGGCAGCGACCCTTACACGTGGCGCCGACGGACAGATGCTTCTGACCTTTGACGAGCCGCAGCGCGCCGTCGCCCCCGGACAGGCCGTCGTTATCTATCGCGGCGACGTCGTCCTGGGCGGCGGCACGGTAACTGCCGCCATCAGGTAGCTGCAGGATTATCGCCGCACGTGTCGAAGCACTTCAACAGCAGCATTCACCTCGATAACGCGACGCTCGAGGCCGCGGCAAATGGACTCGAGCCGGCCCTCCGCTGTGGCCCATTCGCTCTGCGAAAGAATCTCGATCGCCTCATCAACAAATCCGTTGAGCCGCGATGAATCGAACCAATCGAGTGAGTCCGCAAGCGCCAGCTGGACGGAAGGGTCGGGCCCAAACGGCTTAGCAGAAAACCCAAACTCCCCAGCTGCGAGCACGGCAGTTGGTACGTTGTACCACAGGCAGTTGCCGCTATCGAACAGCGGAGCAGGCCTTATCTCCAGGGTGTCGACATTGCGGATGATGCCGAAGTTTCGCCAATGGCGATCGCTGTTGGCCAAAAGGGCATCGCAGACAATCATCTGCGACATAGACCTTCTCACGGCAGCCTCGTCTGCTCCATGCTTACCAAGGAAGCGGCAGTACCGGTCGTATGTCGAGTTTCCCCGCTGGTTACCAAGTGCGCCCTTAACGTAAACAGCCGGAACGTATTCCTCGCGGCCGTCAAGAAAGTCGTCGCACAGACACACAGGGCCATCGAACATCCGCTCAACCGTATAAGGAACAAACTCGCCCTCCGACAACAAGCGACGATGTAGAGCCGTTGCAACCGCCTCGTTAAAGGGACGCTGATCGTCCATGCCGCAACCTTTAGCCAAGACGCGAATGCCGTTTCGGATCATCCACGATTTAGGGAGCTCGCCCTCGGACGTGTTATCCGGATTTTTAAGACCGATGCCCTCCAGCCAACCCGAACGTCCCTCGGGCGCCGATCGCTCAAAATCATTCTCGAAGTAATTGAGGTTTCGCCATTTGAGCCCGTCGCATTCTGCCGGCCGCAGCCAATAGCAATCCGAAAGCGAGAGGCCCAGGCACTGAACCGGGACCTCGATGCCACTGGCAATTCCCAGTTCACGATAGCGCGAGACGAGTCCGGGGCGAACATCGGGCACCGACCGATGGCTCCACCACACGTTGAGCTCCCGTTTATTCACCGTAGGAGAAGAGCTCGAGCACGTGCCAAACGGCATTCGTTGTGCATCGAGGACCTCCGCGATTTCGAAGGGAAATTCGCGCGACGGATCAAATGAGACATGCGCGACCTCATGGTCGGCCGACATCAGCGTAAACTTGCGCCCCACATCGGCCGCAAGACGGCGTCCACGTTTGCGGACCTTTTGATAAGCGACCGCGGAATTGTACTCGACCATCTTCCGTCCGCCCACAATATCGCACGCGAGCGTTCCCGATGCGGCAAGTTGAGATATGCGGGCTTTCGTAACGCCCAGCAGGCGGGCAGCATCACCCATAGACAAGTACTCAGACGTATCCATACACCGCATCACCTCGTTAAGTAATTTACACGTTTAGTTAATAGATTACATACATCATAATACTAAACGACCCAAAGCGAAAAAAAGCCCGAGAAATCGGGCTTTAGCGATTGGTCAGCCGAGTCGCAAGCTGCTCCCCTAGCGCTGAACGTAGGCGCGAACCAGCTCGTAGGTATTGCGCACGCCGTCGATGTGGCTGCGCTCGTAGTTGTGGCTCGCGTACACGCCAGGGCCGATCAGGCCGTGACGGATGTCGTAGCCGGCGGAAAGCGTGGCCTCAACGTCCGAGCCGTAATGCGGGTACACGTCGATGGCGTAATCGAGCTCCAGCTCGCGCGCGATATTGGACAGCGTGGTCACCAGATCGTAGTTGTAGGGGCCGCCCGAATCCTTGGCGCAAATCGACACCATGCGCTCGGTGCAGCCCAGATCGTCACCCACGCAACCCATGTCAACGCTGATCATCTCGCGCGTGTCGGCCGGCACAAAGGCACCACCGTGGCCGACCTCCTCGTACACCGTAAAGAGCAGTGAAACCTTGCGCGAAAGCGTCACCTCGCCAGCGGCGACGGCACGCGCCAAGCCCAGCAAAATGGAGGCCGACAGCTTGTCATCCAGGAAGCGGCTCTTAATGTAGCCGCTCTCCGTCACCGTGGTACGCGGGTCCATAGCGATGATGTCGCCCGTCTGAATGCCCAGCTCAAGCACGTCATCCTTGCTGTCGACATTCTCATCGAGCAGGATTTCCATGTTCTTCTCGATGGTCTTGACCGGCTCGTCGGCCACGTGCGCCGAAGGCTCGGTATTGAGGACCACACCCGTGTACACATTGCCATCGCGCGTGTAGACGGTGCAGTTCTCGCCATCGGCCGTAGACCACTGATGCCCGCCGAGCGTCGTGGGACGCAGGCGACCATTGTCCTTAATGGAGCGCACCATGGCGCCCAGGGTATCGACATGGCTCGCCAACACAAGCGGCTCGCCCTCGCCGCCAAGCTCAACCAGCACGTTGCCCTTATTGGAACGCTCGGGGCCAAAGCCCATATCGCGCAACGTTTCCATTAGATAATCAGTCGCCGCACGGGTATAGCCCGTAGGCGAAGCAATCGAGGTAAGCGCCTTCAACTGGTCAGTAATATAGGAGAGCGTAGAATCCATCTTGGACACCAAAGTCACCCTTTCATATCGATTTAAACCCACAGCAACAATACCACCGCGAACCATCTTTTTACCTAGCGAGACAACCCATTGGGCTTCTCAGAGCGGCGCCCACCACGATAACGAGCCGGCGGGCCCCTGCCCGTTAGCCCCACAATCTTTCCGCAGGACAGAAGGAGGCCCCGCCGCACGTAGTGCGCAGCGGGGCCTCCGACATGTCCGAGGACGATTGTGGGGCTAACGGGCAGGGGCCCGCCGAACCATGTTAGGCAGCCGGGCAGATCTTCTTGAAGAGCTCGATGACGTCGTCGAGCGTCGCCTCACGCGGGTTGCCCGGGAAGCAGGCATCGGCCATGGCGTCCTTGGCCAGGACCTCGATCTCGTCAGCCTTCATGGCCTCGCAGACGTGCGGGATGTTCACGTCAGCGGAGAGCTGCTTAACGGCGGCGATAGCGGCGTCGGCAGCCTCATCGGTGCTCATGCCCGTGGTGTCAACGCCCATGGCGACGGCGACCTTGGCCAGGCGCTCGGCGCAAACCGGCTTGTTGAACTCCATGGCAATCGGCAGCAGCATGGCGCAAGCGACGCCGTGCGGGGTGTCGTAGTGAGCGGACAGGGTGTGAGCCATGGCGTGATCGATGCCCAGGCCAACGTTAGAGAAGCCCATGCCGGCGACATACTGACCAAGAGCCATGCCCTCGCGGCCGGAGCCAGGCTGGCCGGACTTGGCCTCGGCAACGGAGTCGCGCAGGTTCTCGCTGATCAGCTTGATGGCCTCAAAGTGGAACATGTCGGAGAGCTCCCAAGCGCCCTTGGTGGTGTAGCCCTCGATGGCGTGGGTCAGAGCGTCCATGCCGGTGGAAGCGGTCAGGCCGGCGGGCATGGAAGCCATCATGTCGGGGTCGACGACGGCGACCTCGGGGGCGTCGTTGGTGTCGACGCACACGAACTTGCGGACCTTCTCGGGGTCGGTGATGACGTAGTTGATGGTCACCTCAGCAGCGGTACCGGCGGTCGTCGGCACGGCGATGGTGAACACGGCGTGGTTCTTAGTGGGAGCAACGCCCTCGAGGCTGCGGACATCGGCGAACTCGGGGTTGTTGATGATGATGCCGATGGCCTTGGCAGTGTCCATAGAGGAGCCGCCACCGACGGTCACGATAGCATCAGCCTCGGCGGCCTTGAAGGCCTCGACGCCGTCCTTGACGTTCTGAATAGTGGGGTTGGGCTTGATCTCGGAGTAGAGGCTCCAAGCGATGCCGGCGGCATCGAGCTCGTCGGTCACCTTAGCGGTAACGCCAAACTTGACCAGATCGGGGTCGGAGCAGACGAAAATCTTCTTGTAGCCGCGACGCTGGAGCTCGCCGGGGATCTCCTTGATGGCGCCGGAACCATGATAAGAAATGGTGTTGAGAACGAAACGATTAGCCATTGATAGCCTCCCATCGTGTGCGGGGCACCCATTACGCCCCACGCTATGGCTCCCATCCTAACGCTTTTGAAGCGAAAAACGCGTGAGAATGTCAGATTATTTAAAGCGTTTCAACAACTGGTATCGTCACCGCCTGACCACTAAACAAAAAGGGGCGGCCGAGATGACCGTCCCCTCCCCATTATTGATCAGTGTGGCAAGGGGTCAGCCCCTTGCCACACCCTGCCGCTATTTTTGGCAGGCCTCTTTCCAATCTTCGCAGGCGCGCTTCCAGCGAAAACGCAGGTCGCGCTCGCGGTCGATAAACATGATGGCAAACGCCACGAACAGCAGCACGCTCGCCACCGCAATAGCGTGCAGCCCCATGCGCTCAATACACCAGTTTCCCAGCACAGCGCCAAACACAAAGGTAAAGATCACGCCAAAGTACAGCAGGCCGTTTTCCAAAAAGCCGCGCTTGTGGGTGATGATGTAGTCGTCCACGTTTTGCAGCGCGTTGCGCAGGTTACCGATGCACATGGTCGTGGCAATGCCGTGACCGTGGATCTTGCGGAAGCTCTCGACCTGCATACCGCAGGCAAACGAGATGAGGCAGTTGGCGAGCAAGTTGTAGCCGCCACCGGGGATAAAGCTCACGCCCAGCAAGATGACGGCTTCAAAGAACACCGTCACCTGGCGCCAGTGAATCACGCTGCCAAACCGTTCGTGTACCAGGTCGGCAAGCATAATGCCCACGGCAAACGACACCACAGGGAAGAAATAGCGCCCCGCGAGCGCCCAATTGCCCTCCGAGATGCTCACGCCCACCAGCAAGATGTTGCCCGTCTGCGCGTTGGCGAAAACATGGTCGCGCCCAATGTACGAATAAACGTCCATAAAGCCACCGGCGAGCGCCAAGATGATGCCCAGCTCAATAGACTCCGATATCTGTTTGGCACGCTGCATCGTCGTGCGCCCTCCTTGTTGACGACCCTCTCGTGCGTTGGCGGAAACATAGCCGCCGTTCATACTGTAACCCATTGACAACATGGCGCGCCCGCGAGACGGACTCCCCAACGCGCAGATACACCGTCTGGAAACAAACGGCGGGCGCGGCATCGACACCCGACACCTCGTGTACTCCACCAGTCTTTTTAGCCCCGTCCCAAAAAGACTGGTTACAATTACGTGCAGCATACAAACACCGGGAGGAATCGTGGCAAAAAAGCCCCAGGACGCTCAGCACAACCAGCACGGCAAGCATGCCCAACGCGGCCAGCAGCAAAAGCGTGGAAGCAAAGCCCAGGGCTCGCGCCCCGCGCATGTCCCGGCAGCGCCTGTCCGCCCCTGGCGCCCGGGCCGCGATAAGTTCCTCCCCGTCAGCCGCGCCGACATGGATGCGCGCGGCTGGGACCAGTGCGACTTTGTCTACATCTGCGGCGACGCCTACGTGGACCATCCCAGCTTTGGCATGGCCATCATCAGCCGCGTCCTCGACGCGCACGGCTACAAGGTGGGCATCATCTGCCAACCCGACTGGACCGACCCCGCCAGCATCACCGTGCTCGGCGAGCCGCGCTTGGGCTTTCTCGTCAGCGCCGGCAACATGGACTCCATGGTCAACCACTATTCGGTGACCAAGCACCGCCGCCACACCGACGCCTATACCCCCGGTGGCGAGGAGGGGCACCGCCCCAACCGTGCCGTCACGGTCTACGGCAACCTCATCCGCCAGACATTCAAGGACGCCCCCATCATTATCGGCGGCATCGAGGCAAGCCTGCGTCGCTTGGCCCACTACGACTACTGGCAGGACAAGCTCAAGCGCTCGGTACTGCTCGACTCGGGTGCCGACATCCTCATCTACGGCATGGGCGAGCACGCGATTGTCGAGATCGCCGACGCGCTCGACGCGGGACTGCCCGTCGATCAGATCACCTATATCAATGGCACCGTCTACCGCACGGGTTCGCTCGACGAGGTCTACGACTACGACCTGCTGCCCAGTTGGGACGACCTTACCGCCGACAAGCTCAACTACGCGCGCAGCTTTAACGTGCAGCAGCAGAATATGGACCCCATCACCGGACATCGCCTGGTAGAGCCCTACCCCAACAGCGTCTATGTGGTGCAGAACCCGCCGTCGGCGACGCTCACCACCGACGAGATGGACGAGGTGGCCGAGCTCCCCTACGCACGCGATTGGCATCCCGATTACGACGCGGCGGGCGGCGTGCCGGCCTTTGCCGAGATCAAGTTTTCGATCAGCTCCAACCGCGGCTGTTTTGGCGAGTGCTCGTTTTGCGCGCTCACCTTCCACCAGGGTCGCGTGCTGCAGATGCGCAGCCACGACTCGATCATGCGCGAAGCCGAGCTGCTCACGCGCGATCCCGAGTTTAAGGGCTATATCAACGACGTGGGCGGGCCGACGGCCAACTTTAGCCGTCCCGCCTGCGACAAGCAGCTCAAGCACGGCGTATGCAAGAACAAGCGATGCCTGTGGCCGAGCGTGTGCAAGAACATGGTGGTCGACGAGAGCGGCTACACCCAGCTGCTGCGCGACCTGCGCCAGCTGCCGGGCGTCAAGAAGGTCTTTGTCCGCAGCGGCATCCGCTTCGACTACACCATGGCCGATGCCTCGGACGAGTTTTTGCGCGAGCTGCTGGAGCACCACGTCTCGGGCCAGCTGCGCGTAGCACCCGAGCACGTGAGCGACGCGGTGCTGTCCGTGATGGGCAAACCGAGCCGAGCCGTCTACGACGCATTCTGCCGTAAATTTGAACGATTGAACCGCGAGTACGGACTCAAGCAGTACGTGGTGCCGTATCTGATCTCGAGCCACCCCGGATCGACGATGAAGGAAGCCGTGGACCTTGCCGAGGCCGTGCGAGACATGGGCTACATGCCCGAGCAGGTGCAGGACTTCTACCCCACGCCGTCCACCATGTCGACGTGCATGTACTACACCGGCGTGGACCCGCGCACCATGGAGCCGATCTATGTGGCGCGCGACCCGCACGAGAAGGCCATGCAGCGCGCGCTCATCCAGTATCGCAAGCCCGAGAACTACAAGCTCGTGCGCGAGGCGCTAGAGAAAGCCGGGCGTCGCGATTTGATCGGCTACACCAAGCATTGCCTGATCCGCCCCGTGCCGCCACGCCCGGGCGAGACATCTGCCGGCGGCGGACATGGCACCGGCAAGAAGGGCGGCAAGGGCCACGGTGGCGCTGGCGGCGCTGGAGCCAAGGGGCCCAAGGGCAGCAAGGGGCACAGCGGCATGTCGCGCGCGCAGAACACCGCCGGGCGCAACCGTGCGGCTCAGGGGCGTCAGGGTGCCAACGGAGGCGGTCGCCGCAACTAAGGCAGCAGTGCGCTCGCTGCGTCCATCCCACACGCGTGGCGCAGCGAGCGCATTGCCTCAACGAGGATGACGCCGGCGATAGCGACCGTGACCACCACGTCGAGCGGCGTGTTCACAAACCACAGCAGGCCCATGAGATACGACCCGGCATTAAAGGCAAAGTGCAGCAGGATCGTGTAGCGGAGCTTTCCGGTCGTCACGAGCACCCAACCAAAGCTGAGGGCGGCGGCACCCGCGTAGCAACCCTGCACCCAATTCATGTGCATAAAACCGAAGATTGCCGCCTGCAGCATAATCGCCGCGGCGACACCCCACGTGCTTGGGGCCGCCCAGGGCACTATGGCGCCGTCTTGCGCACTCGCACGACGCCGGCGCTTCCAGAGCGGACGGCACTGGGGATTAAACGCACGCAGCGAAAACTCAAAGATAACACCGCGCACCAGGAGCTCTTCGCAAAACGGCGCGCCGAGCACCGTGGTCAGGACGGCAAGAGGACTGGTATCGCCCATGCCCGTTTCCTCGACAAGCTCGCTGTAGTCGGCCGCGGCATCGGGCAACAGAGACAGCACGGCGTCGGTCACGTAGCTAACGACCACCTGCAGGGCAAGACCGATCACGATAACGCAGGCGATGCGTTTCCACGCCCCACGCGCTCCCCCGCCGAGCGGATGCTCGCTTTGCGAGCGCGCCATAAACGAGCGCGGCCACAGATAACGCCACCACAGCAGCGCCATCAAAAACGACGCCGTCTGAGCGGCGGCTTGGAACCATTGAATATCGAGATTGTCGATCGGATAGCCCGTCAGCACCGACACGGCATCGAGAACAGAAAACAGAACCACGCTCAGGGCTATATCGGCAGCGACAACGCCAAAACAGGCGAGCGCCCACGCTATCGCATTGAGCATGCCAGCCTCCTCAAAACCCGGTACTTGGGGACGTTCCTTAACTGCCGGCAGAAAATGAACGTCCCCAAGTACCGGCAGTTTGGGACAGTCATTGTTGATGAGAATCGGGTGCAGTGCCAAAGGCCCCGCTGGGCGAAATGTCGAACGGGAAGGTGCCGCAGCGATTGAACGCGGCGATAAACATGCGGATGGCGTTGGACGGCGTGGTGCCCACGAGCTGGGTTGCCGCCGCGAAGGCCGCCTTTTCCTCGGGCAAGACCTTCGCGACAACCGGGGTCATGTGTTCTGCCATGGCGCTTCCTTTTTGAAACAACGGTAGTGCGGATAGATGCGGGCCACGCGGCTGGGCGACGGGCTGTGAAGGCAACCCGATTGGCCCGCATCTGGAGATTGTTTCTGCGGCGTTAGTATTACTTGGTATTTCTATGTTATACCCGGCAGATAGAATACCACACCCGGTCCCATGGGGACGGAGAAAAGACGGATTATTTTGTTGCTGGGTTAGTATTTAGAGCGTGATGATGTCCGAGATATCGAGGGCCTAAGCGTCGGCGTATGGCGCGCCCAGGCTGGGTATCCGGCGCATGGCGCCCTATTGTCTTGCATAATTTCGCTTGCGTCATGCATAAATAGACGGGGGTGCCCCTTCCCGTCCAAACGTACCCCCGCTTGGACCGTGCAAAAACCGGAGTTTTCAGCATCGCGGCCCCCGCAGGCGGTGCCGCAAATCGTGGACGCCGCGCGATTGGCGTCGTTTTGGGGCACGGCGCGACGCGAAACGCGCGTTATCGCCGCGCCGGACGCCGCCAGCCAACCCAAATCGCCTGCCGAAGGATCCCGCTGGCTCAAAAAGACGATTCCGGCGCGTATGCAGTCACCCCGGCTTGCTGAAAACTCCCGAAAATGCACGGCGCGCCCCGGGGGACCCGTGCGCGCCACGAAAAACACGCCCGCATCCAAAAGAATGCGAGCGCGAAAGCCGGATGGCGGCAAGGGCGCCAGGCAGCGGGCGAAATCCCCGGCGTGTCCGCCCGGGCACCGCAGCCGCGGCGCGTCAGCAGAAAACCTCATGCCCTGCGTTGATGTCAGAGAGCCCATCCCCCGTATCAATCCTTTGCGCAAAACGGAAATGCCTCGTCCGCGCAAGCACGCGGACGAGGCATTAATCATGTTTTGCGGTCAGCGACTCTTTTGCGCCAGCGTCTTCTGCCTTTAGCTAAGCTCGGGCCAGTAACCCTTGTTGGCCTCGATCATGTCGTCGAGAACCTCCTTGGCGACCTTCATCGACGGCACGGTCTTGTTCAGCGTAAAGGCCTTGAGCGCCTTCTCGTACGAACCCTCGATCGTAGCCTCGACCAGGAGCTTCTCGGAGTTCAGCTGCTGCATCATGAGGCCCTGCTGGAACAGCGGAATGTTGTCGCGGCTGATGACTTCGGGGCCGTTCTTGCCAATGTAGGCAGGCAGCTCGACCATGGCGTCGTAGGGCATGTTGGGGATAGCGCCCTTGTTCTCGCAAATGACCAGGAAGCGCTGCTTGGTGTCGTTCTTCAGAGCGATAGCCAGGTCGGCAATCCAGTCGCCGTGGCTGCCCGCATAGAACGTGCTCTCGTCGATCTCGCCCGTCTTCTCGTAGTGATCGATACCATCAAAAAGGTTCTTCTCGCGCGTCTCCTCGACCTCATTCGCACGGGTGCGCTCGGGGTTGGAGTGCTCGACGAACTCCTTCTGCTGCAGGTAGTAGTTCAGATACGTGTTGGGCAGATACTCCGGGAAGCACTCCATGATCTCGTACACGCCCTTCCAGACGTAGTACCAGCTGCCCTTGGTGTGACGGTTCTGCTCGGGATGCTCGTCGGTGGCCTCCTCGGGCTTCTTGGACATCAGCGAGCTCATGCCCTTGAGGTACGAATCGGCCAGCAGAATCTCATGCTCCTTGATGTACTCGCGCAGCTGCGGGAGCACCTCCTCGCCCTTGTGGCGGATCGAGGTGAACCAACCAAAGTGGTTGAGGCCAAAGTAATCGTACTCGACATCCTTCTTGTCGATATCGAGCGCAGCGCAAACCACGTCGATAATCGCGATCGGCATGTCGCAGATGTTGATGATGCGAGCATTGGGACGCAGAACGCGGCAGGCCTCGGAGACGATGGCGGCAGGGTTAGAGTAGTTGAGAATCCAGTAGTCCTTCTTGGCGTACTTCTCAACGTCATCGATCAGCTCGACCATGGGGAAGATGGTACGCATGCCATAGGCAAGGCCGCCGCAACCGCAAGTCTCCTGACCCACGCAGCCGTGACGCAGCGGAATCTTCTCGTCCTGCTCGCGCATGGCATAGCCGCCCACGCGCATCTGGGCAAACACGAAGCTCGCGTCGGTAAAAGCCGTCTTTTTGTCGGTGGTCACCGTGAGCTTGATGTCCAGGCCGAGGTCCTCGTGCAAAATCCAGTCCACGAGCACGCCGATCTTGCGCTGGCGCTCCTCGTTGATGTCGTACAGACGAATCTCGTCAACATCGAGCTCGTCCTTGCGCAGGGCGATGGACTTGACGATGCCGGGGGTAAAGGTGGATCCGCCACCACACAGAGTAATGATCATTGTTTACTGCTCCTTCTCAATTGTGTTTTCGACCTTGTCGCGCATCTCGGCGACCTTCATGCCAAAGATGATCTGGATATTGTTGCCGTTGCGGTTGATGCCACTGTTGGGCACGTGGTTGATGAGGTCCTCATCGATGAGGTCCGGGTTCTTAACGTTCACGCGGAGACGCGTAAAGCAGTTCTCGAGCTCCTCGATGTTGTCCTTGCCGCCAAGACCTGCGACCAGGTCGGCAATGCCTGCATCGACGCCCTCTGCGGGAGCCGCGGCAACAGCGCCCTGTTTCACCGCAACAGATGCGGCGGCCTCGCCCTCGGCAACGGACTCGGCGAGCTCGGACTCCTCCTCGCGACCGGGAGTGTGGAGGTTGAGCTTCTTGATAAGGAGGGTGAAGAGGAAGAAGTACAGAGCGGCGTTGACGACTCCAAGCACCAGCATAACCGGCCAGTTGGTCTTGTCGACACCCAGGACCAGGTTGGAAACCACGACGTTGATGATGCCGCCTGCAGTCGAAGCGGGCACGGAGAGGACCTTGAGCAGGACCAGGAAGATGCCGGAAAGAACCGAGTGAACGACAAAGAGCACGGGAGCGGCAAAGACAAAGAGGAAGTCCATGGGCTCGGTCACGCAGGAGAGCACGACGGTGATGATCAGCGGGATGATAACAGCCTTGGTCTTGTCCTTGTTCCCCTTGTAAGCAGTGAAGATAAAGGCGAGACCGATACCGATGTAGGGCCACAGGTTGTTGAAGGCATAGCTGTTGAAGTAGGTGCTATCGGAGAAGGGCTGGCCCGTCATTGCCATCTCGGCGACACGGATGGGATAGGCGCCGGCGATAACCTGATCGCCCAGCGTCAGGGTGCCACCCACATCGGAGAACTGGAACGGGATGGAGATGAGGTGGTGCAGACCGGTGGGAACGAGCAGCTTGTTGAGCATGCCGTAGATAAACAGACCGATGTTGCCCGAATCCTTAATGATGCCGGCAACGGAGGAGATAGCACCCTGAACCGGAGGCCAAACGATGCAAAAGCCAGCGCCCATAAACCAGGAGATGATGATCATGATCAGGAACGGAAAGCGAACGCCCGAGAACATCGACAGGGCAATGGGGAACTGCTTGTTCGAGTACTTGTTGAATACGGCACCGGTGATGCAACCAAGAATGATGCCGCCAAACACGCCGGTATCGAGCACTTGGATGCCCATAACGGTGCTCTGGCCAGTTCCGGTAAGGCCGAGCATGCCGCTCGCCTCGGCAAGAGAGCCGGTGGCGTTGAGCACGATGTTGTTAGCCTGCAGGAACAGGAAGAACGACATCAGGGCGATCAGCGAAGCATGGCCCTTGTTCTTCTTTGCCATGGCGCCGGCGATGCCCACGCAGAACAGAATCGAGAGGTTGTTGATGATAAACATCAGCGACTGATAGACAACGGCGCCCACGAGCTGGAACGGACCGAAGCCCAGCACAGGGACCATGGCGCAGATGGTCTTGTTGGTCAGAATAATGCCCACGACGAGCAGAATGCCGGCAACCGAGAGATACATCATCGGCTGGACGATTGACTTCGCGAACACCTCCAACGGCGCTTTGAAATTGAACTTCTTTTTTGCGGTCATAGCGGTACTCCCCTTCCTTTTCCGCAAATTAAGACAGATGTGCCCTGGACAAGACCGTGAGCCTTGCCTTATATCAATCGATGTGTGGGCACGTTATGCCTAGAGACCAGGTTCTCCAAGCAGGTTAACAATGTGATACGCGAGATAACTCTTCTCGGCATTGGTAACGACAACGTTATAGGTAGACGACAAGTGGGCGGCTATGGCGTCCGCGCACGAGAATGCGCACGGATATGCCGTTTCATCGATTCGGAACAGCGCGTCGCCGTTGATTTGCCCTGCCGCGGGATCGAGCGCTCGCTGTGCGAAAAACTGCAGGTGACGAACGAAACGTTCATAAGGCAGCGAGGTGTCATCGAGGGTCGTAGCATAGCGCTTGGAAACAATCGCGAGCACGTCACGAACAAGCTGGACCGAAACAATCAAACGATCGGAGCGTTGCGGCATGGTGGCGTTGACGATGTGCAGCGTAATGAAACCCTGCTCTTCTTCGCTCATCTGGATGCCCATATACTCCTTGACAATCTGCAACGCACGGCCCGCAAGCGCATACTCCTTGCGATAGAACTGCTGGATCTCGAGCAGCAACGGATTCTCACAGGAGACGCCCTTGCGCTCGCGCTCCAAAGCAAGGCTGATATGGTCTGCGAGAGCAATGAGAATCTTGTCGTTGATATCAACATTGAGCTCTCGACGGAGCATCTGAACAATGTCCTCGGCAATCACGAGGTTGACGGTGGGGATGGACTCCAAAAGATGCGCCAAGCGGTCAATCGTACGCGAATCCTGAGAAGTTCCCTCCTGCAACGCGTAGGTCTTTTCGATCGACGCCTCATCGATGGCATCGCCGGCATGACGGCCAAAGCAGAGGCCTCGACCGATGACGATGAGCTCGGAGCCATCGTCCGAAGTGACCATTGCGACGTTGTTGTTAAAAACTCGCTTGATAACCACGGTACCCACCACAAGAACTTACTCAGAAAGCCAGACGACAGACTCTTTAACAACAACAGGGCCGGAAGCATGCTCACGAAGAGTCGAGTTCTCTGAGCGCTCGCACACGATAACGAAGACCGTGGGATCGAAGCCGGCGGCGCGGACCGCGTCGAAATCGACCTCGACGAGGGGCTGGCCCGCGTCGACATGGTCACCCTGGGCAACAAGCGCATGGAAGCCCTTGCCTTCAAGCTTAACAGTATCGATTCCGATATGCAGCATCACCTGAGCAGAGCTGTCGTCGGACATGATGCCCAGCGCGTGCTCAGTCGGAAACAGCGCCGCGACGGTGCCTGAAACAGGAGCGCACACCGTTCCCTCTTGGGGAACCACGGCAACGCCATCGCCCACCGCACGGCTGCTAAAAGCGGGGTCATTGGTATTTTCTAGATGAACAAGCTCGCCGGAAACGGGAGCGAGGATTTCGAACTCGGAAGCTGCAGTCTTCTGCTCATCCGAACCGCCCATTAGGCGAGAAAAGAAACCCACGGTAGCATGTCCCTTCATAAATATAGCCCAACCAAAATCAAGCGAATGCATCCATAGAGACACACCCGTTCAAAGACTTTGGTTAGGCCCACGTCCGAGGGACTCGGTAACCTTCCGCATTTCTTTTACGGAAGCTATTGTAGACAAGCCCAAAGCCGGAACAACCATTATGACCGATGAACGGTATTTTTTCTTCGATAAACGGTATTTAGGCGACACTTGGGGACACTCCTTGTTTGGTGCCTTGGGGACAGGTTACTTTGCACCAATCATGAGTTGCGGTGAAATAGGGACTGAAAAGCCGCTCAAAAGGCCAAAACAGTCCGTACTCCACCGCAACTTCAAGACGTTGGTGCATATGAACCCGTCCCCTTGCACCAAAAAGGGCCCCGAGCATAGTCTGCTCGAGGCCCAAACTCGTGTCGCCTTACCGCGCGACGCGTATGTTACTTGCGCTTGCCGCCGCCGTCACCGGGGCGACGGGAGCTGCCGCCGCGCTTGCCGCCACGATTGTTACCATAGCTGCCACGGTTATCGCGACCGCCGGCACGGCCACCACGGGAGCCGGCCTGGTTGCCGCCGCGACCGCCACGGTGGCCGCCGCGACGCTCTTCGCGGGTATCGTCGTAGTTGCGCCAGTCATCGCGACGATCTCGACTGGCACGCGGATCGCGACGATCGCGCGACTCGCCAGAACGGCCGGCGCCACTGCGGCCGCCATTGCCGCGAGCATCCTCGCGACGCTCACCGCCGCGGCCGCCGCGCTCTTCAAAGCGCTTGCCGCCACGGGACTCGCCGCCGCGGCCACCGCGCTCGTCATCGCGACCGGAACGACGACGGTCGCCCGCGCCGCGCTTGCCGCCGCGCGAGCCACGGCCCTCGTCCTCGCGCTCAACACGGCGTCGACCGCCGCGGTCCTCGTCCTCACGACGACGGCGGTGCGCCTCGCCCTGGAACTGCTTGGCACGGCGCTCGGCACGGTTGCCGCGCGGGGCCGGCTCGACGGCACCAGCACCTGCACGCTCCTCGGCAGCCACCTCGCGGGCCACGCTCTCCACGGCCTCGTCCACGCGAGCCTGAATGCCCTCGCGCACGCGGGTCTTGCCGCCGCGCTTGGGACGGCTCGGGCGCTCGCTGTCGCCACGACGCTCATCGCGACCGCGGTTGGAACGACCGGCCACATCGCCGTAATCGTCGCCGTTGCGCTTGCCGTCGCGACGCGCCTGCTCAAGCTTCTTCTTGCTCTTGGACTTACCGCGCTTGGTCTTCTTCTTCACCTTAAAGGCCGCAGGGTCGCGCTCGGGATCAACCGCGGGCGGATTGGGGCCCACGTGCAAGTCGCCGGCCTCGTAGATGTCGGCAGTCTTGTCCATGAGCTTCTCGATCTCGTAGAACTCATCCACGTCCTGCTCGGTCACAAACGTGATGGCCCAGCCCAGCTCGCCGGCGCGGCCCGTACGGCCAATACGGTGGATGTAGTCGGTCGGCTCGGCCGGCACGTCAAAGTTCACGACGTAGCGCACGTCGCTGATGTCGATGCCGCGGGCGAGCACGTCGGTTGCCACCAGCACGTCGACGGTACCGTCGCGGAAGGCCGAAAGCGCGCGCTCGCGCTGGGCCTGGCTGCGGTTGCCATGAATCGCGGCAGCCTTGATGCCCTTGCGCTCCAGACGACGGCAGCAGCTGTCGGCACGGTGCTTGGTGCGCATAAAGACGATGGTGCGCTCCGGGCCTTCCTTTTTGAGGAACTCGGGCAGCAGGTTGTTCTTGGCCTCGATGGACACCGGGAACACAAACTGGTCGACGGTGTCGGCGGTCGACGTGGCGGGCGCGATCTCCACGCGGGCCGGGTCGCTCACCAGATCGGTGATCTCGCCCACGGCCTCCTCGTCGAGGGTCGCCGAGAACAGCAGCGTCTGGCGCTCGGCCGGCGTCTCGCGCACAATACGGCGAACGGCGGGCAAAAAGCCCATGTCGAGCATGCGATCGGCTTCGTCGAGCACCAGCACCTTGACCTCGTCCAGGTGGCAGGCACCCTGTTCGATCAGATCGACCAGACGGCCCGGCGTTGCGACCAGGATATCGCAGCCGTACTTGAGAGCAGCGGTCTGCGGCTTGTAGCTCACGCCGCCCACGACGGTCACGGCAACATGGCCGGTGACGTCGGCGATCTTGCTCGCGACCTCGTCGATTTGCTGGGCGAGCTCGCGCGTAGGGGTGATGACGAGCATCACGGGGCCGCGGCCGTTGCCCTCGGGCTTTTTAGCACCGCGACGACGGTTACGGCCGCCGCGCTCGCGCACAGGTTTGGGAGGAGCGATGTGCTCCAGATTGTTCATGGTCGGCAGCAAAAAGGCGGCCGTCTTGCCGGTGCCGGTCTGAGCGGCGGCAAGCAGGTCGCGGCCCTCGAGCACCACGGGGATCGAGCCGGCCTGCACGGGCGTCGGCGCCGTGTAACCCAGGTTCTCGATGGCACGAAGTATCTCGTCCGAAAGACCCAGCTCATCAAAGGCGGGCAGGTTCTCGGTAGCGGACTCGACGGTCTCGGCGGCGCTGGCCTCGTCGGCCGCATCGAAGGCAGCCTGGGCCATGGCCTCGCGGGTCTCGTCCAGGATCTCGGCGTCGGTGACGTCGGATACAGAATTACGCATATGTTGTTGTTCCTTATCTGCACGCGCAAGGGGCACGGCATGCGGCCGCGCGGGCGTGCTTGGTAGTGCGCTAGTACATACAAAAACGGGTGCGCACAGAGAGGACGTTGCTCAGCACGCTGGCGATCGCTTTGGCAGCCCTATCACGCGCCGTCCAGACGCAGCAGCTCTAAGCGATGGAGCAGATTCGCCGCCGGTTAGTATACCCGTACTCCGTATGCCCCCACGTAAACCACAGATGACGGGGCGGACGGGGCGAGTCTGGGCCAATTGTCTCAATCTGTAACAGTTACGAGGCAAAACCAGGTCTACACGTTACGAATCGAGACAAACCAAAACCTCGTAAAACAACATCTCGATCTGTAACAGATAGAGGTCATTTTCCCTGCCAGATGTTACAGATCGAGATGTTAAGCAACCGCCGAATTGTTTGTCTCAATCTGTAACAGTAACTCGGCAAAAATGGAACTAGATGTTACAGATTGAGACGAAGGGCGAGGATGGTGCGCTAACTTGGCAGTCGACACCCGTATCGGAATGTCATACATTTCAACTTTTGCCATACACCCCCAGGGGGTATGGGTGTATAGTATCGGCATGTTAACAATTCCAACACCAAACCAAACTACAGAAAGGAGAGGCCATGGCTCAAGATAAGTTCGACGTAGGCGGCATGACATGCGCCGCCTGCCAGGCACACGTGGACCGTGCCGTGAGCAAGCTCGACGGCGTCCAAAGCGTCGCAGTCAACCTACTCGCCGGTTCCATGATGGTCGACTACGACCCCGCGAAGGTCTCCCCCGACGATATCTGCACCGCCGTCGACCGCGCGGGCTACTCGGCCTCACCCGTCAGCACGGGCACCGGTGCCGCCGGCTCAAACGGCAGCGCACAAGCCAGGTCTGGCGCCGCCCATATGGAGTCGCCCACTAAAAAGCTGGAGGCCGCCGCCTCTGCCATGCGCACCCGCCTCATCGTCTCGATCGTCTTCCTCATCCCACTGTTCTACATAGGCATGGGACACATGCTCGGCTGGCCGCTGCCCGGCATTTTCACCGACCATATCCACAGCATGACGCTCGCCCTCACCGAGCTCGTTCTGCTCATCCCCATCGTCTACGTCAACGACGCATACTTTATCAACGGGTTTAAATCGCTCGCGCACGGCGCGCCCACCATGGATGCCCTTATTGCCGTGGGCGCCACCGCTTCCATTGCCTGGTCGCTCTATGCCATGTTCATCATGGCCGACCAGCTGGCCACGGGGCAGGTGCACGAGGCCATGATGACAGGCATGGACAATCTGTATTTTGAGAGCGCGGGCACGATCCTGTCGCTCGTCACCGTGGGCAAATACCTCGAGACGCGCAGTAAGTCCAAAACCGGCGGCGCCATCGAGGCGTTCATCGATCTGGCGCCTAAAACCGCGACCGTCGTTGCCAACGACGGCAGCGAAACCACCGTCGACGTCGATAGCATCCTTCCCGGCCAGGTCCTGCGCGTGCACCCCGGCGAGTCAATCCCCGTCGACGGCGTGGTGCTCGAGGGTAGCTCGGCCGTGGACGAGAGTGCGCTCACCGGCGAGTCAATCCCCGTGGAAAAGGCCGCCGGCGACACCGTCAACGCCGCCACCGTCAACCGCACCGGCTCGTTTACCTTCCGCGCCACGCGGGTTGGTGCCGAGACATCACTCGCCAAGATTATCCAGCTCGTCGAGGACGCCAACGCCACCAAGGCGCCCATCGCCCGCATGGCCGACAAGGTCGCCGGCGTGTTCGTGCCCGTGGTGTTCGTGATCTCGGCCGTGACCTTTGCGGTGTGGATGGCACTGACCGGCAGCATAAACGAGGCGCTCACCTCCGCCGTGGCCGTGCTGGTGATCAGTTGTCCCTGCGCGCTCGGCCTAGCCACGCCCGTCGCCATTATGGTAGGCACCGGCAAGGGCGCCGAGATGGGCATTCTGTTTAAGAGCGCCGAGGCGCTGGAGAACCTGCGCGGCGTGGGTACCGTGGTGCTCGATAAGACGGGTACGGTCACCCGCGGCAAACCCGCCGTGACCGATATCGTGGTAGCCACGCGCGCCGATGGCTCGCCCGCCATGAGTGAAAAGGCGTTACTGAAGCTCGCTGCCGCGCTGGAGCGCTCGAGCGAGCATCCGCTGGCCGAGGCGATTATGACCGAGTGCGAGGCGCGCGGAATCGTGGCGCGCATGGTCGAGGACTTTGCCGCCGTGCCTGGACGAGGCGTTACGGCGCGCGAGGGGCAGAATACCATCGCAGCCGGCAACGTGCGTCTGATGAACGAGCTGGGCGCGGAGGTGCCCTCAGGACTTGCGGAGCGATTCGCCGCCGAGGGCAAGACACCGTTGTTCTTTGCCAAGAACGGCGAGCTTGTCGGCACCATTGCCGTGGCTGACGAGGTCAAGGAGACGAGCGCCGAGGCCATCGCTGTAATGCGTTCGCTCGGCGTCGACGTGCATATGCTCACCGGCGACAACCGCGTCACTGCCGAAGCAATCGCCCGCCGCGTAGGACTGAGCAGCAAGCAGGTCATCGCCGACGTGCTTCCCGCCGACAAGGAACGCCACGTGCGCGAACTGCAGGATGCGGGCGGCAAGGTCGCCATGGTGGGCGACGGCATCAACGACTCCCCCGCCCTGGCGCGCTCCGACGTGGGCCTTGCTATCGGCACCGGCGCCGACATCGCCAAGGAAGGGGCAGATGTGGTACTCATGCGCAGCGACCTCATGGACGTCGCCCGCGCTATCGAGCTTTCGCGCGCCACGATTCGCAACATCAAGCAAGACCTGTTCTGGGCGCTGTTCTACAACGGCATCGGCATTCCGCTCGCTGCGGGCGCGTTCTTCCCCCTCACCGGCTGGCAGCTCTCGCCGATGTTTGGCGCCGCGGCGATGAGCCTGTCGAGCGTGTGCGTCGTGTCCAATGCTCTGCGCCTGAAATCCTTTAAGCCTAAAGTGGCAAAATAGGCTCACCATTACGTCCATTTAGAACGGGTTTTCCAGGTGCACGAGATTGACCTGAAAGAGGAGCGACGCGTACTTTGGTACGCGAGCGACGGCTTGAAGGTCAAGGTCGGGTGCCTGGGAAAGCCAACATAACAGAGAGGAATACCCATGCGTTACACAATTAAGACTTCCGGCCTTATGTGTGGCCACTGCGACGCTACTGTCGAGACGGCACTGCTCAACGTTGCCGGCGTGACCGACGCCGATGCCGATCACGAGACTCAGACGGTACAGGTGGAGTGCGCCGACACCGTGGCCGCCGAGCAGCTCGCTGCCGCCGTCGAGAGCGCCGGCGAGAAGTTCCACGCCCTGTCCGTGACCGCAGCCTAGCAGCTACCAGAAGCATTCGACCCCATCGACCAGAAACGAGGACCCGCCATGATGGCAGACCACAAATCGGTGAACCGTATGCTCAGGACGGCGCGCGGCCAGATCGACGGCATCCTGCGGATGGTCGAGGAGGACCGCTACTGCGTCGATATTTCCACGCAGCTCATGGCCACACAGGCACTCCTCGCGCGCATTAACGCCGACGTACTCAAGGCGCATATCGAGGGCTGCGTGACTTCGGCAATCGAATCGGGCGACGAAGACCTCAAAGCCGCGAAGCTCGCCGAGATCGAACGCGTCGTCGACAAGCTCTCTAAGTAATCGGCGCATTGGGGACAGACCACTTTGCACCGTCTTGATGTTCCGAGGACGGGTATGTTTGCACCACATTGGTGCAGATTAACCTGTCCCCCTTGCTCTAAATCGGGTATAAAGGCGTGCGGCATATCGAACGAAAGGCAATTTGCATGAATGACTTTATGAAGGGCCGCAATGGCGCCGACGAGCTCACCATCGTGATGGGTTTTGCGGGCATCGTCATCGCGATGATCGGATCGATGGCCCGCGTCCAGTGGCTCAGTTGGATCGCCATCGCCGTCATCGTGATCGGCGTACTGCGCGGCCTGTCCAAAAACATCGACGCACGTCGCAAGGAGAACGAGGCCTTTGTCGCCGGCTCGGCTAAGGTCCCCGGCTTGGGCAAGTTTGTCGCCAGCTTGGGTGGCGGCGCTGCAGCGGCCAGCACCTCACGCGCGGCCGGCACCAGTAAGGAAGACTTTGAGCGCGCCAAGCGCACGGCCAAGAAGATGTGGAAGGGTCGCAAGACCACGGCATACCTCAAGTGCCCCAACTGCGGCCAGATGCTCTCCGTCCCCAAGGGCAAAGGCAAGATCCGCGTCACCTGCCCCAAGTGCCACGCCAAGATGGAGACGCGCTCGTAGCCGCCATACCGCAGGACATAATACAAGCCGAGGTCTCGCACTGGGACCTCGGCTTTTTTGAATACGACAAAGGGCCCGCCCCCGTCACACCTACGCCACGCCGTCGCGGGCAAGCTCCTCGGCAAGCGCCTCGGCTGGCATGGCCATAATCGTGTCGAGCTCGGCGTCCACCTCGGGAATACGCTTCACCTTGAGTTTGCGCACCAGATCGCCACGACACATCACGTGCATCGGCTCGCGCAGAGCACACAGGTCATCGAGCGGGTTCTCGCGCGTCACCAGGATATCGGCAGCCTTGCCGCACTCGATCGCACCGGTCTCGCCGCCCAGCCCCAGCAGCTCAGCATTGACCTGCGTAGCCGTATGCAGCGCAAACGCATTGCTCACGCCCACGTACTTGGCAAAATAGGCCACCTCGCGCCACATGTCGTACTGGGTCACGAACGGGCAGCTCGAATCCGTACCCAGGCCTACCTTGATACCGGCTTCCAGCGCCGCACGAGCGCTCTCGATAATGCCCGAGCACACGATATCGCCGTTCTTCTTTTGCGTGTCAGTCGAATGAGTCTTCTCCGGATCGAGCAGCACAAACGGCAGTGCGGGGCTGATCGTGCAGGTCACACTCGGCGCACGCCCCTCGAGCTGAGTTCCCGCGGCGCCGCGGTACAGCTCCAGGATCTCGGGCGTCAACGGAGCGCCGTGCTCGATCGTATCGACGCCGGCCTCGAGCGCGGCCTTCACGCCCTCGGTGCTCTCGACATGAGCCATAACCGGAAGGCCCATATCGTGCGCTGCCTTGCACGCCGCCGCGGCAACCTCCACCGGCATACGCAGCACGCCCGGCTCGCCCACCTCGGTCGCATCGAACACGCCGCCCGTTACGAACAGCTTAATGACGTCGGCACCGCGCGCATACAGGTCGCGCACCTGTTCGGCCGCCTCGGAGGGACTGTTGGCCACCTGGGCGAACAAGCCCGCGCCGTGGCCACCCGGCACCGTGACGCCCGTTCCCGGCGCCACCAAACGTGGACCCTGATACTTGCCGGCGTCGATAGCATCGCGCACGGCCAGATCGGCAAACAGCGGGTCGCCCGCGCCGCGCACCGTGGTCACGCCACTTGCCAGCTGCTGTTGGGCGCTGCCCTTAAGGATGCGGCGGACAATGGCGCGCCCCACGGGATTATCGAGCTTCTTCATCAGCGCGCCCGCATCGCCCGCCGAAACCGGCTTGCCCGAGCCACACAGATGCACATGCATATTGATGAGGCCCGGCATGAGATACGCCCCGGCCAGGTCGAGGACCTCGGCACCTGCAGGCGCCTGCGCAACAGCGCTCGGCCCCATCCACGTGATGACACCGCGCTCAACGGCCACGGCCATGTCGGGCTGCGGCTCCATATGCTCCGAACCATCCAGGACGGTCGCATTGATAAACAACGTGGAACGATCGGCAGACGCCATATCGAGCTCCTCCCTCACGATTAACTTGAACATTTGTCCATTATCACCTAATGCAGCAAACTAAAGTCGAACATATCGGTTAGCGGAGGGACGAGAGAGCTGTGAGGGCAAACGGAGACAGCACGGCAATGCTCCGGCCGTTCCAGCAAAACGTCTTGATTTGTAACAGGTAGACCAGGTTTTAGCAGCCAGATGTTACAGATTGAGATCTTTCGGCACCGCGTCCAGCCTTTGTCTCAATCTGTAACAGTTGGGTCGAATTTTGGCCGCTAGATGTTACAGATCGAGATATTCTCCAGCCCTGTCGTCAAACATCTAAATCTGTAACATGTAGACAGGTTTTCGGCCTCTAGATGTTACAGATTTAGATCTTTTAGCGGCAGCCAACCTTCTGTCTCGATCTGTAACAGTTACGAGGCCAAACGGCCCCTTGTTGTTACAGATCGAGACAAACTCGACGGGAACAACCACATCCGCGTTAGTCATATCCCTCAGCGCCCATACCACTGACGCTTCCATCCCTCAGCCAAATCGGCCCGCTGCGAAATACCCGCCAGCCTCATCTTTTCAGCTAGCTTCCCCGGGTTCTTGAGCTCATCAAACGTGAACCTCAGCACTTTGTGCCCGAGCAATGTCAGATGAGATTCTCGCTGACGCTCTGCTACGAACGGGTCGACCGACTCCCGGTCCCCACCATCCTGCAGGGTATACTTTCCTCTTCCGTCGAGCTCGCCAATCACGCACGTCCCGTCCTCGAGCCTCCAGAAATAATCGACCCGAAACACTTGGCCCGGATCGAGCGGATCGCGAAACTCCACCTGCAACTCTGGCACCGGAAAACCGTATGCAATAAAGAACGCTCGGAACCGAAACTCGCCACCGTTTTCGGACAGCCCGTCCGCATGCGACGCAATCACCTGAGCTCTGCGATACCCGCGTCTGCCCTCGCAATCGACCTGGAGCCGTTCGCAGAGGTCGTCGCGCGATATGCCCTTCGCCCGCAGCGCAGAATCGGCAATCGCCAGACCATATGAAAACGGCGCACGCAGCAGACAATCCTCCACCGTGCGCCAAAACGGCGTCACTCGCACGCCGTCGACGCGCTCAAGCGCACCCGACGCCTGCGGACGCAGCAGCCTATATCCCGTACTCAACGCCACCGAACAACCCGTCTTGACCAAGTAACGCGGCCCGAGCAGATCATTCGGCACCTCCAGACCCCATATCAGCGCGGCGTCATACCCCCAAAACGCCCAATCGGGATGAAACTCCGCAAGCCCCTTGATGGTCCGCCGAGCCCGCTCCGGCGGCGTCAGCGCATCCCATTCATGCTGAAAACAGAATAGGTGCGATTCGGGCTCCGCAATATCGTCTGTGCCCACATGGCGCCGCAGCCACATGAGCTCGGCATTGTCGTGTGTCACAAGCACCACGCCTTGTTCAGCCGCCTCCGTGAGCCTGGCAAGCATCCTATTCCGCGCCAAGGTGCTACGTACTGCATGTTTGTGTTTGAAAACGGTATTAGACACTTTCATCACTACCACGTCAGACAAATGGACCATCGTCACCGTTGCCTCCGCTGACAAATGTCTTGATCTGTAACAGGAAGACAGTCTTTGAGCCTCTAGTTGTTACAGATTTAGATTGTTCGGCACCGCGCCCAACCTTTGTCTCGATCTGTAACAGTTAGGTCGAATTTTGGCCTGCAAATGTTACAGATCAAGACATCCCCCCTGCCAGGTGCCAAACATCTCGATCTGTAACAGTTAGACGTTCTCCAGACCCCTAAACGTTACAGATTTAGACAAACCAGCAACGCCCAAGCATTCGTCTCGATCTGTAACGGGTAGACCGGTTTTTTGTCCCTAGACGTTACAGATCGAGATATAAAGGCAGAAGGCAAGGCAGGCGGCAGATGCCCATCCCCTACTCCCATTCCTGTTCGTAGATATTGAGAGACTTTACGTAGCGCCCCTGGGCACCCATGATGTCGCGAACCAGCCGTAAGAAGAAGCTGATACACGAGGTATCGAAGCCATCTTCTAGGTCCTCAGGATGCACGGCGCCAGGCCCGTCGACCGCCGTATCGCTCAGGCGCGCAATGTCGTAGAGGTAGAGCTGCCCCGCCGTCAGCCAGACATCGTCGACGCACGCGAGGCGCACCGCAATCGCGCCATCGCGCCAGTGCTCCTTTTGCACGATATGCGGATCGTAGACGTCAAAGCGACGGTCGGTACGCGTGTCACGCAGCGCGACCATACCGGTCGCGGGATCCTTATCCAAAATGCCAAAGCGCGAAAAATAGTGCGTGCCGCGTACCTGTTCGAGCCGTCTGAGCGAGACAGGCGAAAGCGACGCCGGCGGCTCGTCAACATACAGCTCAAGCAGCGTCTTGCCATGGTAATAGGGACGCTCGAACAGCAGCCAATCGGTAAATGCCATGTTATAGGCCATGATTTCATTTTGCGAGGGCTCCTCGCAATAGCTGAGCCATGGATCGACTATCACTTCGAACTGTGTACGCGCCGCCTCCAAAAACTGAAACTTGCGAAGCATCCAAAACTGGGCCATGCCGGCAATATCGTCACCGACGGCCTCGGCCATACGTCCCCGGTCCAAAACATGATCAGCCATGGCATCCTCCTCAAACTGATAAACCTCAATTTGAGCTTACGAGGAGGGCGGGTGGTCGCCGCCATCACGGGCGAAATGGGCATCGGGCTGCAAACCAGATGCTGACCAAGCACTTGACGGGATACTTGCAGATTATGCAAATTGCCACAAAATTGCGGGTAGAACTAGACAAATCACCCGCGCCGCTGTCCGCAAACAACTAAAGCCGCCACATAAACAGCAGAGCGCAACGAGCGCAAACGCCAACGGGTAGGCATCCAAACGTCGGCAAACGAGCAAAACGCTCGCAAACCCGCAAGGAGTGTCCCCGGATGCCGGCACGTAAGGAACGTCCCCAGCTGCCGGCACTTGGGGACGTTCCTTATATGCCGGCCGTTGGGGACAGCCCTTGCCGATTCGATTGTTGAGCAACTCCGTGATTGTCTTACAGCCCCAGCGCCTCGGCGACCTCGGCTGCGCAGGCGAGGGCATCGGCCATGGCACTCACCACGAGCGAGCTGCCGTTGCGGGCATCGCCGGCCACATACACCGGCGCGGCATCCGCGGCAACGCCATCCACGCGAGCCGCAAGATGCGAGTCCTCGGAGGCCATCACGGGCAACGGACGGCCCGCCGTGGCAATAGGCACGTCAACAGCGTCGAACACGCCGTGCTCCGGACCCGTAAAGCCACAGGCGATCAGCACCAGCTGGGCCGGCACCTCGTGCTCGGAGCCCGCAATGCGCTCGGGCTTGCCGGCCGACCAGTCCAGATCGACCACGCGCAGGCCCGCGGCCGCGCCCTTCTTGTCCAGCAATACCTCGAGCGTATCCACGCCCCAAGCACGCATCTCGCCGCCCATGGCAGCGATAGCCTCCTGCTGACCGTAGTCGGTCTTCTTAACGTTGGGCCACTGCGGCCAAGAATTGCTCGCCGCACGCTTATCGGGCGCGGCCGGCAAGAACTCAAACTGACGCACACTGCGTGCACCCTGGCGCACCGCGGTACCCACGCAGTCGTTGCCGGTATCGCCGCCGCCAATGACCACAACGTCCAGGCCGCGCGCGTTCACCGCGGGCTCACCGCCATCGAGCACCGAGACGGTCGAAGCCGTCAGGTAGTCCACGGCATACACCACGCCCGGGGCATCCACATTCGTAGCCAAAAGACCGCGGGGCGTACGAGCACCGGCAGCCACCACAACGGCGTCAAAACCATTGAGCTTGGCCGCCACCGCAGGGTTCGTAACGTCAGTACCCAGCTCAAAGACAATGCCCAGCTCGCGCATGAGCGCCACGCGGCGCTCGACCACGGACTTCTCGAGCTTCATGTTGGGAATGCCGTACATGAGCAGACCGCCTGGGCGGTCGTCGCGCTCAAACACCGTCACGCGGGCACCGCGACGCGCAAGTTCCCATGCAGCCACCAGGCCAGCCGGGCCGGAACCAACCACGGCGACCGAGGGTGCGTCCTCCCCTGCCGGCTCAAAGCGACGCGGGCCGCCGTTTGCCCATTCGTGGTCGCTGATCGCGCGCTCGTTATCGTGAATCGTTGTGGGCTGGCCGTCGACCGAACCCAGGTTGCATGCAGCCTCGCACAGTGCCGGGCATACGCGGCTCGTAAACTCGGGCATGGGCGAGGTGAGCGACAGGCGCTCGGCCGCATCGTCCCAGCGACCGCGATACACCAGCTCGTTCCACTCGGGAATCAGGTTATGCAGCGGACAGCCACTCGGACGCGCCTTGCCAAAGCTCGCACCCATCTGGCAAAACGCCACGCCGCACATCATGCAGCGGCTCGCCTGGGCGCGGCGCGCATCGTCGTCGAGCTCCACATACAGCGGATCGAAATCGCGGCTGCGCTCCTCCACGGGGCGCAGCTCGTGGGTCACGCGATCGATATCAAGAAAAGCACCGGGCTTACCCATGGCACTTACGCCTCCTTCTTGGTCGAAGCAGCAGGGCTGGCAGCCACGGGCGCACCGCCCGCGACATCAAAGCGAGCGACATCCGCGGCGCTCGCGCGGCCGGTCACGATGTCAAACGCCAACTCCTCGGCCTGCGCGTGCGTCTTGCCCACGGCCTCGGCCGCAGCGACAATCGCCAGCACGCGCTCGTACTCGGTCGGAATGACCTTCACAAAGTGCTTACTCATCGTCTCAAAGCTGTAGAGCAGCTTAATGCCGCGCGGGCTCTGCGTCGCGTCCACGTGCTCCTGGATGAGCGCGCGAATCTGCGCCAGCTCGACAGCCGTCGGGGCCTTGAGTTCCACGCTCTCGTGGTTCACACGGGCTTCGAGCGTGCCGTACTGGTCAAAGACATAGGCCACGCCACCCGTCATACCGGCGGCGAAGTTCTGCCCGACCTCGCCCAAGATGAGCGCCAGGCCGCCCGTCATGTACTCGCAGCCATGGTTGCCGCAGCCCTCGACCACCACAGTGGCACCGGAGTTACGCACGCCAAAGCGCTGGCCTGCCAGGCCGTTAATAAAGCCGCGGCCGCTCGTGGCACCAAAGAACGCCACGTTGCCCACGATGATGTTCTCGTCGAACTTGTAGGTCGCATGCGGGTTGGGGCGCACCGACACCTCGCCGCCCGAAAGGCCCTTGCCAAAGTAGTCGTTGGCGTCGCCGCACACGTTGAGCGTAATGCCGCGCGGCAGAAAGGCGCCAAAGCTCTGACCGGCCGAACCATCGCAATCGATGGTGATGGAGCCGGCGGGCAGGCCCTCGGGATGCGCCTTGGTCACCGCATTGCCCAGGATGGTGCCCACGCAACGGTTGACGTTGGCGATATCGGCGCGGAAGCGAATCGGGCGCAGGTGTGCACGGGCATCGGCCGTATAGGGCACGAACAACGTGGAGTCGAGCGTCTTGTCGAGCTCGCTGTCCGCAGCCATCTGCGGCAGGAAGTGGCGACCGTCGGCGCCCGGGATATGGGCACCGAACTCGCAGGTCGCGCTCGCCAGCACGGGCGACAGATCAAGCAGGTTGGCCTTGCGGTTGCCCGGTACCTCGATCTGGCGCAGGCACTCGGGATGGCCGACCATCTCGTCGACGGTGCGGAAGCCCAGGCTCGCCATGACCTCACGCAGCTGCTCGGCAACAAAGAGCATAAAGTGCTCAACGTGCTCGGGCTTGCCGCGGAAGCCGCGACGCAGGCGACAGTTTTGCGTGGCGATGCCGGCCGGGCAGGTGTCCTGCTGGCAGTCGCGCTGCATGAGGCAGCCCATGGAGATGAGCGGCATGGTCGCAAAGCCAAACTCCTCGGCGCCCAGCAGGCAGGCGACGGCAACATCGGTGCCGTCCATGAGCTTGCCGTCGGCCTCAAGCACCACGCGGGAGCGCAGGCCGTTTTGCAGCAACGTCTGCTGAGCCTCGGCAAGGCCGAGCTCCAGCGGCAGGCCGGCGTGCCAAATGGAATCGCGCGCCGCGGCACCCGAGCCGCCATTGTGGCCGCTGATCAAGATCTTGTCGGCGGCACCCTTGGCCACACCGGTGGCGATGGTGCCGACGCCGGCCTCGCTGACCAGCTTGACCGACACGCGCGCACCGGGGTTGGCGTTCTTAAGATCAAAGATCAGCTCTGCCAGGTCCTCGATGGAGTAGATGTCGTGGTGCGGCGGAGGCGAGATCAGGCCGATGCCGGGCGTGGACTGACGGACCTCGGCGATCCAGGGGTAGACCTTCTTACCGGGCAGGTGGCCACCCTCGCCGGGCTTGGCGCCCTGGGCCATCTTGATCTGAATCTCGAAGGCGCTGCACAGGTAGCGGCTCGTTACGCCAAAGCGCGCACTTGCCACCTGCTTGATGGCGGAGTTCTTGGAGTCACCGTTAGCCAGCGGGGTCTCGCGACGCGGATCCTCGCCGCCCTCGCCCGAGTTAGAGCGTCCATGCAGGCGGTTCATGGCGATGGCCATGCACTCGTGCGCCTCTTTGCTGATAGAACCGTACGACATGGCACCGGTGTTAAAGCGGCGGACGATGTTGCGCGCGGGCTCCACCTCGTCGAGCGAAACCGGCGTGCAGCCGTTGGCATTAAAGTCGAGCAAGTCACGCAGGCGCACGGCACGGCCGGTGCGGTGCAGGCGGGCGCTGTACTCCTTAAAGGTGTCGTAGCTGTCCTCACGACAGGCGGTCTGCAGCAAGTAGACAGTCTGCGGATCGATGAGGTGATCCTCGCCGCCGAGCGGGCGCCACTTGGTCAGACCCAGCGTGGGCAGCTGATCGGGAGCCGGGCTCTTAAGGATTGCGAGCGCGGCGTCGTAGCGCTCGTTTTGCTCGCGCTCAACGTCCTCGACACCCATACCGCCCACGCGGCTCACCGTGCCGGCGAAGTACGCGTTGACGAACTCCGGCGTAAAGCCCACGGCCTCGAAGATCTGCGCCGAATGGTAGCTCTGCACCGTGGAGATGCCCATCTTGGACATGATGGAAACGATGCCGGCGGTCGCAGCCTTATTGTAGTTGGCGATGCCCTGCTCGGCTGTCACGTCCAGATCGCCGTGCGCCGCCAAGTCGCGAATGCACGCATGCGCGTTGTACGGATAGATGCCGCTCGCGGAGTAGCCCACCAGCGCCGCAAAGTCGTGCGGAGACACGGCGTCGCCACACTCCACCACAATGTCGGCAAAGGTACGCACGCCGGCGCGGATCAGGTGGTTGTGCACGCAGCCCACGGCGAGCAGCGACGGCACGGGTACCTCGTCCGCTCCGGCGCGATCGCTCAACACCACGATGTTCACGCCGTCGCGGACCGCAGCCTCAACGTCCTCTGCAAGCTGCTTGAGCGCAGCCTGCAGCGCGCCCTCTCCGGCATCGCGGCGGTAAACGGCACGGAAACGGCAGGTCTTAAAGCCAACACGGTCAATCGCGCAAATGCGGTCGAACTCCTCCTCGCTCAGCAGCGGGCGCTCCAGACGCACCAGTTGGCAGGCCGTACGAGAGTCCTCGAGCAGGTTGCCGTGGTTGCCCAGGTAGAGCGTGGTCGAGGTGACCATATGCTCGCGCAGGGCGTCGATCGGCGGGTTCGTGACCTGGGCGAACAGTTGATAGAAGTAGTCAAAGAACGAGCGCGTCTTCTTGGACAGGCAGGCCAGCGGCGCATCGATACCCATCGAGGCGAGCGGGGCCTTGCCCTGCTGGGCCATGGGGCGCACGACCTCGTCAACATCATCCCAGTGGTAGCCGAGCTTGGCCATACGCACGGCGGCAGGCACCTCGGCATCCTCGGCGGGCGTTGCCGCGGCGGGCTTGTCGAGCGCGTCAACGGTCAGCGTCTCCTCGGCAATCCAGTCGCGGTAGGGCTTTTCCTTGGCATAGCGGGCGCGCAGCTCGTCATTGTAGATCACACGGCCGCGGGCAAAATCGACCTCGAGCATCTGGCCCGGTCCCAAACAACCGCTTGTCAGGATATTCTCGGGACGCACCTCGATGGTGCCCACCTCACTTGCCAGCATAAAGCGGCCGTCGCGCGTCACGTAGTAGCGAGCCGGGCGCAGGCCGTTGCGGTCAAGGGCGGCACCCAGCGTACGGCCGTCGGTAAAGGCGATGGCCGCCGGGCCGTCCCAGGGCTCCATGAGCATGGACTGGTAGGCATCGTAGGCGCGACGCTCCTCGCTCAGGTTGTCGTTGTGGTCCCACGGCTCGGGCAGCAACATGGACGCGGCACGCGTAAGCGGACGGCCGTTCATGACCAAAAACTCGAGTACATTATCCAGAATCGCGGAGTCGGAACCCTCACGGTTGATGATGGGCATCACACGCTCAAGATCATGCTGCAGCACGGGACTGTACAGGTTAGGTTCGCGGGCGCGAATCCAGTTGACGTTGCCCTTGAGGGTGTTGATCTCGCCGTTGTGGATAATAAAGCGGTTGGGATGTGCGCGCTCCCAGCTAGGCGTGGTGTTGGTGGAGTAGCGCGAGTGGACGAGCGCCACGGCCGTCTTGACGGCGGCGTCGTTGAGATCGATAAAGAAGCGGCGCATCTGCGTGGCGACCAGCATGCCCTTGTACACGATGGTGCGCGAGCTCATGGAGCACACATAGAAGATCTTGTCGCGCAGGGCAAACTCGGCGTCGGCCTTCTTTTCGATGGTGCGGCGGCACACGTACAGGCGACGCTCAAAGGCATCGCCGGCGGGCGTGTCGTCCGGACGGCCCAGGAAGGCCTGCAGGATGGTGGGCATGCAGGCGCGGGCCGTCTCGCCCAGATCGTGAGGGTCGACCGGCACCTCGCGCCAAAAGAGCAGCGGCACGCCGGCCTCGGCACAGCCTTCCTCAAACACGCGGCGGGCATCCTCTACGCCCTTGTCGTCCTGCGGGAAGAACAGCATGGCCACGCCATAGTCGCCCTCTGCCGGCAGAATCTGGCCGCACTTTTGAGCCTCTTTGCGGAAAAAGTGATGCGGAACCTGGAACAGGATGCCGGCGCCGTCGCCGGTATTCTTCTCGAGTCCCGTGCCACCGCGGTGCTCCAAGTTGACCAGAATGGACAGCGCATCGTCCAGAATCTGGTGGTGGCGCTCACCGTTGATATCGGCAAGCGCGCCGATGCCACATGCATCGTGGTCGAATTCGGGGCGATAAAGGCCCTGCTGCTGAGCGGAATCTGCCTGCATCGCGATCCTCCCCTAGATATTTAGACAGTCAGTTGAATAGGCATACTAGAAGCATCGCCGGCCCATTGTGTTTCCCGCCCGTTTCGAAACAATTGCGTAACGCACGCCCTACGAGTGGACACCGCGGAGCTCAAGGGCAACAACAAGGGCCCCAGGTTCGGCCTGTAAGCTCACCGCTTCAAACATCTCAATCTGTAACAGGAGGACCCAATTTCGACGACTAACTGTTACGGATTGAGATGTTCTCGAAAGACGGTTCCGAATGTCTCAATCTGTAACACGAAGGGCCGGTTTTGGCGGTCAGCTGTTACGGATCGAGATTTTCCATAGGACCATTTCTTCCTGTCTCGATCTGTAACACCTAGGCCCAATTTCCATCCCTAGTTGTTACAGATCAAGACATTTCGGCAACCCCCTTTTACCATCACAACAATTTTGTTAGTCATGATCAAATTTTGAGCCTAAAACGGGTATCCTTTGCGGCGTCAAACAAACGGCACGCAGGAGTGCACCATGATCGACCATCTCAAACATCACTTTGGCTCCCCGCGCACCGGCGGCCACGGCGGACTCGACATCGCACGGCATATCGGCCCCGGGTTGCTCGTGACCGTCGGCTTTATCGACCCGGGCAATTGGGCCTCCAATATGGCCGCCGGCTCGCAGTTTGGCTACGCGCTGCTGTGGATCGTCACGCTATCCACGATCATGCTCATCGTGCTGCAACACAACGCGGCTCACTTGGGCATCGCCACGGGCATGTGTCTTGCCGAGGCCACGACGCGCCACCTGCCCCGCCTCGTCGGGCGTGCGATACTCGGCAGCGCGTATCTAGCCACGGTCGCCACCGCCATGGCCGAAGTCCTGGGCGGTGCGATCGCACTTCAAATGCTCTTTGGCCTGCCCGTACGTGCCGGCTGTATCATCGTGGCGGCGGCATCGATTGCCATGCTCATGACAAGCTCCTACAAACGCGCCGAACGCTGGATCATCGCCTTCGTGGGCGTGGTGGGACTTTCGTTTTTAGCCGAGCTTCTGCTGGTCAAGGTCGACTGGCCGCAAGCCGCCACAAGCTGGATTACACCCAGTATGCCCACCGGCTCAGTCGCGATTATCGTAAGTGTCCTAGGCGCGGTCGTTATGCCCCACAACCTCTTCCTGCACTCCGAGGTCATCCAATCCATGCACTTCGAAGGCCAAGGCGAGCAGGTTATCGAAGAACGCCTGCACTACGAGCTCTTCGACACGCTCTTTTCGATGGGTGTGGGCTGGGCAATCAACTCGGCCATGGTCATCCTGGCCGCAACGACCTTCTTTGCGCACGGCATTGTCGTAGACGACCTCGCCGTCGCAGCGGCCACGCTCTCCCCCATTCTGGGCCCGGCAAGCTCGACCATCTTTGCGGTGGCACTGCTGTTTGCGGGCATATCGAGTAGCGTGACGGCGGGCATGGCGGCGGGCACCATCACCGCGGGCATATTCGACGAGGAATACGACATCCACGACCGACATTCCTCGATCGGAGTGGCAGCCTGTTTCGTCGGCGCAGTGGCGGCGTGCCTGATCGTCCCGAATCCTTTTGAGGGTCTCATTTGGAGTCAGGCACTGTTGTCGCTTCAGCTGCCGATTACGGTCTTTGTGCTCATACGACTCACCAGCTCGCCCCGCGTCATGGGCAAATACGCCAACTCGCGCCCGCTCAACGCGTTGCTCGTAGGGATCGGTGTCATCGTGACGATTCTCGACATCGTGCTGCTAACGGGGATGTAATGGGATGGCGTGACTGTCCAGATATAACGTCTCAATCTGTAACACGTGAGGCCGTTTTGAGCCCTTAGATGTTACAGATTGAGATTTTCTGAGAGATAGTTTCAGTTTGTCTCGATCTGTAACAAGTGGACCCAATTTCCGCGCCCAGATGTTACAGATCGAGATATTTCTTCAGCCCCAACCTTTTGTCTCGATCTGTAACAAGTAGAGGGGTTTTACGTGCCTAAATGTTATAGATTGAGATTTTGAGAATGATGGTTTTGGTTTGTCTCGTTCTGTAACAGGAAGACCCGTTTTGAGCCGTTAGATGTTGCAGGTTAAGACAAAAGGTCGGCCGGACTCACAACAGACAGGATCGGCTAATAGCAGCCGTGATCCCTTGGGGACGGAGGAAAAGGGCCCCGGCCGGGATATCCGACCGGGGCCCTTGGACAGAGCTATATGTTGCTGCAAGTCGTGTGTCTACGAGCTACTCCTCGACGAGCTCAAACTGATCGGGACCGACGCCACACACCGGGCACACGTAATCCTCGGGCAGTTCGGGCGTGTCGACCTCTACCTCGTAACCGCAAACGGTGCACACGAACTTGTACGTCTTCTTTTCCTCGGCCATGATGTTCTCCTCTCGAACGTGGCTGCTGATGTACTTTGCTTATTAGTATATATTCTTAATAATATAATGCAAGCGGTTTTACCGCATTTCTACCCTTGGTACGAAGACGCCTTGGGCGGCGTCTTGCCCTTCAGGACCTTATGGTAGTAATCGTAGGTGAGCGGCGTCTCGTCGCTCAGGCGCTCGGCATCCTCGACCTCGCCGATAAACAGTAGATGCGTGCCCACATCCACTGTGTCGATCAAACGGCAGCTAAACAAGGCCGCCGCATGCTCGGGAACATAGGGCATGCCCAGTGCGGTCTCGCACGTCTCGTACTTGGCAAATTTGTCATAGTTGCTGCTGGTACGGAATCCAAAGTTACCAATGTAGGGCATATCGGCCGTCTGATCGATCACGGTCAGCGCAAAGGCCTTGGCAGACGAGATAACGCTAGACGTGACATTTTCCTTGTTCACGGCAACCGAAATGCGCGGCGGCGTGGACGTCACCTGCACCGCGGTGTTGATAATGCAGCCGGCGCGCGACCCATCTGCCGCGGCACTCACCACATACAGCCCGCAGGGCATCGTAAAGAACGCAGTTTTATCCAAAACGATCACTCCCCTAACTCGGAATTGAGCCTTGCAGACGTATATACCCACAATGAGACATATGTGTCAGAACGGTAAGAAAAATGAGCCACACGCAGTTGCGGTGAAAAAGTCCCTATTTAAGCCTGGATACCCAACAAACAGAAACTATTCCACCGCAACTTGCGAGGAGCAGACCGGGAGTACGACAACAGTGATGGATGAACATCCCCGCCCGCCCGGATATCAACCCTTAGCGATTACGCTCCTTAAGCGCGCGATCGATTTCGCGCTGAACGTCACGTTTGGCCATGTCCTCGCGTTTGTCATAGAGCTTTTTGCCACGGCCCAGGCCCAACAGCAGCTTAACGCGACCATCGGCATTAAAGTAGAGCTCGAGCGGCACCAGTGCATAGCCGCGGTTGCGCAGTTTGCCGTCAAGAAAATCAATCTCCTTGCGATGCAGCAGCAGACGGCGCCGGCGATCGGGATCACGGTTCCACACGCCACCGTGACTATAGGGATGGATGTGCAAACCCACCAGCCAGCACTCGCCGCCGCGAATCAGCGCAAAAGTATCGGTAATCTGACAGGCGCGCTCGCGAATCGACTTGACCTCGGTACCGCTCAGCTCAATGCCGCATTCGAATGTCTCGTCGATAAAGTATTCGTGATGCGCCGAACGATTCTTGGAGATGAGCTTGCGCTCGCGCTTACTGGGCATCGCCGGCCTCCTCGGCGTCATCGGCTTTCCCGCTCGCGGCCTCGCGTTTGGCCTTGCGCTCGGCGTTGAGCTCGGCATCGCTTTCGCGCACCAGCTTAATGATCGCCGCGCATGCCTCCTCGCCCACCAGGTCGCGGGCACGGACCGTCAGGCGTGTAGCCTCCTGCTTGTCACCGTCACCCGCAGCGTCGGTCGCACACATAATCAGACAAATGGCAATCTCGGCCGAAGGCGAGGTCGGTACGCCCTGCAACGCCAGCTCGCCCATCACATGCTCATCACTCTCGTCGGCGGCATCCGGATAGGTGGCATGGATCTTGCTGAGCAAGCGCGTCGTATGTGAATCGCCAGGGGCCAAGCGCAGCGCCAGACGTGCGCACCCCACGGCCGCCGAGACGTTCTCGGTCTCGGGCTCCAAAAAGTACTGGCCCAAGTTGGCGTAGGCGCGGGCGGCGCACCTGCCGTCACTCGCACGCTCCAGCACCGAAAACGAAAGCGAAGCCCACTCCTGCTTGTCCTCGAGCGCACGGAACAGCTCGGCCAGATCCAGTCGGTAGTTGCAGTTCATGGGGTCCCAGCGCACGGCCTGCATCAAGGCATTGCGGGCGCTAACATAATCCTGCTGACGGATGTAGGCAAACGCCATGTCGGAGTACAGGCGATCAAAGGGCACCTCGACCTGCACCAGCTCGCGTGGATCCTTTTCCACGCGGCGGTAGGCCAGGCGCTCAAACTTGCTATCGAAGCTAAAGTACTGGCGGTTCTCCTCCGTTTTGCACTCGGCATCGATATACTCCTCGGCGAGCTCCACCAAACGCTCCAGCAGCGGCGTCGCCGTGGCCAGGTCTCCCTGCGCCAGGTAATTCTCGGCATACGTAATGTCTTGTAGGCTGATAGGCAGGTCCATGGCAACTCCTCGGTCCAGGTGAAACGCGGCTCATTCCACACATGCGGTGTATACACAAAACCCGGGTCTCTTGCGAGGCCCGGGCATTCAATTTGTGGTAGCCCGGGCGTGAATTATCCCGAACTTTTCCAAGTGTATCACAGCGTTGGGATACTGCCGCTCAAAGGTGGTTTTGGCGTGCTGCTCGCTGCTTAATAGTTACTTCCAGGCGTACTCACGGCACCATCGTCAGGGTAGCGGAAAGAGTATGAAATCCCGCGCTTGTCGAGCTCGTAGGCTAGTTTTCGAGCAACGGCGTTGGGCCATCCAAAAGGCCCTTCGTCTCGACCGTACTTGTCATACATCTGCTGGTCTCGGTAGTATGTGATCGGAACCAGCACTGGGTTCTTACCAAATTGCTCGACATGCTTGGCAACGACGCCGAGCATATAGCTGACCTGGGTTGCCTGTGACTCTGCGACGTTGTCGAGATAGGCAAAGGCATCGTCTGGCACGGCATAAGGAAATGATGGTTTTTCCCAGCGCTTAATCGTCTGCAAGTGCACACCGAGCGCATCGGCAACATTTTGCTGGGAAAGGCCACACGCCTCACGCAGTGCCTTGAAATCCGCCTTTGTCCTCAGCCTGCAAGCGTCCTTTTCTATAACGACTTTAGAGTCCCAATTGCCTGAGTAGCTGTAAATCTCACTCAAAGCAGACCTCAGATCTGCCATGTCATCGCACTCAACCTCGGTAACGTCGCCATCGGCTTCAGTGATTGTATAGACTCCATCGCCGTCCCAGGATTCGCTGACGTCCTTGTCGAGCTGCTCTCCGTGGTCGTGTTTCTGCATGACCTCATTCCAGTCAACACCATCGCGCTCGACAAAGTATCCATTGCCGTGCTGGATTCCATCATCGTCAACGTCGGTCACATACTCGAATATTTCGCTTGCAATGGCGTCGAGGTCGTAATCCTCAGCGAAATCACCACAGACAGGCTTAATTGCCTGGTCGATAACATCCTGGATGCTAGTGTACTTCATGATTGTTAACCCCATTCTGTGCTTAACATGTATGTCTCGGTGATGCTTAAAAGACTTGGTGGCAGCGGATTGTGTACGAGCGCTTGATCGAATAGCAGGAGTCATTCGCAGAAAGCGTCATCTTTGCAACCCACTCACGAGCCTCGCGTTCGGTGGCATAAACGTTAACGTCATCGACGCTCATAACGTCAAAGAGATCGTCATCATAGAAGATGTTGACGCGGGAAACGATGTAGCACTCTCCGCTCTCGGTGATACAGGGACGCTTACGAACGTCGTTAAGAGCCAGGATCTCTTCGTCGGTGATGCGGTTGATGTCAGTCATGATGTTCTCCCCTCGGGATTGCAGGTGCCTCTTGCCCCTGTCGTTGTCTTTATTATGCTACCTTTGGTAGCAGTACGCAAGTATTATCTTGAACTTTTTTGCCAAAAAAAATGCCCACCCCGGCAGAGCCGGAGTGGGCGAAGCACTATTTGCGGTTAATAAAAAGGCACATGGCGAGCACGCCGACAGCTGCTCCCAGCTGTGCGCCTAAAAGCACCAGGAGGATGTTGCCTAGCATCTCAGCTCCTAACTAAGCTGCATAGAGCTTACGCTTGATTGCCTGAGCGACTGCTTTGTTGGTGTCGGGTCCGTGGTAGCCATCAGCGCCGCACGAGCCGACCGATATGCCGTTTGCGATAAGCCATTGCTGGTGCTTGTGGATGGTGCCGCTGCTCATCTGCCGCGCCTGCACGCCACCGACGCCTGGATAGATGGCGCATCCGACCTTGCGCTGCAAGGCGAGCACCATGTCGGAGCCACATCCCTTGCCGGTCTTGGTCCATTCGACGCATCCATGGTCGACCGCCCAGAAATATCTCTGGTGAGCTACATGCTGACCAGAGATCACTCCATCCATGGTCGTGCCGAGCTGCTTTTGGATTGCTCGCGTGAACTTTTGGCCCCAGTAACGCACGTCGCCGAGATCTGGATCGGTGTTGTCGGCGACCTCGGTGTTGGCGCCCGAAAGCGTCTTGCCGTCGTTGATCCAGTAGAGCGTGCCGTCCCACGGATAGGAGTAGTACGCCTTGATATTGGACTCGCGGCTGTTTTGGTCGCCCTTGGTGCCAGTGATGGTGCCCTTCTCAGAGATGGAGAATTGCGCCAAGAGATCACCACGCTTTGAGCCGTAAGGAGAGATACACACGGCGGTGTGGCACTTTTCGTTGAGGTAGATATCGCCGCGCTGCGCAGACTTGACACCCATTTTGCGCCAACCGAAAAGACCTGTCTTGAGCAGCTGATAGCGCATGTTGCCGGTATATGTGGCACCGAATGTGTAGATGCCGACGGCGCGAAGTGCCGTGATGACGGCAGACGAGCAATCGCGGTCGCCGCCGGCAATTGTCACGGTCGTTCCATCAGAAAGCCTGATAGTCTCGGTGGTGCCGTCGCCCATGCGATTGTATTGCGAGTATCCATGACCGGAGCCGCCGTCATGGGTGACGAGGTGCTCCATGACCTGCGCGAATGCCTCGCGCTGGGTAATCGCCATGGCTAGTCATCCTTGACATCGCCGAGCGCGAGCAGCGCATCGAGCCATTTGTCGGTGATTCCAACGCTCTTGAAAGATGCGTAGGCAACCTGGACGCCGCCAACGCATGCAAAGATTGATGTCACCCAGGCGCCTGGGTCAGCCGGCATACCGCTTGCCATTGCCGTGAGCGCGCCACACATAACCGATACTGCGATCGCAGTCCATCGAGCGGCGCTGCCGGTCATTGCCTTGGTCTTGATGGCCTGCACGATGTATGGAGCCACGAGCACCGTGGCCACCGTGAGGCCCGCCTGAATCTCTGTCATTTTGTATCCCTATCTTGTAGATTCTCTGTCGTAGAGCAGGTCGACTCTGTCGCAGATGTGGTCGACCTTTTGCGCCATGCCCTGGCTGCGCGCCTTGCTATGAACTAGATCTGAGTGGAGGACATCATTTGACGCCACGACGGATTCCATCAGGGTTTTCATGGCCTCCATGAGTGAATTTGACCGCTCCATCTGAGCTGCAATCCGACCCTCCATCTCAGACCGCTCGCGGTCGCGCTGGGCTCGCTCCTTCACCTCGTCTTGCTTGCGCTCCTCGCGCTTGATGTCGAGGGCGCTCTTGCGTTCGTTTTGGAGCTTGTACTCTTCGAGAAATTGCTTGCCGAAATAAAAGGCGATGAGGGCCAACAGTACGCCTCCAAGCCACGCCGGGCCATATGGGACGAAGAGCTTTAGAATTTCCATTAATTCACCCCCTTTGCCCCTTCCCAGGGCTAGCCACCATCAGCCAGCGCAAAAGAAAAGTCCCCTTTCGGGGCCAGTCCTACTTGTCAAGAATCTTTTTGACGGACGCGCGCCAAATGACGTTCACGTCATCAATCTTCCAAGGCTCGCCGGTCTTTGGATTGATCGCCCCATCCTTGATGAGGGTCGCGTAGATTGCTGCCATTAGACTTCACCTCCCGCAGTTGCGATCATGTCGCCGAGCTCGGCGAGCGCCTGAAACGCAGTCTCAAGCTGCTTTCCGTTGTCGGAGACAGCCCGCTCAGTCGCATCGATGCGCTCGTCGACCGTGCGATTGCCGGCGATCTGCTGCTCGGCGATTGCATCGAAGTCGGCCTCGATTTCCTCAGGAGTTGGCGTGCCGATGCGCTGGAAAAACAACGTGTTGCAGCGCCAAATCTTGTAAGGCGTGCCGTCAGGACCGTTATCGACGGTGTCCTCGGTGATGTCCTTGCGGAGCCAGATGTTGGCGATTGGACCGTCCTGGATGACCGTCACCTTTGCGGGCTCACGGTCGCAAAACTCAAGCTCAAATTGCATGAGAACTCCTAAATCTGTCGTGTCTAGCGATTACCTTTTTGGCTTGGCGTCGTGCCGGATAGAGGCCGTTGTCATCGCAGAATCTCTGGCTGTCGGTGTGCTTGAACCATCCGCAGTAGGCGATCAGTCGGCGCGCCATCCTCAGATTCGTCGGTTTTCGACGGAATCGGAATAGCGCTCGACGGCCCTTGCGAAAGGTCTTGTCGCGGATAGTGATACGCTTGCGCCTGACCACGGGCCCGGCGACGTCCGTCGGCTCATCGTCGGTTGCCTTGCAGACCTTCCATGGCTTGAGATTTAGTCCAAACTCAGCCTTGAGGTACTTCGCGAGGTCTCGCGCTGCGCACTTGAGATTGCGCTTGTCGCTTCCGAACAACCAGATGTCATCGACGTACCATGCCTGATGCTCGACAAGCGCCATGCGCTTGCCGCGGCGAGTTTTGTGCATGTCCTCGACATGGTGGTAGCCAAAGCTCAGGATGAGCAGCGCCATCCTGAGCGAGAAATAGCTGCCGATCATCAGGTGACCGTCCGGATACGAGTCCATGATCGCCTTGGCGATACCGAGCACAACGCTCGAGCGCACATACTTTTCGAGCACTCGCATGACGTCAGAGCACCTCACGGACTCATAGCAGGATTTGACATCAAGATGCACATGGTAGGCGCACTGATTGACCCACTTCTGCACCGTTGGCGCCGCGCGAAACTGTCCCATACCAGGTCTGTTGACCTGCCAGTAGCCGGTTTTCGCGCGCATGAGCGAATCGATGGCGAGGTCGACGGTGTAGCCGCAGATTTGCTGCTTGACACCCTCGACGCCAATGTTGCGCATCTTTCCGCCGTCTTGCCTCGGCCTCGTGCTCAAGGGCTCAAATCGTAGTGTGCCGGCATTGGCCTCGGCTACGATCTCGGCGATAAGGACATCAGGTGAGCCGTATTCCTTGTACACTCGCCATTCATTGGTCCGGCCCGATTCGCCGGACCGCCAATTCTCATAGGCCATGCCGACGAAATTAGCATCGACGGCAAGGCCATTGCAGTAACTTTTCATTCGACCAATTCAGCTCTCTGATTGCATTCCGAGCGGTCGGCAAATGACTACTGGCCCGGTGGTCTTATATGCCATTTCACTTAGTTAAGCCAGGCGAGCCCGATGCTTCCACCGGGTACGCTACCGTGCGGGTTTTTATGGGAGCTATCAATCAGATTCGCGCGAGGCGTTGTTCCACCTCGCCCTGTCCGGCCTGTTGTTGAGGTTCGCGCGGCGCAAGCCAGCGTTGGAGCCATTCCTGAGGTTGCCGAACACCTGGACGAAAGGAATTACACCTGCATGCACGGCAGGTCCCTGGGCCGTTTTTCAGGGGCGCCGCCCCTCTGCCGACTACGCCGCCAGAGGCGGCACGTCGGCATTCACCCTGTTTCGACCATTTGTCGAGACGCGCGAGGCGTCGTCCCACCACGCCCCGCCCGGCCCGCTGTTGAGGGACGCGCGGCGCAAGCCAGCGTGGGAGCCATCCCAGAGGTTGCCGAACACCCGGACTTCATACGTATCGGTTTTCTTGCCGCCGTAGTACCAGATGCTGTCACCGACACCTGCGCCGGTGGAGCCGCCGGTGCCGTAAGGCACCAGAGAGCCCTTGCCCTTGACCATCGCCGACGGGTACATCTCGCCATCGGCGGACTTGATCGGCAAAGTGAAAATCTTAGTGTAGTCGGAGGTCACGGAGGTAGCAGATTTGGACGTGTCCTCGACAAGGTAGTAGCCATAGCCGTCATCATCGCCCTTGACGAGCTGATCGCCGAGAATCTCCCAGGCTCCGAGCATGACCTCAATGCCTTGGATGGCAAAGGGCTCGCGACCGGATTTATTGTCGTAAGGCGAGCCGTCGCCGACGATGCCGACGGTCGTGCCGGGATTCCACGGAGCCGTGGAGACGATCTGACCAACCTCAGTCGAGATATTGCCACAGTCGAGCGTCAGCACGACGTTGTCACCATCGACCGTTTTCTTGATGATATTGGCCTGATCAGCGATGTCGAAAGCATCGGCATTTCCACGGTCTCGACCTGCGACCGTGGTGGTGCCGACCATGATGGCGGATCCGATGGGCCACTTGTCAGCGACGGTCTTGGCGATGGTTACGGTGGGCGCACCGGTGCCTGCCACCGTGACTGGCGTCTGCTCGGTATGATTCGAGCAGCCGGCGAAATTGGCCTGGCTCGACTTGTGAGCGTACTTGAGAAGATTCATCTCGTACAGATAGTCATAATCGGCTGCGGTGTAGCCGCTGTACTCGGTGCCCTTCTTCTTAGCGGCCTCGTTCATCGAGTTGTGCGAGCAGCTGCGGGTCCAGAGCTTGGCGCCGGCGACCGAGCAGGGCTTTCCGGCGGAGTCCTTGGATGCCCCGAATGCAGCGCGGCACATGAATGGCTCAAGAGTGCCGTCGATGCGCAGCGATCGGTCCTCCGGGACGTATCCCACGTGTGGACGGTCTGAGCAGGCGACGCGGTACTTGCCATCGACTATGCCATGGAATACGTAGCGCACTGGTGCGAGTGCGAAAACATCGCGACCGTCGGTATAGCTGAAATTGCCGAAAGAGCGCATGCCGGTGATGTGCCAGGTGCCGGCATCGTCCTTGTAGCCGTTGACATGCTCGTAGCGGAACGGGCCGACGCCGATGTAAGGGTCGGTGCCGGGCTTGAGCAGCGTAGACGGCACAGGATTGGCGATATCGGCGTTTGCGAGGCTCTTGGTGAGAGTCTGGACGGCATCGAGCGTCTGGTCGACGGCATAGATCTTGCCGTCACTCTCGGAGCTTAGCCATCGCTGGATGGACTTGACGGTGAATTCGCCCTTGGCGGCATCCCACTCCGGATAGGGCGCCGGTGCGACATTCAGGCTCAGAATGGCATCGGCGACATCGCCAAAGCCCTTCTCAAAAGTGTCGTTTACTGGAAAGATGTGATCCATTTATCCCTCCTGGACGGTCGTATCGACGATTACAGGCCATGTGTCGCCGTTCTCATCGGCAATGCGCTTGAAATACATGCTCTTATCGGCAGAAATGGAGCCTCGCGCCTCCTCTGCCGCGAGACGTGCATCGGCGGCGGCATCAGCCGTCTCCTTGATGGCAGCGGCGGCGCTGTCTGCAGATTTACCGGCGCTCAAGGCACTGGCCGCGGCAGCATCCTCGGACTCCTTGGCAGCGGTGGCAGATGCTGTCGCATCATCGCGAGCCGCCTTTGCAGTAGCGGCGGCAGTGGCGAGCTTGTCGTGCATCTCGGTAAATGATGTATCGCGCTCGATCTCGTTAGCCGCACGCTCATTTTCAGCGGAGACACGCGCCAGCTCATCGGTCGAGCGCTTGGTCTCGGCAGCATCGCGCAGCTTCTCCGACTCAACTCGCGCGGTCTCGGCGTTGACGCGCTTGGTCTCGGCAGCGGCGCGATATTTCTCGGACTCGACTCGCGCAGTCTCGGCTGTCGAGCGCTTTGTCTCTGCAGCGGCGCGAGATTTCTCGGCATCGGCACGCGAGGTCTCGGAGGTCGAGCGGTTGGTCTCGGCAGCTGCTCGAGACTTCTCGGCCTCGGCTCGCGCGGTCTCAGCGGTAGCGCGTGCAGACTCGGCATCAGCGCGCTTTGTCTCGGCAGCGACGCGCGCCTGCTCGTCGGATTTCGCCTGCTCGAAAATCGGAATGTAGAGCGTCGCCTGCTGACCGCCGATGTCGGCGTTTTGCAGGACCTTGACCGAGCACGACTCGGTCGTGTCGAGATAGTCCTCGCCCCTGTAGATCTCGTAGTACCAATGTGCGAGGCCGGCATCGGTCGACATCTCAGCCGGAAGCACATGGCGGACCATGCCGGCTGGAGCGTTAGCGACCTCGATCTCGGTCGGGCCCACGAGCTGACCGGTGCCGGTGGTGCCGATGAATCGCACGGTGCAGCCGGTGAGATCATACGGGATGCCCTTTGAGGCGATGCTCACCGTGAGATCACGATTTCCGCGCTCGCCGCGACGCAGCGGGTCGATTCGCTGCTCCCTAAAGGCATTCTCGGGCTTTTTGGTGTCAAACGTAAGCTCTTGAGCCATAAAGCACCTTTCTTTTTACTTGATTAGCTTTGCGATTGCGGCGCACTGTCCGCTCGACATGACGAGGACCAGGACGGTGTCGCCGACCTTTGCGTCGCAGTACCGCGAGCAGGAGGTCAGGTTCTCGGCGGCGGCAAGCCGCACCTGGTATGCGCCGTCCTTCACCTCCATGACCTTGCCTCGCACGTGGTAATCGGGCGAGCGCGGCGCTTGACTGAGCCGCAAGGCGCGCTCGGCCTCGCGTACCATGCTGTCAGCCATGGTCTGGCCTCCTTTACGCTGCGATGACCTGACCGGTCACATCGACCAGCAGGTCGCGCCTGATGAATTCTCGAATCTTGATATTTGTCTCTGCGGTCGGTGTGCACGAGGTATCGATTGAGGTGATCGCTCCCTGGCGCTTTATGCCCGAGTAGAGCACGCCGACGGCATCGTTGATTTCCACCGGCACGAGCAGCGTCTTGACCTTGGTGTACTGGATCTCGGAGCTGCCATCGAGCAGCTTCTTTCGCGCGAGCGCCTTGAGGTTTTCAAGCCGCTCATCCTTGGTCTCACCATCGAGCTCGCTGACCTGCTCGACGGTTGAGTTCTCACGCCACGATCGCGAGGGCAGAGATGCTCTGCTCTCAGGGTCGATGTTACGAGCCTGAGCGACATACGTCTCATCATCCGTCTCATAGGTGAGCACCACGATGTTTGGCGTATTGCGCCAGTCGTTTTCAGACGAGATTCCCGGCATGAGCGTCGAGGTCTCGTCATTGGCGAATGTCCAGGCGAGCTCGCGCGCGGTCGGCTCGACGTAGGGCTTGAGGATGACCGTGCCGTAGGCATCGGTATCCGCTGATCCATAGCCGGCGGCATCTAGCAGGTAGTTGACCACATCCAGCAAAGAGTCATCAGGCGCGAACGTGTGGCCGCAACTCAACAGGTAGCCGGATGACTGGCAGTTGGTACGCAGTCCGGCGCCGGTGATGATCTTATTGGCGGCGGCGATGGCGTTGGTGCCAGCCGTGACCGTATATGGCACCTTGAGCTTGGTATCGGACAGCACCTTGAGAAGCGAATAGAGCTTCGCGCTGCCAGACTGCCGCACACCTCCACCATCGAGCGAGGTGTAGTCAGGCTCGTCAGATTCCACGAGGACAGTCGCGCGTCTCTGCTCGACCGTCACGCCGTTTCGGTCGCGGAAAGTGTAGATGAGCGCGAGTGCGTCAACCTCATCGGGCGCGGTGCCGAAATAATTGAGCGAACCTGACGTCTTGAGCGTATCGAATGCCGAGCGGTTGATACTAGCGCTCTCGATGTTGCCGTAGAGTCCGAGCTCTTCCCATGTTCCCCACTTGATTCGACGGTAGAGCCATCCGGCATCGTAGCGCGCGTCCTTCCAGTCGGCCATCAGACCTCACCGCCATCGACTCTCGTGATGGACACCGAGACCGAGGCGCTGTAATCCTCGAAGCCGTCATACTCCTCATCGATTTTCGCCGATGCGGAGCAATGGAAAACATCACCAGACAAGCCCTTGTAGATCTTGTCACCGGAGGCGAAGGTCATGCTCTCGAATGCGCGAGCTTGATCGCGCGACTCGACCCATCCCGAGAATTCAATCTTGAGTGAGCGTTGACGCGATTGGACGAGCAGAGGCCACGTCCTGCCATCGAGCTCGACGATCTCATCGGACGGGCGCGTCGGCGTGCGCGAGCCTGATGGCTCCCACATCGCCTGAGCTATACCGCCATCGTAGATAATGAACCACCACGGCGTCTCAATGATTCCGGTGGCGGTCGACGTGTTGACGGCGCCGGTGCCGGAGGTCGTGACGGCCTCATAGGTGTACTCGACATTGAGAGGAGCGAAACGGTCGATGACCTCGGCACCGTCGCTCATGTCCGAGCCTATCTTAATGCGACCGGTCTCAGTCACACGGTAGAGGTCGAGGCGCACGGCAGTGGCGAGCTCGCTGTCGCGCGAGAGCCTGACCTGCACGGTCGCGCATCCGGTGACCGGGTCCGTCTCGACGAAGATGTTTCCGCGCTGAGGAAGTCGGAACTTGGTCTTGACAGTGCGTTTCGTGGTCGCCGTGAGCGACGAGGTCGATCGGGACGTGACGTTGATGACGTAGGTCTCGCCATCGAACGGGACCCACTCGTCGGTCGTGATTGTGGTCGTGAGTGACTTGCCGAGCGACTTTGTAAAGACCGTCTCGTCGCCGCGCGTGATCGTGAGCGTCGATGACTGCACGGTGCCAGATTGGTCGATATACGTCAGCTTTACCGAGATCGGCACGTCAGTGATGACGAAGCCGTCCGCAGGCTGCTCGATGACCACGGTCGGGCGCTGACGCACGGTGAAGGTACGGTTGGCCGACCAGGGACCAAAATTATCATCGGCGCCCTTTGTGCGGACGCGCCATACGACCTGCTGATTGACGCCATAGACGTTTGTCTTGACGATTGTGCTCTGGTTGCCGGCGACTTCATCGACCGTCCAAGTGACTCCACCGTCGGTGCTGATGGCGAGCTCTGCCTTTTGCTGGTCTGAGCCGTCATACGGGTTGTGTCGCCACTGGTATGCGACCGTCGGCTCGTTGGATGCGATGACACCAGACGATGCCGGTGTCACGAGTGTCGGCGCCATAGGCGGGCAGATCGTCACGACGGCATCGGACTCGGACCACGCGCTGACGAGGTCGCCGCGCACGTTGCGGGCGCGCAGTTTGAACGTGCCGCCGCCGAGATCGACGTCGAAAGTCTTTACGACGCCGTCGACTGAGATAGAGTCTCCCCATCCTCCCCAGCCGGTACTCCCCTGCTTGCATATCTGATACTCGAGCGATGTGGCCGTGTTCGAGCTGTTGTCGAGCACGGCGGTGACGATCGTGTTGCTCTTGCGCGCAACCGAGACGAATTCCGGCGGTGACGGCGTGTTGTAGACGGGTCCGGCGTACTGGTATCCAGGCGCCGAGCCGCTGTAGTTGTTTGGTATGACTCGCCACTCATACGAGTGGTCAGGTGCGGTTGATGCGGTCCATGACGTCGGCGAGTTGGTAAGGTCGGCTACATTCGACCATGCACCGCCGTCGATGCGCTGGTCGATGTAGATGTGTCGGTACGGACGGGCGGCATGGGCGTTGTTTCCCCACGACAGCTTCGCGGAGCTGTCCGATTGGCGCTCTACCTTGAGACCGGAAATGTTGTAGGGCTGCCATTCCGGCGCGCTGACCGTCTCTACGCCGTCGACCGACGATTTGTGGTAGGCGCCGGAGTATGAGGTATAGTCAGCCGATATGTTCGAGCGAGCCGTATAGCCGTAACCAGGGTCTCCCCAGTCACACCAGCCGGTGTCCGCATAGATGCCTTGACCGTAGAGCCTGACGGTCTGTCCCCAGCTCGTCTTGAGCACTGTGCCGTTAAAAGACGAATTGGCGGACACCTCGACGTAATAGCGCGCCTGGACGTGGACGATGTCGTCACGGTAGTTGCTGAAGCTGTAGGCGACAACGACGCGGAACAGTGCGCTGGGGCCAGCCCAATTGCCGTAATGGTATCCCATGCGCTACCTCCCATTGGCAGTCATGGCCTGGTCGATGGCGCCGAAAACCTTGTATGCGACCGCATCGGCGATCTCATCGGCGTTGCCCTGGGCGTAGACGGTAATCTGCAAGTTATTGGTCGAAGATGCGGCAGCATGGCGCTCAAATGTGTCCTCGATAAAGCCGCGAAGGATCGAGAGCGGCAGCACAGCCTCAGGACCGGCCTCGCCGCCGACCATGGCGCGGTCGCCGTTGAGTCCGAAAAGCGTTGGCCTGGTTAGGATGCCGCCTTTGGCGTACCACTCGACGCTAATCTTGGGCGTCCTCGGCGGGACGATGGAGAAATCACCGCTGATGGAGAAGTGCGGCAGGTTGATGTGTGGCAGCTGCAGCTTGCAGCCACTGAAAAATCCCGAAATCGCATTTAGCGCTCCGGACACAGTAGATTTCGCTGCGCCGAGCTTATCTGAGAAGAAAGTAACGACACCCTGTAGGGCTCCGCCCACGATTGAGGTGATCGCATTAAACTGACCGGAAAAAACGGAAACCACTGAACCAAGAATTCCGCTGATCGCACCGGCAAGGCCATTTAAAATTCCAGACGCTATAGAGGACAGACCATTTAAAATCGTCTGCACTCCATTTTGCGCCATCGTAAAATCGCCGGTAAAAACACCGACAATTACGCCAAGAACGGTATCAATTACACCTTGGATGACCGCCATCCCGCCGGTTATGACTTGGAGCAAGCCCGATGCAAAAGCCATGGCACCTGAGACGATGAAACCGAATCCGGTGATGTAGCCATCGACCAAGGATTGAAGCGCCGGCAGAAGGCCGGTCGTGAAAAATACCGCCAGGGCATCGAGCACCGGTTGGATCTGCGCGACCGCCTGTGAAATCGTGTCACAGATCTGCTGCCAAATCCCCATGACCGTGTTGCGGAAGCTGTCATTGGTATTCCACAGGTAGACGAGCGCTGCCGTCGCCGCGGCAATCGCGATTGCGACAAGTCCGATCGGTGAGAGCAGGAAACTGACTGCACTGCTAAGTGCCGTGACACCGCCTGAGACGGCGGCAAGAATCGGCACGATGTTCGCGCCGATGGCAAATGCCGCGATGCCGGCGGCACCGCCGGCCACGGCGGGCGCGATTTGGTCGAAGTTGTCGATGAGCGTGCCGATTGCCGGGACCACATCGTTGCTGATGGTCTGGACGCCATCGCGCAATGGCTCCTTGAATTTGTCGTAGAGCTTGAGGCCGACTTCCTCGAGCGCTGAGTCGAGATTGCTCAGGTCGCCGGCGAGGTTGTCGGTCATGGTCGCGGCCATGTCCTGAGCCGCGCCATTGGAGTTATACAGCTCGTCGCGGAAACTGCCGAGCTCGTCGGTTCCGGCATTGAGGATGAGGTTGAGGCCCTTGATGGAGTCAGCCGTAAAGGTCGATTGCAGCGCGCTCGCCTTTTCAGCGTCGCCCATTCCATTCGTCGCACTCTCGACATCGCGCATGATGTCGACCATGTCGCGGTAGTTGCCGTTAGCGTCCATCACGGCGATACTCGCGTCGCCGATCTTGATGGCACCATCGGACATCTTCGCCGTCATGTCTCGCATGACGGCGTTTAGTGCAGTACCGGCCTCGGAACCCTTGAGTCCCTGATTGGACAGCTCGGAGATAAAGGCCGTCGTGGTCTGGACATCCATGCCGGCGGCGTTGCAGTTGGCGGCGCAATTCTTGAATGCGGCGCCAAGCTGCTCGACATTGGTATTGGCGTTTCCCTGGGCATACGCCAGAACATCCGTCATTGTGGCGGCGTCGCTCGCCTGCATCGAGAATGCCGACAGGTAGTCGGTGAGCAGGTCTGATGCCGATGCGAGGTCCATCGAGCCAGCCTGTGCGAGCGTGAGCACACCATTGATGCCGTCGAGCGATTGCTCGGTATCCCAGCCGGCAAGCGCCATGTAGCCGAATGCGTCGGCTACCTGAGCTGCCGAGAACGTGGTCGTGCCGCCGAGCTCTCGTGACTTAGCCTCAAGGCGCGCCATGTCATCGGCGCTCGCGCCGGACAGCGCCTGGACGTTTGACAGCGACAGCTCGAAGGTCTTGCCGAGGTCGATGACCTCCTTGGCGGTATCCTTTGCACCCTGAGCGACGCGCGAGAGCGCATCGCTCGCGAGATTGGACAACACGCCCTTTGCGACCGTGAAGCCGTCGTTTGCGCGGTCTGCTGAATCGGCGAGGTTATCCTCCTCGCGCGCAAGCTCTGACGCGGCGTCCTCGGCGGCGCGCATCTTGGACTCATTTTGACGGAGCTCTGAATTGAGCTCACGAATATTGCCCTCAAGCTCCTTGGCCTCGGTCGAGTCCTTGCCCTTGGCGATGACGGCATCGGCATATGCCGTCTGCAGTTGCTTGAGATTCGAACGCTGCTCGCTGATCTTGTTGGACAGCTGCGTGTAGGCGCTCTCGGCCTGTTGCTCGGCGTCGGCCTGCTTCTCGATCTCGGTGCTCGTCTGGCTGATGGCGGCACGGACGTTCTGCTGCGCGGCCTTTGCCTGGTTGAGCTGATTGGTGAGCTTCTGGGACGATGCCGAGTTCTCGCCAAAGGCTGCGTTGGACGCCTCGAGCTGTGAGGCGAGTGCGTTGATCTTCTGCTGTAGCGTCTCGTCCTGCTGTTCGAGCAGCTTCTTCTTGCGCGTCAGCGCCTCGACCGATGCGCCGGTGTTCTTCATCTGAGCAGCATTGAGCTTGAGCTCGCCACGGAGCGTGGTCATGGTCGAGTTGGCCGACTTGATGGCGGCACGGAATTGCTCTGTTTCAGCCTTGAATTTGATTTCGACCGTATTCTTGCTCGCCACTACTTCTTTGCCTCCTCTCTGAGCTTGTTCTCGACAGCCGATTGCCAGAGGTCGTAGGCGTTTTTATTCGCCATGACGCTCAGCAAAAATGGGATATCGGCGTTAAAAAAAATGTCCTCGGACATGCCGAGGACGAGGACGTAAAAGGCGTAGGCATCTTCAACGTCAGTGATCTCAAATTTCGGAGGACGCGCAACCAGCTTGGTTTTCTCCTTTGCGCCTAGTTCCCGAGCGCGCTTTCGGAATGGCTCTGAAAACGCGCCATCTCTTTTGGGGAGATAAGCGCCATCGCAGCCATCGTGACGGCGTTGACGTCGGCGGGCGCCACGGCGATAAACTCGTCCTGCGTGAGCGCATCGGCGAGCGTGCCGTTGTCCTCGATGTACTGGCAAAGATATCCGCAATACACGATGTCGAGCATCTTGAGCACGTCATCGGCAGCTCCCTCCATGACCACATGGCTGAATTGCGAATAGAGCTGTTTGTTGAGCGCTCGGAGCTTGATGAGCAGTCCCCAGGTGATCGTGAGCTTGAGCTTTGTGCCGTCACTCATCTCGATCTCGGTCGAGGCATTGATGTTGCGCTTGGGCTTTGGCATTTCGCGTCCTCCATAATGGCCGAGGCGCAAAAGCGCCCCGGCATCGGCTAGTTAATCTCCTGTACGAGGTCAGGGTCGACCTTGCGGATCTCGGCAAGGCGGTTATCGGTGATGTTGAGCACATCGCCGACGGCGTGAATGCGCTTGGAGCGGCGGTCGATAAAGGACTTAACGACCTGGACTTTCACCTTTTTGGTCGCCATGGCTACTCAGCCGCCTTGACGAGCTCCGGTGTGAAGCTCTCCATCCAGGCGTTCTTGACATCCTCGGTGGCATCTTCGAGGTCACACTCGTAGTGGCCGAAGCCATTTTCATCCGGCGAGAATCCGATTTCGACCTCGAACTCGGCGACCTCCTCGGCACCGTTCTCGATCTTAGATGCAGGACCGGTATTCATCACGCAGACGGGCCATGCCTTGAGCTTCTCGTTTTCGTCCTCATCAAAGACGCGACCGGTCAGCACGAATTCCGGATGAACGGACGAGCGACCGTAGGCGGTGACGCCAGGCTTGAGCTTGTCGGAATTCATGGCCATGAGGCGGTTATAGAGGTCTCGGGGCATGTGCGCGGTCAGCTTGAGCGTGCCGCTACCTGTGCCGCGCGTGCGCTTCTTTGCGACCACGCCTCGGCACTTCTTCGTGATCTGGATGACCTCGGTCTCCTCCTCAAGGGAGCCGATGCACCCGATCGGGCACGTCTCGGTGCCGAGCTTCACGACGAGCTCACGCACTTCATACTCGGAAAAGACGGTAGTTTTGATCGCCATCTCAACTCCATTCATTTGTTATTGCCTGCACGCAGCGCTCGACAATCCTCGGGATTACCGACTCTGCGCCACGCTTGAAAAATTGCTGATTTCCGGCATGCCTATTGGTGTTGCTGCCGTCATCCGGAAAGTAGAGGTATTGGTAGTTGCCCTTGGCAGCGACCGTTACGGCAAGATTCTCATTCGTTCGGTATTCGGGCCAATCGGACACCTTGGCCGATGCCTTGTGGCCTTTAAAGGTCCTGCCCGATGCATGGATGAGCGGGTTGATGCCACGATAGATGACAGGTCCCGATTCGTTATGCAATACCTCGTTGATGGCGCGCTCGGCGTTGTCTGGATACTGCTGAGCCGCCACGGTGACGGCGGCAAAATCGGCCTCGCCGATAAACGCCCAGCCGCTCACGACTTAACAGCCTTGACGAATCGAAGCGTCATCATCTCAACGACATCCTTGGTACCGGGCTTGGTCGTGTAGTAGTAGCCGATGGCGGTGCTGTGGTCCAGGCGCATGCCCGGGATTGCGGTCATCGCGGCGATCACCTCGGCGGCGGCGCCATCAGGCACATAGCTCTCGCGCACCATCGCGACCGAATACACATTCGTGAACCCGGTCAAGTTATCCTTCGCTCTGGTTTCCTCACGGGAAAAGACCGTGTAGTCCCACGGTTCGCTCTCCTTAAGGCCGGCGGCGGTGCCGTAGAAAACGACATCGTCGACGGTCGCGAGCGCATCGCGGATGCGGTCGAGCGTGCTATCGGGCGTCGACATACGGCACGCCTCCCTCTAGGTAGAGATACATCTCCGTATTGGTCCGGTCGATATGGGCGATTCCGTAGATCGTGGCGCCGATGACCGCTTTCATTCCCGGCTTTACCGCCTGAATGTTGTGGGTGCAAATCTTGGCGCTGCAAGTGAAGCCGAGGCGCTCTGAGACCTCGTAATCCTGGTCGCGCACGGAGCATGAGCGGAAGAAAAGGCGCACGAGCGCATCGAGGTCGTAAGGGACGCTAGGGTTGCGCTTCGCGCCGAAAGAGGACGGCGTACGGGTCTCGGTGTAGATTCCCACCACGCCGTCGCTATAGCTAGGCAGAGGCCGCTTTTTGAGCATATTCCACCGCCAGCCACCGGTCTCGGCACTTGGCGATCTTCTCGGCGTAATTGACCTCGAAATCGTCGAGCGCGTCATTCCACTCGTAGAAGCAGTACGCGAGGAAAAGCGCCTGCTCGGTGCCTCCATCCTCAAAGGTAAATGAGCGCTCGGTGATGGCGAGCATGGAGCGGAGGTCGGAGTCGGCCTGCTCCATGATTTCATCTATGCGCTCATCGACCTCATCGTCTCGGTAGGTCACGCGCAGCTTGCGCCGTACCTTATCGACAAGCGCCATGCGCTACCTCCTCCTAGGCTACGGGCAGTTCATCGGCATTCTCGGCAGTATCGGAAACAGCGCGATCCTCAGATGTGTCGGACAGAGACGCGGCGGCGGCGGAAGCGTTGACGTTCTTGACCGTCACATAGGCCGGGTCGAGGTTGGAGATGTCGAGCACTGCGAAGCTGGTGTTGTCGTATGCGCGGCCAGCTGCATGCTGGACGAGCTTGAAGGTTCGCGCGTCGTCAAGGAAGTGGACGGAGTCATCGAAGATGATGGCGCCGTTGCGCTTGCCGCCGACGGCGAGCGTGTAGTCATCGATAACGCCGAGCACGGCGGTTCCGGTCTTGACAACGTTTGACTCGATGACCTCGGTCGGGAAGGGGAACAGGTCGCGCACGTAGCCACCGACCTCTGGAGCGAGCACGGTGGTCGCCGGCATCACCTTGGTCAAGTAGTCGATCGTGTTGACGAGCAGCACGACGCCCTTGATGTCGCGCATCTTGCCTTTCTCGGTTCGCGCAACCTTAGCGACGAGCTTGCCGTAATCGACAGGCGCGAAGGAAGTAACGGCAACCTTCTCCTTGTCTGGATAGCCGGTCTCCTGATTGTAGTCGCCGTTGGGATTCTTGGTCATACCGATGGGCATGTTGACGCCAGTGCCGTTGACGATAGCATCCTCAAGGCCATAGCCGAGCGCCTCGGCAAGGACGGCGCGGATAAAGGCATCGAGGAATACCGGGCCCATGTCGAGAAGGTCGAGCGGGATGATGCAGAAAGCGGTGTACTTGGCCTGCGTAATGTCGAGGACCTTGAGAGCACCCTTGATCTCGTCGGTGACCTTGGAGTCGATGGGACCCCAGGAGCCCTTCTGGACGGTGGAGTCGTTGATGATCCACTTGGTCGAGTAGCCGGCATTGGCAAAGCGGACCTTGCTGAGCAGCGGTCGGGTCTCGATGAGGTAGCGAAGCACGTCCTCGATGACGGTCTCGGGCATCAGGTCATCGACGTTCTCATCTTTGATGATGTCGATGAAGGACTGCTTTGACTCGGCGTTCTTAAGCGCCTGGGAGATGCCGGTGTACCACGCGGACTCCTTGGCGGTCAGCGTGCGGTAACCACGGTTCGCCAGGACCTGATCGTCCTTGGACTGGCTGTAGAGGTCGAAGTCGGAGCGGATGGACTCGGCGATCTCGTTGCCGAAAGCATCCCAGGCGCTCTCCATCTGCTTTGCGTCACCGGACTGGAAAGCCTCAGCGATCTTGGAAGCGCTCTTGGTGGTCTTGATAAGGCTCATTGAGTCTCCTATCTATTTCGTTCTAATTGGCGAAAATGCTTGCGAATGCGGCGATGCCGCCGGCAAAAGCCTGCTTCTTGTCTGGGTCCTTCTCAGGGTCCTCGGGCTCGTCATCGGGCTCGGTGCCATCAGCGCCGTCACCATCGCCCTCATCATCGTCCGAATCGGAATTGCCGCCATCTGTTCCGGAATCGTCGCCGTTATCGTCGGTGCCGTCACCGTCATCGGTATCGTCCGGGTCATCATCGTCATCCTTGGCGGCGGAACGATGCTCGACGGATTCCATGACGAGCGCCATGAGAGCATCACGAGCGCCCTGAGACGCCTTGTCGCCGCTCTCGAACGTCTCGATTTCGGTGGCAAAGCCCATATCGACAGCGTCGGACGGGCCGATCCACGTCTCGGCGTCCATGAGATCGGTGAGCTCGTCCTCGGTGATGGAGACGCGCGCCATGTAAGCGGACTTTGATGCGCTCGTGATGGTGTCCATATCGTCGGCGAGTTTGCGCAGGTCGGCGGCGTTGACACCAATTGCGCTCGTCCAGGCGTTGTGGATCATCAAGAGCGATGCATCCGACATCAAGCGCTCGTCACCAGCCATGAAAATCACGGACGCGATCGAGCAGGCGAAGCCGTCACAGGTGGTGCGCACGCGCGCCTTGTGTCGGCGGAGCGCCGAGTAGATGGCAAGGCCCTCGGCGACCTCGCCGCCATAGGAGTTGATGTGTACGTTGATCTGGGACACATCACCTAGCTCGTCGAGCATCTTGGACAGCTTCGACGCGCTCATGACATCATCGTCCCACCAGCGCGCGCAGATGTCACCGTAGATGTCGAGGTCGGCAGTCGTGCCGTCCTCGGAGGTAGTGAGCTGGAAGTATTTCTTCACTAGATTTCACCCCCTTGATTCGCGTCGCGGAGTACGTCCTCAACGGCGCCAAGATTCTTGGTGATGAGGCGCTTGTTGGCGAGGTCATCGCCGACAGGCTCATAACCGAGTGCCTTGAGCACGTCGTTGATAGTGAAAACGCCATAGGACACCAGCTGAGAAGCGGATGCCGCGGCATCGAAAATGTCGATGTGTTTGATAGTGGTCGTGTCAACCTTCACCTTTGAGCCGGCCATGATTTCATCTGGCTCGAAATTCTTGCGCGTGACCTCGTCAGAAATCATCTTCGCCTCGGGGTCGACCGAAAATGTCAACATCGTGTTCACGAGATCGCCCATGTTGGTCATATCGCCATACATGATCGATTTCGGGACCTTAAAGGCGATAGCGGCGCTGTCGTAAATCTCTTTACGCAGGTCTGAGATATCGGTAGGCTCGACGGCGTTCTCGACCTTGACCGGCTCAAGGTGCGAGCCCTTGGTCTCGAAATATACCGAGTTGGCATTTTCGATAAAGGTCTTGAGGTTGCGCTTGAGCATGGCCTCGGTCTCGCCCTCGTCCTTGAGGCTACCGGTAAGGCCGCGCTCCATTACGAGCTTGTATTTCTGGCCTGATGTCGCCTTGTATGCCGCCATAGCCGACGCCATCAGCGTCGAGTACGAGTCGAGCATGCTCTCGACGTAGCACGAGACATTCTTGTCGGCTAGCTTGAAGAACATGCATTCGCTCGCCCGGTACTTCTTGATCAGGTTGGCGTTGCCGATGACGATGCCGCTGAAAATGTCCTGTTCGAGCGGATGCTCCTCGATGCTGTAGGAATCTGCTACATAGAAGCTGCCGCCGACGGGCACGACGAGCGCATCGCCGCGCATACAGAGGCGCTCGACGAGCTCGCACCAAAACTGTGCTGCGTTCTGGTTGTCGTTAGGCTCGACGTTCAGGCGGTACCATAGGTCATCGTTGACCTCCTTGCCGTTCTCGTAGACGCGAAAAAGGCACATCGCGAGCGCGTTTGCCTTATAGGAAATGGCTGTCGCGAGTGCGATTGCCTTGAAATAGGTGGCGGCGGCGAGCTCAGACTCGACGCTGCCGCCGGCAGCAGGCTCAATCTCGGCCTGCGTCACGCGCAAACCGAGAAAATCGATAGCTTTCAAACGGCCTCCCCTCTAGAAGGTCATGGTCGGGATGATTTCGATTTCCGAGGTATCAGGCAGGCGGTCGGCCACCGTGAATGCGGCGGCGAGCGCCATGAAGCCATCGGTCTTACGCGATTTGGGCTCGATCTTGTCGTAGCAGTAGTTTCCGTGCGCGGCGGCGGTCAGCTTAACGTTGTTCGCATACCAGCGCATCATCGGATCGTCTCCCCAGGCGATGCGATGGTTGATGAGCGCAGAGTTGACGATGGGCTGAATCTGCATCAGGTCGGACGGGCGCACGAGCTTGACGGTCTTTTCCTTCGCGGAGAAGCCGATTGAATCGAGCTCGCGCATGAAGGTCGAGTGGCGGTATGAGTCGATGGCGCCCTCTTGTATGTCGTAGGTGCCCATCTGCTCGTAGAGCCAATCGGTAACGAGGCTCGCGTGGATCTCGACATCGTCAACGTACTCGAGCAGGCCGCGACGCTCCCACTCATCGAGCGGCGCCTTGATGCGCGCCAAGTCCTTTGACGCGCGGCAGACCCAAGAGTGCTGGATCGCGAAATACTCGTCACCGTCGCGGAAAAGCAGCGCGGCAGCAACGAAGTCCTGGGTTTTCGCGAAGTCGATGCCGAAAACACAGGTCATTCCGGAGAGGTCGGGCAGCTCGCGCGATGCGACCTTGAGGTTGTCATAGTCGGTGAGCTGATAGTCGGGATTTCCCGCCGGGAGATTCATGCGCTTTGTCATGAAGTCGGCGTTGCCCGCGGGATTGTCGAGGAAGTCCTGATACTCCTGCTCGATTTGGCTCACCAAAACCGGCATATATGGCAGGCTCGGGTTCGCCTTGACCCAGTTGCGCTTGTCCGATACCTCGTCGGCGGTGTCGAGCTTGAAGATCAGCGGCAGAAATCCGTTGTCTGGAATCTCGCCGGAGAGGATACGGCGCGACTTATCGAGCAGGCTGTCGAGCACGCCGTCACGCACATCACCATCGGTCGTGATGTACAGTCGGCGCGGATGCGGTTTCTTGCCGAGGCCGGTCGTAAAGACCTTGATGTTGTCGAAGTTCTGGTAGGCATGCACCTCGTCGAAGATGACCATGCCGGATCGCAGGCCGTCCTTCGACTTTGGGTTGTCGGTGCGGTACTTGATGCGCGAGTTGGTCGACCGGCAGACGATTTCCTCTTTGTTCCAATGGAAGCCTTTTTGGAATCGCCGGCGCTGACCGGAGTTCTCGAGAATGTTCCAGATGTCATCGAATGAGGTCTTTGCCTGTTCCTCTGAGTTGGCGCAGATGTCGACATCGTAGTCGCGGATGCCGTTGACCTTGGTTGTCGAGCAAAATGCGATGAAGCTGCAAAAACCGTTCTTGCCGCCGCCGCGCCCCATGTAGGCGAGCTCCTGGGACCAGCGAGGCGTGCCGTCCTTGTTGAACACGCACATGAAAAGCGCGAATGCGAAAAGCTCCCATGGGAAGAGCTCGAACGGGAAATACTTCTCGTAGTGCCGATACGCCGCCAGGCGCTCGGTGTCGATTATCAGTTCCTCGTCGGCGAAAACTCGTCGGAGGTGCGCCATGAGCTGATGTTGCTCGGAGCATGCCCTGACCTTGCCGGTCTCGACCATGCGCATGTAGGTCGTGATCTCGGGACAGTTGATCCGCTTGTGCCGCCGCGCGCGTGCGCTAGAACTCACCCTCGCCGTCATCATCACGGCGCTCGGGAACGACGAGCTTGCAGCGCGCGGTTACGGTGAGACCGAGCGATGATGCGCAAGCCTGCGCCTGCTTAAAGGCGCGGTCCTGGGCGATCTGCAGATTCTTGATGTTGAGCGGGTCGTGCTCATCCATCAAATCTGAGGTGTATCGCTCGTAGAGCGATTCGGATACGACGTAACGCGCGAGGCAGTCGGCATCTGGTTGCCCGAAATTGTCGGGCATGAGCGCCGTCAGCATCTCGGCGTAGCGCTCGAACTCGCTACGAATCTCAGGCCACTTGTCGAGGTAGCCCGGAGGTGACACGCCGCGCAGCGCGACCGGCACGACCGACTCGGTCGCCTTGCGGCGCTCCTTCTCGGCCTTGGTCAGGTGCGACTTGCCGCGCGCGGTCAGCACGTCGACCGGTTGCTTGTTTCGTCCTGCCATCCGCACACCCCCTATCGCTGATTTTCAAAAACGGAATTTAAAATCCGCTGTCCTGTACACCCCCCCGTTGTTCGCCCCCTACGGAATTAGGGGCTATGGGGAGCTGGGGGCCTGCTATGCATCAGTCCCAGCGCTCCTTGGTCACGGGCTCACCCTTGGGCTTGTGCCGCGGACCGTCGAAGCGGCCATGAGCGGCGTTGTGACATGAGTTGCACAGAGGATGCAGCACCTCGCGCCTCGTCCCATCTGGCAGCTCAATGAATCGAGTGAGCGCCATGCCTGGATGCGAATGCACGTGGTACTCGTGGTGCACTGTGTCTGCTCTCACGTAGATGCCGTGGTCCGAGCACGCCTCACACTCAAAGCCATGGTCCTCAAGGACCTCATGCCTCAGTGCTTTCCACTCAGGGCTGTTGTAAAAGACATAGATCTTGTCATCGGCATAGAGCTCGCGAATCCATGACGCGAGCGGCCTGTCGCTCGGGACATGCACGGCGCACCTCTGTGACAAAAGAAAAGGACCGATGGCTGCTGTTACCCATCGGTCCCTCAACTACCACGATCCTCACCAGCGCGACCCCGCGCTGTGGTTACGCATCGAGCAGGTTTGGACTGTCTCAATGCGTGAATCGCAATGATATCTATATCACCACATCGCGAAGTCATACCGGCTCACATCGGCTCAATGTGGCTCACATCGGCTCAACTTTTGAGGTAGTCGGCATTGAGCCCGATGCTGCCGGACATGGCGCCGAGACCCACACCGTCTATTGCATGGCGCAGACCGATGCTGTCGATGGCGTCTAGCGCAGTCATAGCACGGCGTTTGGCAGTCGCAGGAGAGACGTGGCACACGGCACCGCATGACACCCACGTCTCGGCGTTGAGATAGCGCCAGAACAGCACATCGGCGTATTCGCTACCAAGTACCGCAGAAACACCTTCTCGACCGTTTTTGCCATAAATGAGAGCCGCACAGAGGTTAAGGAGCTTGGTGTCCTCGGCGAGACGTGAGCGCATCATAGATTCGTAATCCACGATCGCGATTGACGCAGCCGTTCCGTTGACGTCCTTGGTGGCACCGCGACCGCCGCCGGAGATTGATGACGAGCCGCCGAGTGTGCGATGACGCATGCGCTCGAGCTGCTTGGCCGCATGGTCGCGCTCGATGGCGGCAGATCGCGCGGCCTCGAACAGCTCGCGTGCGTTCTTGAAATCGTCTAGCACAGCTCGGCTCCTTTGCAAATGTCGTGGGTTTTCAACAGCTCAAAAAAGTTTTCAACAGAGAAAGAACCAAAGAGATGACTTACTTGTGAGGTTGACTCCCGACGCCCGGCACGTCTCGTTAATAACGAGCCGTGCGTCGGCGTTTCTTTTCTTTTCTTTTCTTTTCTTTTATTACAAGCAAAGCTTAAGCTAAGGTTTACCTTAGCTTTGTTGAAAGTTTCAGCAGGTAGATTAGGCATTTTCACTCACCTCTTTTCGTGGTCTGCCGCCGGTCGCTCCGATGGCTCTGCGCTTACCGAAATACAGTGCCGCATCGTCCACTACTGACGATTTTATTGCACCGTCCCCGAACATCTGTATGAGTCCACATTCGGACAGATCCTTGAGGAATTGTCCCAGGGCGCTCAGGTTGTCGCCAAACCAGAGCTCGTCGGCAAGGAGATACTGACTTTCGGTGTCAAGCACATCGATTACGTGACCCTCCTCGGTGGCAAGGCGCTCGAGCAGGCGCATGTATCTGCCGTATCCATCGGGTCCGCAGCGCCTGATAAAACGGCGGCAGGCCGTGGAATCGGCGAGGTGCGCGTCATGGCTGAAATACTTGAGCGGAGCGGCAGCAGCAGCTTCTATATCAGCCTGTGTGACCTTTCTCCTTGCCATCGTGCAATCTCCTAGTCCTTACGTTTTCTTTCTTCAAGGTGAGCGTGTCTCTTGGCTCCCCATTTCGGATGAATGGCGATGCACTCTGGACAGCGCTTTTGGTTTTTGGCGCGGGCGGCAAACTGCTTGCCGCAGACGCAGCAGGTGGCGATCAGCTTTGTGGTGCGCTCTCCATGCGCCTTAAGTCCCTGTGCTCGGCATTCCGGGCACGTCTTTCGGTAGCGATTCTGGTAGTCGGCGCCCATGCTCGGATCTGGCAGGAATGTCTTGCCGCAGACGCCGCACTTCCTAGGCACAGACAGCTCGGCCTTGTGGATGCCTGACGCGAGCTCGCAAATCGCAACGCACTGCCTGAGCGATTCGGCATCATGCCAGTCTGGCGTGTCGGCAGAATTGATGCGAGCCATCAGGCGATGCGGTACGGCGACGAGATTTTCAGGCGAGCAGTTGAATGGATTCTTATCGGCGCATACGATGTCGCATCCATCGGGAATCGAGCCGTGCACCTCTCGGTAGACGATGTAGTGCTTGTATTCCCAATTGTCCTTGGACATTGGAACCGATGCCTCATCGCGTACCTTGACCAAAATGCCACCCTTGGTGCGCCGCTCGAAGCCGATGGGCTTTCGCGGCCTGCCTCCGCCTGGACGCCGAGGCCGCATCTGCCGACCGTTGTTCGCGCGCCACACGTTGACCTGACCGCGCGAGAGCGGAAAGCCGAACTCGGCCTCGAATTGCTCGGAAAGAGCTGGCACTGACTGTCCCACATCGTGCTCATCCATCCAGGTGTTGTAGGCGGGCTCGCGCGCCCAGATGATGCGCTTGGTCATGGTGTCTGGCGCCTTTTCGCGCGAGTGCCTGAGCCCGAGCTTATAGGCCTTTTGAGCGAGCGCGCCGGCGGTCGGGCGCCGCCCGAAACGCTTCTCAAATTGGTCGAGCAGATGCGGGACGTGTTCCTTGGCATAGTTCTCGCGAATCCACTCGATCTCTTCGTCCGTCCAGACTCGGCTTCCCATTAGAGCAGGCCCTTGGGAATGGTCGCGGTGGAGCCGAGCTGATGCTTGAGCTTGATGACGTCGGCAGTCAGGTGCCCTGAGTCGATGATGGTCTCGGCAATGTCCTTGACCGCCTTGGCGCGCTCGATCTCGGCCTTGAGCGCATCGGTGTCTGACGGGTCGATATTCTCAAGTCGATCAAGTTGGCGGAAAAGTGGCGCGTTGATATCCATTGACATGATTTCTGTCCTATCTCGTGGAGTTGATGGTTAGTGGTTCTTGATGGCGCGGTTGCCGTAGACGAGCGAGCACCAGTCCTCGCCTCGGCGCTCTTGATAGTCCTCGCAGATGGTGGTGTCGCGGACGGCGCGGAGATACGGATCTGGATGCTTGCACCAAGACCTGTCGTATCTCTCGCGCCACCAGCGGCAGGTCTCGCAGCATGGAGCAGGCGGGAGCATTACCGGGTTTTCTGCCAGTCGCGGACGCGCTCGATGCAGTCGATGGCCTTGTTGAGGTCGCCCTTGCAATCGCCCTTGTATGCCCAGCGCCAGAGGTACTTGAATGAATTTGCCCACCAGAAAATGACCATCGGCGGCATCGCCATGCTGGTTGCCCTGGCGAGCATGGCGGCAAGCGCCATGTCGCAGGTGATGAAGCCGTCGCCGCGGTAGTGCTCGGGAATACTCTCAAGCCGCTCCTTGTTCCTGTGGTCGATGCTCTCGATGACGTCGTTGATGGTCGTAACCCAGGCGTGCATAGCGCGCTCTGGTACGGACACGTTGCCATCCGAGCGGTCCTCGGCCTCGTCGACGAAGTTGAGGTAGGAATTGATGCCACTAAGTGCGCACTTGAGAGTGTCGCGATCGGTCTTGGTAATGAATCTAGGCACGGTCGGGCTCCTTGTATTTGTCACAGGTATAGGAAGGGTTGACGCTCATTACGGCCTTATCGACCGAGCAGTAGAGGTTGCCGGGACTGTCGGGATTGGCTGGCGGCGTGAAGGTGTACGGCGCAGCAAAACGGCACATCGAGCACGTCTTTGGCGTCTCGGTCTCGGCGGTCGGTTCGTCACTCATCGGCGTTTACCTTTCTTCTTGGGATTCTTGGTATTTCGGCGCGATCGCTTGAGAGCCCTCTCTCGCGCTCGGTTGGCCTTGCGCTCGGCATTCACGGTATCTTCGGCAATCTCTCGCCAATCGTCATCGCTGCGATTGAGCATGGCGAAGAATGTGGCATGGTGATCGCGCTCGTAGGTGGCGCGAATTGCCTGCTCATTTCTGATCATGCCGAAAAAACCGGCGACAGCTGAGTCCATCGGCGAGCCGAATAAAATTGCATCCTCGTGCATGCTCGCCACCGAATCGGAGAAATCGTGATGCGACGATGTCGCAGCCTTGTCGCACTTCTGTCGCAGTAACGCGGCGAGCCCGCAAAACCGCTCAAGCTCTGGGCCAATCGGCAAGATCAGCTCACCCTTTTCGACCTTAACGCCAGAACCAACGAAGCCATCGCGTTTGAATCGCTCAGCGAGGTATCTGCTCAGGTCTCGTGCGCTCGTAATGCGCTCCATCACTCGTAGCCCTCATCATCATCGCGCGATTTGGCGTTGACGAGCAAAAGGGCGAGCGCGGCGAAGCCAAGGGCAAATGCCGTGATGATGACCGGCACATACCAAAGGAATGCCAGGCGCGCGAAATAGCAGACAACGGCGGTGATGACCGTGATGGCGATGAGCATGACGATCGAGCCGAGCAGCGCGCCAAGGATGCAAAGCAGCCTGGCGATGCGCTCGAAGTTGCGACGGCACTCGGGACGCATTAGCGCTCACCTCCAAGGGCGATAACCTTGGCGCGGCGATGCTCGGACAGGCCACCGACTCGGCGATTGTCGGCGATGGAGTTGGCAAGCATGAACTCCTTTGCTCGATTGGTTCCGATGCCGGGAATGGCGCGGATGAACTCATAGACTTTCATGCGCTGCATCACGGGCATCTTGATCGCCTCGGCAACGGAGAGCTTTCCATGCTTCATCTCATCCTTGAGGCGCATCCTCGCCTTGCGCGTCTCGATTGCTTTCTGCGATGCGGCGAAGCGCTCCTCGGGTGTCAGCTGCAGGAGCGGGTTGGGGAAACCTTTGCCAATCTCGTCCATCTCGGTAAGCGCATCGATTTCGGCATCCGACATCTCGTCGAATTCGTCCATTTCGTCCTCTTTCTGGGTGTAAGCAAATAACTCGTTCTTATTTGCTTTGGTGCTGTTACTTAACGTGTTTTTCGTATGTCTAACTGGGGTTTTTACAGATTGTTGAATTGTTGAAAACTAGGTAATTGCAACTCAATTGCAACCGCTATTTCTGGCTGTTTTTGAAGTTTTCAACAGTCTCGTCCCATGCCTTGATACCGTCCCTGAGCTTGCTCTCAGCCTGCTCCAACTTGACTATGAGCGCCGTATAGGACAACACATCGTCCTGATGGACGGCAGATAACTTTCGGTACATAACGATTAGGTCGTTCTCTTTCTTGGTGAGCTGCGCCTGCTTCAACTAAACACCTCCTTGGATTGCCTTGTAGAAAGTTTCAGCTGCCGCCATGTCGCGGCCTTGCAGCATGTGGCCGTAGATTCTGATCGTGATTGCAGGCGAGGAATGCCCCAGGCGCTCGCTCAGCGTCACCACGTCGATGCCGTGTGCCAGACACCAGCTGGCATGCGTGTGACGCAGCGTGTGGAATGTCGCCTGGCGGTCGAGGTCGAGCTTTTCGACCAGGCGTTTGAACCAGCTGCTCAATGTCGAAGGTCTCGCCCACGTACCGTCGACGCTTGCGATGCCCATGTCACGGGAACTGCCCTTTTGGGTCTCATGCCATGCCATGAATCTCGCGATGACCTCAAGCTCCTCCGGTACGAGTGATATGTTGCGCCTTGACGTTGAGCTCTTGGGCTTCTCCTTGCGGTATGGCTGCTCGTTGCCAGGCTCGACCACCGTGCCGCCGATGTGGATGTATCCGCGCTTCTGGTACACATCCTTGGGGCGCACGGCGCATACCTCGCCACAGCGCGCGCCTGTGTGCAGCGCGAGCCAGGCTGCAAATGCGTTGCGGCGCTCGGTGCTGCTCGCCTCCACCTCAAAGCTAACGATCGGGTCCAGATAGTCGTTGAGGATGGCGACGTCATCCTCCTCGAGCGCGATCGCCTCGTCCTGTTCGCGGTAGGGCTTTGTGGCGTCGAGCAGTGGGTTGGTCTCGGCGAGCCCCACGCTAACGAAATACCGGTAGGCACCGCGCAGGAATTGATAGACCGCGTTGACCGTGTTTGGGCTCAGAGGCTTGCCGTCGCGCGAGCCGTGGCGCAATAGCGTGCCGTTGAATCTCGTGAAGTCGAGCGCCGTGAGCTCGTCGGCACGTTTCCCTCTTAGGAATCGTTTGATGTAGCAGCGCAGGAACTGGCGCCACTGCTTCACCGAGTTTGGGCTCGCGCCGTTGAGCTCGCGCATTTCGATATAGTCGGCGAGCATGTCGGCGAGCACCGTGGAGCGCACGCGACCGTCTGCCGTGAGGTCCGATGCCCAGATCGCCGCGGCGACTCTGGCATCGGCCTCACTGGTTGCCTCGGGAAAGGAACGGTAAGCCTGAATCTTCTTGCCTTTGGAATCCTTGCCAAGATATATTCGGCTGTACCAGATTCCGCGAGAATCCTGCTTTACTGGGACCGTTGCCGCCATGGTCAGTCCTCGGTCTTTGTGTATGCTGAGCTACTGACAATCGCGTTGAGCACGAAAAGAGATGGCTCAATAAAGAAGTAATCAATCTCAATGTCCCAGGCGTTGAGCATCACGAGCATATGACATGTCTCGGCGATCAGGTTGAGGCACATGGCGGCGCCGGTGCCGACAATCTTCTCGCCGCCAAGCGCCTTGAGAGTATCTTTATCCTCTGCCAAGGCTCGCGCGGCCTTGGCAATCGTGTTGCAATTTGCAACTACGTGCTCGTCACTAGCGCTCTTCATCATCGCTAACCTCAATCTCGTCGATGTAGAGGTCGCGCTTGATGGTCGGGATGGAATTGATATCCATATTCTGGTCCCTCTCCATATGCTCAACCATGTCCTCAAAGGTCTTTTGGATAATCCCGATAACGAGCTCGCGGGAATCGTGTGGCGTGTCGCCCATCTCCGCGCCTGCAATCTCCTTGCAGAGGGCGTCACAGGTCGACGTGATGGCGTAGGCGATCTCTGGATACACGATGGGCTCGCCGTCATCGGCCTTGAGCGAAGGCATGCAGCGGTAGGCATCGGCACCGACCGTGAGAATCAGTCCCAGGATGTAGTCAGTCGGGAGAGTCATAATTTGATAACTCCTTTGTTTGTGTTTGCTGGAATTGGAACGTTTGTTCCCATGACCTGAGCAATCTCGATTTCTGTCGGATTGTCGACCGGCACGATCTTGATATGGACGCCGGGGTTTTGCCGGTCGATGGCGACCATTGGCACGACGGTCAGCCACTTTTGCGAATCGTCCACGATGGCGCCGGCCCCCACGCTCTTGCTGCCGCGCGGTCGGCTCAAGCCATCGAGCACCCATTTGAGCCCGCCATAGACGTTGGGAATGTCTCGGCGGCGGTCGCGCTCGACAAAGGTGACGTAGACGAGACAATGGGTCTCAGGCGGTCTCCAATCAGCCTGTCGCATGGCGAGCGCGGCATAATCGGCAACTAGAGTCACGTTCTCACGCTCGCGTGCTGCACCGGTATAGCGGGACGTGTTGACGGCCTTTATGTACTCATTCCAGCCGTCAACGTGAGTACGCTCTCCTTTGGGACTGAGCCGGTTTGACGGCACGAAGAACTCGAGCGGCCTCATACGAATCGCGATCCACAGATTGAGCAGTAGACGTCATCGTAATAGACCTCATGCCCGCACTCGCTACATTTGAAAATCACTGTATCGTTGAGAAAATCTTTCACCGTGTTCTTGCTCGCCGTGCGCTCGGGCCTGTAGACCTTTCCACTGCCGACTTTGATAAAGTCAGGGTCGCGCTGGCAATCGATTTCAATCGAGAACTCGGCATCGTCTAATTCCTGCTTGATCTCGTCCTCGGTCATTCCCATACTCCAATCGCTCGCTTGATTCGCTCGGCGATGAGGGCGCAGCTTGCGCCGGTCGCCACGGGCTCTGGAATGTCCCCCAGCGCCAACAGGTCGCCCACGAGCTTTTCGAGCGCATCGAGGTCGGCCTTTACATAGCTCGCGCCCTCGTACTGGATGATGTCTGGTGCTTCGTGTGCCTCCCTGTAACCGCAATGTGTGACGGCGAGGGCATTTGTCACACGAGTTGGCGAATAGGCCGCTACATTAGTATTTGAATCGGTCAGTACGTCCTTGCTGGCGCCGGCTTTCTCGTAGCTGTCGCCCATGAAAATGATCACATCGGGTGAGCCGTTGGTCGGCCCATAGTCAGGCAAAGACATGATGCATTTTTTACGCTCCATATACCTTGTCCTCCAATGCATTGACTCGGCGCTTGAGCGTGTCGATCTCTCCGCGCATCTTGATAATTCGATACCTGCTCGTCTCGACAATCGCGTAGGTCGGCTCAATGGTCTTTTTGAGCACGACAAGGAAAACCAGTGCCGTCACCGCTGCCGATGCGCTCACGACCGAGCAGATCATCGAGAGCATGCCAGCAGGCACGCCAAGATAAAGCGCGACCACGACCAAAACGGCAATCGTCGCGAATGCGAATGTGAAGCTGTCAACGATTAAAGATTTCATCTATCTCCTATCTCCAAAACTCGCGCGGCGGCGGTGTAGGATGCTTGTGCTTGTAACAATCTGACTCTTGAGACATCGGCATCTTGTCGATACCAAACAGGCGTGCGAGGACGTTGGCGATGCCGATATCAAACTCAACAGTCCTCACAGTCTTAAATGGGGCTCGTCGAGCCGTCGTTTTCTGGAAATGCGTACTCATTGAAAATCCCTTCCGCGCCGATGACTTGAATGGCACCTGCATGAACGCATCGCACGTCTCCGGTTTCAAACATCACGATCGCCCGCGGGTGAGACTCCTGACCTGCCGGAAAGCCGTCGATAAGAGGCGAGGCCGGATGAGTCCAGGCCTCAACAGCGAAGCCAATGAGCAGCGCACGAGCTTTCTCGCCTGGCATTTCACTCACATAGCATGGGGTAAGTTGGTTATTCATAATCAGTCCCTTCGATTGTTTTTCCTGATAAAAGCGGAAGGCCGCTCAGCGAATGTCCAGGCACCTGATACCACGGCCTGCATCCGTCTGCCCAAACACACTCGCGCGCGAACTGGCTTTCGCTTAAAGAATCTTTCTGACAGTCGCGCCATCCAGCCAGATCAGCTCTTTGAGCCGGAACAATGTCGCCAAGGAATTCCCATTTCTCGCCATTCGCACCGGTAAGCTCGATAGGTGTCATGTCATTCATTTCGCAATTCCCTATGCATAAAAATTGAATCGTCGATGACGGCATCGATTTCAGTGATAAAAGAGCCGGAGTAGTCTCTGTAGCCAAATCCTGAGTTATAGAGACTTTGGCGTTGCTCGCGAACTAATGCGCACTTCTTGGCATCTTCCTGGTTGTCGAATGCGATGACAGGCTCATTCCAGGCATCCTCCCACTCGCCACCGCAATCGTTGACGAGATAGAACGTTACCTTGCGCTTACTCATGCATTGCGTCTCCTTTTAATTGGAATGCCAACTTTCTTGGCGCATCTGATGTGATAGCCATTGTCTGAGGTCGTATAGCCGCCACACTCTGGGCAAATAGATGCGCGACCGCAACGCACGAGCGATTCGTAATGCTGACGATTTCGTCGCTCTCGGAGCTCGTCTGCCGTGTATTTATTCCTGCTTATCGTCTGCGGATCGATAAGGTCGGCGAGGCGGTAGAAAAGCTCACCGCTTTCATCGCACCCAACTGCAGTAGAGATCTCCAACAGGTAGACTGCCGACGCAAGCATCATATTCCGCGGAGGCTTCTCGTTGTCCATCTCCTTGCGACGTTGGCGCAATCTCGCTGCTATCTCGCGGCGCTCATCGTTGGTAATCGCTTGTCGAGCGCCAGTATTCTCACTGCCGACGCTGCTCGGACGCTGCTTGTATTTCTCGCACGCACCGTGTTCGAGGCTTCCAATGCAGAACCCGTCGAGCTTGCAGATGCTTCCGTCGAGCCTGGCACACGTAGCGCAGGTCTTTTTGTCTCCGTTGTTAGTCATTGACGAGCTTCTTTCCACAGAACATGCAGTACCTTATGTGCTCGATGTGCCCCAATGCTGTTACGTTGGCGGTCATGCCGCCACAGATCGACGTGCCGTCAGAAATACTGAGCTCTGTATCGGTGTCTATTTCGACCTTGACAGTCGGCTCGCCATCGTAGCCGCGCATCATGGTCATAGTCCCAATTGGTGCAGCGAAGTAATCGCGATGCGGAACGTTGTACACAGGTGCGACACGAGGCCCATCGCAGAAAAAGCAGCTCATTCGCTACCACCTTGCAATTTGCATCCACAGTCGGGACAATACGTTGCATCAAGCATGTACAGTGCAGTGCATCCACACTCAGAGCAGGCCGTGTGCCCTTCCTCGTCCTCGACGAGCTGGCACGTCATCTCTCTCACCCACCTACTGCCGTCACCGTCGAGAACGACGACATCAGCTGTCGAGCGATACGGAAGGTGCTGTTCGCTAACGCTAGTCATTAATGATCTCCATTCCACAGTAGGGGCAATACTCAAACCTAATGTCGTTGGGCCACTCGCCGCCGCATTTCTCGCAAATGAAAGGATTGGAGAGAGAAATCTGCGGTTCGATTAGATCGGCAATGCAGCGCATGACGCCACGCCAACTCGAATCATCGGCGTCGGTAATCCTGGCAAGAGCGCGCTGCAAGCTCTCACCATTCAAAGAATCATTCGAAACTCGGCGCAACTCATTAGCAATCGCTCGCTTATCATTCGTCAACATTCGTGATTCTCTTTCCGCAGTGGGGGCAATTTATTGGCAAGCATCCCATGACTTCGCAGAACACTCCGGCAAGCTCAGACCAAGTCAGATCTTGATTCCTGCGCATCTCATTGGCGATCGCAGTCGCGACAGGCTGCTCATCAAGCATTCTTTTAACGACAGGGCGAAGCCGGATATTTAATTCCTTGCGCTCTTTCTCGGTAAGGACCATCAGACATCACCTCGAATCGAGTAGTTATAAAGGTGACGGTCATAGCTAATTCCAAGCTGCCTAACAATTTCATCAATTGAATTGGAGAATGGCATTCTTTTGACGCTCGCGACCTGCTCGGTCACATCAGCTATGTCCTTTGACAGGTCATAGCGATACACAAAGCAAAAGGCCGATCGCCACCTTATGTCTGCGGCGTCCTTGCTCTCGAAATGATTGATCAGGTAGGCATCGCCGAGCCCGTTAGATAAAATTGCGCGGCGATAGATGCCCCTGCCTTCTTCGCTAACCTCTATCGAAGTAACTTTGAAAACGCTATTTTTTTCGGCGTAGAGGCAAAAACCGTCACCTTTGCACGTGACTCTCACCTCGTGACCAAGTCTGGTGCATCCGTTGCAGAGATACTTATTTGCGATAGTGCGCATCGTGTAGGTCTCGTACTCGCACGAGCCTGGGATGCAATCCTCACTCACCTTGCCACCTCCTTGCTTGCTTTCCATTGCTCGAATTCCTTACGGGTCTCGTCCTTGGCAAACCACTCGGTCAGCTCGCGCTTGAAGCGCTCGGCGAATTCATCAGCGCTCATAATGTCCCTCGCAAAGCTCGAGCTCGCTGCGCATCATGAGATAGAACGCGAGCATGATTGCGCCTACCATGACAAAGACGAGCGCCATGTTGAGCGCAGGCGACAGGCTGTCGATGAATGTGCAAATCGGCTCAACCATGAGCAGAAGCGCAAAAATAGCAGCGGATGATACAATTGCTTTGGTCATTTTGCTTACCAGCTTTCCTTTGACCACGGCCTGGTGGTGTTGCCGCACTACTAGGCCTTTTTCTTTTAGAAACTGATCGCCACATCGTGAGGCGCGACATCAGGTTGGCTACCGGTTGAAAGGAGCGAACCGGCTTGCCGCTGAGCCACCTTGCGATTGGCAGGACATGGCACACGTACTGACCACCGCCAAAAGGTCGTACCTCACGATGTGGCGATCGACGGCAGATTAAGCTGCCTCGTCCTCAAGGTCGCTTAAATCACATCCAACAATTTCAGCGACCGAACAGACCTCCCTCCAACGCCAGGACGTTTTACCACGCAGCTTGTTGTTGAGGGATGTTGTTGAAATGTTGAGCATGCTTGCAAGCAACTTCTTGCTGTTGCCGGTTTTTTGGAGCCACACGGCAATCTTTTCAGCAATCTTATCCATGTCCTCACCTCCTTGAGTGTCATATTGGACACTACATAGTGTAGTGTCGTATTGGACACTTTTCAACAAGAAAATTGTCGTATTGGCAACTTTTTTGTTCGGCGCTAAAATATATCTAGTCAAAGGAGGTCTCGAATGTCATTCGCAAATGCTCTCGATAGGGCTCTCAAGATAAAGGGATTGAAGCCTGCTGATATCGTCAGCGACGACGTGAGCGCGTCGTACATATCGAAGATATTCACGGGACGAATATCAGATCCGACATGGCAAAAGGCTCTGACGATAATTAAAGCGCTCGACATGACTGTTGATGAATTCAGGCAGATTGAGATTGAGTACGATAGCAGCGAAGCTAATAAAAAAGCCCGCTGAGCGGTCAAGACTCAGCGGGCTTTGGTCCAATTCCAAGCGGCAGAACGGACAACAACATTATGGCAGAAAAAGCGGTCATCTACGCGAGATTTAGCTCGGATAAGCAGCGCGAGGAATCAATTGAGGACCAGGTGCGCGTCTGCGCACAATTCGCGGCATCCAAGGGCTTTGAGATCGTAAAGACCTATACGGACGAAGCGCGATCTGGCACAAATGCCGCCGGGCGTCCAGGATTTCAAAAGATGATTCTCGACGCACAGGCGCAACGCTGGACAAAGGTAATCGTCTACAAGACAGACCGTTTCGCGCGCTCACGTTACGATTCTGCGGTATATAAGGCGAAGCTGCGCAAATGCGGTGTTGAAATCCTGACCGCAGCCGAATCGGTGCCGGACGGTCCTGACGGCATCATCCTCGAATCGGTGCTTGAGGGAATGGCTGAGTATTACAGCGCCAACCTCGCGCAAAACGTCAAGCGCGGGATGGAGGGAAATGCCCTCAAGTGCAAGCACAACGGCGTCTCAATCTTCGGATATGACCGCGGCGCCGATGGATATTACGCCGTCAACGAGCATGAGGCCGCAGGCGTGCGCATGGCGTTTGACATGTGCGCTGCCGGCGAGACAAAGGCAGAGATCATGCGCAGGCTCAACGGCCTTGGCTACAAGACCGTCACCGGCAGGCCGTTTAGCAACGAAGCGGTGAGCAGGCTGCTCAACTGTGAGCGCTACATCGGCACCTACACTTGGGGCGATTTCAAAAAAGAAAACGGCATGCCGTCCATCATCAACCGCGAACTCTGGGACAGTGCGCATGCGCACATGGCGTCCAAAGGTCGCAAAAGGCGAGGCAAGATGAATGCTGAATATCTGCTGTCGGGCAAGATTTATGATGCTGACGGCAATCAATTCGAGAGCGATTGCGGATATGGAGAGAACGGCAGGAAGTATCACTACTATCGCTGCCGCAAAACAAAGACGTCGATGCGACGTGACGAGGTCGAGGAAAAGGTGATCGGCGCATGCGCGCGCCTGCTCAATGAGAATCAAGATCTGGACGAGCGAATAGTCGACATGGTACTAGCGCGTCAGGACAAAGACGCCGAACAGGAGATTGCCGCGCGTGAAGCCCTGAGACGCCGAATAACGGACGTTGAGCACGAGATTGATAACGCTATCGACCTAGCGTGCAAACTCGGCTCTACGGACCGAATGGCGGCTAAAATAAACGGATTGCAAGATGAGCTCACGGCGCTCAAGGCCGAGCTCGATGAAATTAAGCGTGGGGCACCGCTTATCGACCGAGACATGATCTTGTTTGCGCTTTACAAGATGCGTCAATCTGATGGTCCTCGCGGTATGGTCGCTGCTTTCGTCGACCGAGTGACGGTCAACGATGACGGGAGCCTGCTGGTGCAGTTCATTTTGTGCCGTCCTAGCAGCGAAAACAAAAAAACCGAACCCTCCAATGGAGAGTTCGGGAAAATCAGCTGTGGTAGCCCGTACCAGATTCGAACTGGTGATCTCCGCCTTGAGAGGGCGGCGTCCTAAACCGCTAGACGAACGGGCCATATGTAGCAAATGCAATGGCTGGGATGGAGGGAGTCGAACCCCCATTGACGGAACCAGAATCCGCTGTCCTGCCATTAGACGACATCCCAATGACTGCATCGCTGCGCTCGGCTGTGCCTTTGCGCAAGAAAGAAATATACGGGAAGTCGCTCCGTGACGCAAGCCCCAATTTTGACTTTTTTAAAATTCGGTCAAATTGGCCTAATTTCGTCCAACCCGTGAAGGACCTGTGATGCCGACCGCTGTACACGAAGGGCAAAACGCCGCGAGCGGTAGCCCTCAACCGTTGGCAGATACTAACGCGAAAACGATAGCACCAGGCAACACAATCGAAGTATCTTTTGATCATGCGGACGTCATGGCATGCGGCGCTCCCCGACCTCAAGCGCATCCAGGCAAGCCTCGTCGAGCTGTCCGGCATGCCGACCGTCATATCCGAGACGAACCTGGAGCGGCGGCAGCGCGAGCGGCGGCAGCGGCAACGAATTCCGTTTATCTGCCCCGGCATTCAGGCATACCTGCCCTTTATGGACGAAGAGTACTGGAGCGACACGCCCGACAAGCACGTAAAGATCTACGACCCACACGAATGGGCGCAGCTGAAGGACTGACTGGGGCAGGCCCGCCCTGGAGTAGGCCCGCCGGCAGAAAGCGCATCCCAGATTTCAAGCTCAAACTGGTCCCCACTTTCCCGTCGAGCCCTCAACCGGAAACCGTGTCCCAGAATCAGCGCTCGAAACGGGATGTCATTTCCGATAGAGCCCTCAACCGGAAAGCACATCCCAGAATCAGCACTCAAAATGGGACGCACTTTCCGAAGCCGCTACAGCAACGCCTCGGTCCAAGCCGCTTCCCTAAAGCCGGGGATCGCAAAGTCGTCGCCCACCAGCAGCGGGCGCTTAACCAGCATGCCGTCAGTCGCGAGTAGCTCAAAGCACTCCTGGTCCGTCATGCCCGCATCCAGGCGCGCTTTCAGACCAAGCTCTCGATATTTCATGCCCGACGAGTTAAAGAAGCGTCGCACCGGCAGCCCCGAACGAGCAATCCAGGTCGCAAGTTCCTCAGCCGAAGGATTGTCTGTAACAATATCGCGATCGACGTACTCAACCCCATGCTCGTCCAACCAGGCCTTGGCCTTTTTACACGTCGAGCATTTGGGGTATTCAACAAACAGCACTGCCATGGGGATTCCCTTCTTAGAAAAGACAAGTGTCTGGCAAACAGCGCATCGATGGCCATCTGCGACCGATGCCGATATTGTAACCAGCGCCGACGTACAGGCGGTCGCGATTTTCCATCTTGAGGTTAGCGCCTCGCATGGGCGCCAATGGGACAGGTCGCGCGCTGAACCAGCGCGGCGGCCAACAGCACCAACAGCATGGCGACAACGTAACCCGCGGCATCGAAGCCCAGGTCGATCATGTCGAAATGACGACCAGGAACAAAGATCTTGTGCACTTGGTCACCGACAGAGCAGACGGCGCAAAAGAGCAGAGCGAGTACGTACCGGAATCGCGCGCATGGGCTCCACGTTTTGCTCCGTCAGCATCCAAATACTTGCCAGCGTCACGACCAGCAGGACAACCGAAATCCATCCGACTATGTGCTTCGCACGCGCCAAGGGCTAACCTCCGTCATATTTTGAGCAGCAGCGAGTGTACCCCCAAATGCAGTTGTCGCCGTAGCGAAATCCAAAATGTTCGAATCGGGGCGCCAAAGGACCGTGGCGCCCCTACTCCATCTCGCGCATCCAGCGATCGAACGTCCCCACGCACACGCCTAGCCGCTTTGCCGCCTGACTCCGCGTGATATCACCCGCCTCGTAGGCATCGCGTACCAGCTCGAATTGCGGGGGACAGGGCTTGCGGGGCCGGCCAAAGCGCACGCCGCGCGCTCGCGCCGCCGCAATGCCCTCGGCTTGGCGCCGGTGGATGTTCTCGCGCTCCACCTGTGCCACATAGCTCAGCAGCTGCAAAACAATATCGGCAATCAACGTACTCGTCACGTCCGACCCACCACAGTCTCTGGCGCGCGTGTCGAGCAATGGCATGTCCAGCACCACGATGGCGGCGCCGAGCTCTTTGGTTATGCACCGCCATTCCTCGAGGATCTCGCTGTAGTTACGGCCCAGCCGATCAATGGAAAGTACCACCAGCACATCGCCGGAATCCAACGCGCACAGCAGCTCGCGATACCGCGGTCGATCGAAGTCCTTGCCACTCGCATGGTCGGCAAAGATATTCGCCGGTTCCACGCCATAGGCGCCCAGCGCATCCAGCTGCCGATTCAGATTTTGATCACGCGAGCTCACCCGCGCATACCCGTACACCGTTGTCATCTCATCCCCGCTCTCTCGTAAACCTCCCAAAAAGGGACAGGTTTGTTTTGGTAGGTTTTATCTCCCCTATAGCAGGCGGAAGACGCAAGCGCGCGGGCGGCAAGACGATTGAACCGCCACAAAAAAGGCAGCCCCAAAAGACCGCCCCGTTCTCTATCAATCACCAAATTCCGGCTAATGAATAAGTCTGAAATCCAAGTGCCCGCGGGTCGTGTTGACACGCGAGACCTCGATGATCACGCGTTGCCCCAACTCAAAACGGCGCCCCGTGTCGGCACCCGTCAACGTGAGCGCGTCCTCGTCAAACTCGAACCACTCGCTTCCCAAACTCTTAATCGAGACCAAGCCCTCGACCTGTGTCAGGTCGAGGCGCACAAAGAAGCCCATGCTGCTGACCCACGAAATGGTTCCGGCATAGCGCTCGCCCAGACGATCCTCGTAATACTGGGCAATCTTGATCTTTTGCGTCGCATGGCTGGCGGCGTCGGCCGCACGCTCGGCATCGCTGCATGCACGGCAAATCTGCGGCAAGATGCGCGGCAGCGACTCGCGACCCCTGCCGATCAGCCGCGGCGTGCGCACCAAGGCATCCTTGCCGCCCAGCTGCTCATACGCCAGCTGCAATTTGAGCACGCGATGGACAACAAGGTCCGGATAGCGTCGGATAGGGCTCGTAAAGTGGCAGTAGCACGGCGCGGCGAGCGCAAAGTGGCCCTCGTTGCGCGGCTTGTACAGCGCGCGCTGCATACTGCGCAATAGCAACGTGTTGACAAGCGGGGCATTTGCCGTGCCAGCGGCAGCGTCAACCGCCGCCTGCAGCTCATCGGGACTTCCCAGGGCAATGCCAGCCGCGCGGCGATCGTCGATGATACCCAGCTGCGCCAGCGCCACAGCGGCCCCGTGCAAGCTGTCGGGGCTGGGATCCTCATGCACGCGATAGCATGCTTCAATATCGCGGTCTGCCAGCCACTCGGCAACGCACTCGTTGGCAAGCAGCATAGCTTCCTCGATGAGCGACGTGGCACACGAGCGCTCGCGGGCCACGATCTGCACGGGAATGCCATCCTCGTCCAGCAAAGCGCGAATCTCCGCCGTGTCAAAGTCGACCGAGCCGCGCGCACGGCGAATGCGACGGCGTCGCTCGGCAAGCTCGTTGGCAGCAACTAGGAAATCGCTCAGATCCACGTCGTAGTCGCGGGCAGTCTCTTCGCAAGTCAAACCGCGCTCAAGCGCCTCCTCGCGCGACGCCTCGGCTGCAGCAACATCCTCGGCGGCACCTTTCAACACGGAGTACTCCACCGCACCGGCACGCACCAGCAGTGCCTCGGCACCGTCATAGTCCATGCGCACGCGCGAGCGAATCACACTGGGATACGGATCGTAGTGGCGGACGTGCCCCTGCGCATCGAGCTCGATGTCGACGGTAAACGCCAGGCGATCCTCGTCGGGGCGCAAGGAACACAGGTCATTCGACAGGCGCTCGGGCAACATGGGGAGCACGCGATCGGCAAGGTACACCGACGTCGTGCGATGGCGAGCCTCTAGGTCGATGTGTCCATCCCAGGCCACATAATGCGATACATCGGCGATATGGACACCCAGCTTGTAGCCGCCCTGCGTCGTGCGCTCCAACGAGATGGCGTCGTCAAAGTCGCGCGCGTCGACCGGATCGATCGTGATGATAAAACGGTCGCGCAGATCACGGCGAAGCGGGTCCTTAAGAGCCGTCGCCACGTCGAGCGATAGCTCCTCGGCCTCGGCAAGGGCGGTCTCGGGATAACTATCGATATAGCCGTAACGAGCCATGACATATTGAACGCCCAAGTCGGGTGCATCGTCGCCGCCAATGCGGCGCTCAAGAGTCACGGTGCCCGATTCCAAGCGTGTCGGATAGCTCAAAATGCGTGCAACGACTGCATCGCCCGGATGCACGCCCAAACGCTCCGCCGAAGTATCCTCGGGCAAAATAAAGAAATCGGCCTTGAGACGCGAATCAAGCGGCTCGATCACACCGAGGGGGCCTGCCGTCTGATACGTGCCCACCACGCTTATGGCCGCGCGCTCGACAACGCCCTCGATCACGGCACGGCGATCGCCGCGCGGTCCGGTCTTAATGCTCACGGCCACGATGTCGCCGTCCATAATCTCTCGCTTGCCGCGACCCATAACCTTATAGTCGCCATTATCGGTGACAACATAGGCGCTGTGCTCATGGAGCTGCACGCGGCCCGTCAGGCTGGGACGCCGCTCGCTGCGCACCAGCGCGCGCTTGTTGCGAGCGCTACGCTTATGTTTGTTATTGCGCCCCATGGCGCCTCCTTACTATCTGTTGCGGGGCCCGCAGGCGCAACCGCATCATGTCAAAACACCGTGCAGGCCTAAACCGCACGCATCAAAGAGTCTACCCAATCAACAACAGGGCACGCACCTCGCGTCATGATCCCTATGTGACGGAGAAAATCGAATTATCGAAACAAGCCGAACTGCCGGTGAGCCCTTTTCCTCCGTCGCACGGGATCAAAAAACGGGCCGCCCCAGAGCGGGACGGCCCGTTAGCAAAACTAATTCCAGCTGTGTCTACACGCGCAGGTAGCGACGCATGGCAATGGCGGAACCAAAGAGACCGATGATCACGCCGACCAGGATCAGTGCGGCATACGTCACCAGGTAGTATTGCATCGGCAGCGCAAACGACATCCAGCCAATGCTCTCCTGAAGACGCGGAACCAACAGGTTGCGAAGCAGCTCCAAAACACCGATGGAAAGCAGCGAGCCCAAAACGGCCTGCAGCACGCCCTCGGTGATAAACGGACCGCGAATAAAGCCATTGCTGGCGCCCACCAGGCGCATGATAGCAATCTCGCGGCGGCGAGCCGTAATCGACAGGCGAATCGTGTTGTTGATAAAGATGAACGCGATAAACGTCAGCAAACCAACAAGCACAACGGCAGCGATGCGGATGTAGTTCGTCACCTGGAACAGGCGGCTCACTTCCTCCTGACCGTACAGAACGCTCGCGTCAACGTCACCGTCATCCGCGATCTTCTGGAAATCGGAGTTCTTCTTGAGCTTCTTGGCCGTGCTCTCGACCTGGGACGGATCGTCCATCTCGATCGCGAACGAAGCAGGCAGCGGATTCTGGCCATCAAGTGCGCTCAGAGTGGCGTCGGCGTTACCCGACATCTTGCTCGTGTACTCGGCCAGCGCGTCGTCCTTGTCCTTATAGGTCACGGACTTAACGTTGTTCCACGTCTTGAGCTCACTCTCGAAAGCCTGGACGTCGGCCTGGTCGGCGTCATCGCTAATAAACGCGTTGATAACAACCTGATCCTCAACGGTGCCGATCACGGAGTTCAGCATCGCGGAACCCATGATGAACAGGCCGATGATAAACAGCGAAAGGAAAATCGTGATGACGGCGCCGAGCGAGGTGGTCCAGTTACGGAAGAAGTGGCTCATTGCCTCTTTGAGCGAATAGCCCACGTTAGTTGGTGCCATAGTTGCCGTAACCTCCCCTCTCCTGGTCGCGGATTACGTGGCCGCCCTCGAGGGCGATCACGCGACGATGCATACTATCGACCATCTCGCGATCGTGGGTAGCCACGATCACGGTCGTGCCGGTGCGGTTAATGCGCTCGAGCAGCTTCATGATGCCGAGCGAAATTGCCGGGTCGAGGTTGCCCGTTGGCTCGTCGCAAATCAGCAGCGGCGGACGGTTGACCATGGCGCGGGCGACGGCCACGCGCTGTTGCTCGCCGCCGGAAAGCTGATCGGGCAGCGAGTCCATCTGATCGGCCAAACCGACCAGACGCAGCACCTCGGGCACCTGGCTGCGAATGACGCCCTTGGGCTTGCCTATGCACTGCAGGGCAAACGCCACGTTTTCATAGGCGGTCTTTTGCGGCAGAAGCTTAAAGTCCTGGAACACGGCGCCAATCTGGCGGCGCAGGAAGGGAACCTTGCGGTTCTTGATTTTCATGAGATCCTGACCGGCGACCAAAATGCGACCGCTCGTAGGCCTGACATCACGGTTGAGCGTGGAAAGCAGCGTGGTCTTACCCGATCCGGAATGACCGACCAAGAAGACGAACTCACCCGGATAGATCTCGATGTTGATGTCGTCGAGTGCGGGCTTGTTGGGCTGTGCCGGGTAGATCTTGGTGACATGCTCCATCAGAATGACGGGCTCGACACCGGCCTGCTTGGCCATCTTCTTGCGACTTGCCTGCGGATCGATAGGCGCGAACACCGACGTAAAATCGGGGTTGTTGAGCGCATTGTCAAGACTTGCGACCTCGGCAGCCTGATCATTCTCGACCATGGGCGCAGCGGGCTGCGTAGGATCGGGAATGCCGGCAAAGAGGCCGGACTGCGCCGGCTGCGGCGCGGGCGTAGCAGGAACCATGGGATCGGGAATGCCCGCCATGGTCGGCTGAGGCTCGGCTGACGTCTGAGGCTGGTTCACGCGAGCAGTCACCTTTTGGACGGGCTCAAAGCCCGCAGCGGCAGAAAGCTCGGCATCGCTGGTGGGATTGTAGGCAAAGGGATCGGTTGCCGGCCGTGCCTGATCTGCCGGCTGTGCGGGGGCCTGGGCAATATGCTGGCCCTCTGAATCCGGAGTGGCGAAGCGTGTGCCCGGGACACCTTGCCGTGTCTTGGGGGCCTCATCGCCCGCACCGGAGGTACGGAAGTGGTTACCCACTGGTGCTCCTTATCATCGTGCGTTTAAACTACATGAGCGCTTTGTATTTTAGCAGCATTAGCTTCACTGCACATAAGACGCACGGTTTTGCAACCCCCACCAGCCTCCCCTTGATTATCAACTTTATCCGAACACCTCCCACATTCATCCGCACATGTGCGGATGAATGTGGGAACCCGATACCCTGAGGGCCGGATCGGCCGGCCCCGGGAGATCGGAGGACGGCATGTCCGGAAAGAAGAAAAGTGGCTCCGCAAGGGCGGTCCCGAGGGCCTACGGAAGGCTCACGAGGCACGAGCGGGACACGGTCCAGAGGATGCTGGAGCGCAGGGCGTCGTGCAGGGAGATCGCGAGGGAGCTGGGCAGGTCGCCCTCGACGGTGAGCGCCGAGGTGGCGTCGCACAGGTTCGTGACGGCGCCGAAGGCCAGGCGCGGCGAGCGCGTGGACGCCTCCGCCGACCTGTCGGCGGCCTGCCCGCGCCTGGCGGCGTGGCCGCGATGCTGCAACGGCTGCGGCCGGTACCGCGCGATCGGCTGCAAGCGCCGCCCCCACGTCTTCTACGAGGCCCGGGCCGCGCAGCTGTGCGCCGACTCGGTCCTCGTCTCGTCCAGGCGCGGGATAGACGCCGACGAGCCCGCCGCGGCGGCCAGGCTGGAGGCGATAAGGGACTGCCTGCGCCGGGGGCTGTCGCCCGAGCAGATGGCGGCGCGCAACGGCGGCCCGGTGGACCTGTCGCCGTCGACCATCTACCGCTGGGTCTCGGCGGGCTACGACGGCATGACCAACATGGAGCTCAGGCGCAAGGTCGGCTACAGGCCGAGGAAG